>JAJPKK010000286.1 GCA_021323775.1 Hyphomicrobiales bacterium
CTGGGTGCCCCTTGAAGCGGGGCATGACACGCTTTCGATTCACCTATTCTCCGCGGTCTCCTAAGAGTCCGCTATGAGTCGTTGCCGGTATCCGAGCCAACCGGTTTAAGGGCGACTGGCGGATCACTGCTCCTGGCATGTGACGGGAAATATCGTTCGACGATCAATACGCAAGCCAGGATCATCAACATTGAGCCCATCCAGATGAGTATAAGCTTTCTGGTGGTCATGAGCCGATCCTCCCGCCAGGCCGCTTCGGCGCTGAACCTCTAGTGGACACCATCGAGCAGCGTCCGACAACCGTCGTCCGCTACCGAGAGCGCTTCGGCTGTCTCTCTGCGGCATCGTAGCGGCAGCCTGGTCACCTCCGTACGAATTGGCGCCGGGCAAATATCGGGCCGCCGCGGGCGGATCAGAGAAGCGAAGGCGGGCAGGAGAGCTTTCGCCTTTGCGGGTCACACGGCGTGCCGCTCTCTCAGATCCGTGGGATCCTGGCAGGTTGCGCTGGACGGCGCAGCGATTCCGCAGCGAATGGCGAGTATGGCATGACCCCGCGCAGGGCCGGTTGCGTGAGCCGCGCCGGGGACAGGCGGGTGCTTCCCCAAACCAATGAATGGGATGCGCGCCGACCAGCCCCTATCTCGACGATCTCCGGGAGCTGGATTTTACGCGGCGGGGGCCGGCCGGCGTATACTGTGCAAGCCCGCTCAGCTTTGACGTTTTCGGGGTCTACGTTTGCCCGGCAGCGGTTCACCGGTCGGACCGAGTGCGGGATTGTAGAATTGATTTCGTATGCACTGGCCGCCAAACCCCCGATTCCTTCCGTCCTGCGCACATTGCTCCCGGCTCGTAAAGACGCACTCAACGCCTCTGGTCTCTCCAATGACGCACCACGGATAGTTTACCGCCGCGCGCACATTCCCCGACACAGCGAACAATGCAGACAAGGCCAACCCGGCCGTCATCAGCTTCCTCATGTTCCTCTCCCCCTTCCGATAATTCTAATCGCGATGCCGACCGTGGGCTCCCAAGACCCGCGGTCCGGCACTATGTTCCCCTATCCCCAATAGCCGGAACGGAAAAGCGGTCCTGTGGCGAATATTGCGGGTGTGTTGCAAAACAGACACTGCAGTGGCGGCGCTCGACCTATTCGTCTGCCGTGAGGACGATCCTCCTCAATGGCGCCGCTCGCCCCATGGCCCCGCCGGCCGGTCGCGATCTTGCGGCGCTGTCGGCGGCCCGTCGAGATCAATCGGCGGCCGATCGGGTAGGAACGGCCGCGGCGACGCCGGCTCCGGCGCAGGCTGTCGGGCTGGCGTATCTGGCTGCGTTTGGGGCTGGGGGGCCCACGGCTCGGCTGCGCTGCCCCAGGGACCGGCCTGCTCGCCGTCTGGCCCGCGCTGCTGCTGCCGATAGGCGTCCGCCTGCGTGTCTTCCACCGGACCCGGCAGCGCCAGCGGGCCGGGATCGTGCCCGCCCATCACCTCGACCAGCGCTTTGATGCGCGCCTCGATCGACGGATGGGTCGAAAACAGGTCGGTGAATTCTTCACGCGGATTGTCGACGCACATTTCCATGACGGCGGAAGTCGCGCCGGCAAGCTCGCCGCGGCCCTCGATCTTGCGCAGCGCCATGATCATGGCGTCAGGGTTCTTGGTGAGCTCGACCGAGCCGGCGTCGGCGAGAAATTCCCGCGAGCGCGACAATGCAAACCGGATCACGCTCGACAGCAGCCAGGCGACCGCCACCAGCACGACCGCGATCACAACGGCGATGAAATTCCCGCCCCTGCCCCGATCGCTCTCGCCGTCGCCCGGCCGCCGCCCCCGGAAGCCGCCGTAGAACCGCAGACGGAAGAACAGCTCGGCGAAGAACGCGATCGCGCCCGCGATGATCACCGCAATGACCAGCAGGCGCACGTCGCCGTTGCGGATGTGCGTGAGTTCGTGCCCGAGCACCGCCTCAAGCTCGGCATCGTCGAGCGCCGCCAGCAGTCCGGACGTTACCGTGATGGCGTACTGCCTCTGGTTCATGCCGGTCGTGAAGGCATTGAGCGCGCCGCTCTCCATCAACTTGAGCTTCGGCATGGTGATGCCGCGCGAGATGCAGAGATTTTCCAGGAGACTGTAGAGGCGCGGATTCCCGGCGCGGCTCACCTCGCGCCCGCCCGTCAAAAGATCAATCATCGTCTGGTGGAAATAATAAGCAATGACGATCCATACGGCGGTCCCGACGGTCGCCAGCGGGGCGGCCGCGATGAGATCCTGCCACGCTTTGCGCGCAAGATATTGCAGCGAAGCATTGTAGGACATCGCCTCGCCGGCGAGCGCGCCGGCGTAGATTAGCAGATATACGAGCGCGAACAGGCCCGCCAGGAGCGCGATCGAACGCCGCTTGTTGGATTCGATGTGGCTGTAAAGCCCGTAGGCCGCCATGACTAAAACTTCACCTGCGGCGCCTCCGCGACGGTCTTGCGCTCCTCGCCGAGATCGAAGAATTGTCTGGCGGTGAATCCGAACGAGGCGGCAAACAGCGCGGCCGGGAACTGCGCAATGCGGGCATTGTATTCGCTCACCGCGTTATTGAAGAAGCGGCGGGCGGCGGCGATCTTGTTTTCGATGTCCGTAAGCTCGGCCTGCAGTTGCTGGAAATTCGCGTTGGCTTTGAGATCGGGATAGGCCTCCGACAGCGCAATCAGGCGCCCAAGCGCACCTGAGAGCTGCTGCTCGGCCGCCGCCTGGGCCTCCGGGCCCCGCGCCGCCACAGCGGCATTGCGAGCCGCAATCACCGCCTCAAGGGTGCCGCGCTCGTGCGCTGCGTAGCCCTTCACGGTCTCCACCAGATTGGGAATGAGATCGTGGCGCTGGCGCAATTGGACATCGATGTCGGCGAACGCCTGACTGACCCGCTGCCCCATGGCGACGAGGCCGTTATAGACGCTGATGACCCACGCCACGATCACCACGATGACGCCGACGATGATCCAGCCGGTTGTAGACATATCGTGCTCCCTCGTCGCCTCGTTCCCCGAGCGCGCCACTGCGGCGACTCGACCATCACCCCGCGAAGCGATGCCGAATCATAGCGGCGCGCCCGTTGAAAATCGCCCCTTAAGTTGTGGCGCGGTGTTTCGAGCGGTTACTGTTGATTTATTGTGACACGCTGTCGCCCCATCGCCATGATTTGCGTCGCCGATAGGCGCCGAGGTCGCGCCGCGCTGCGACATCCGTCACAACGCCTCTCTCTGTGCACAGTTTCGCCGTGATGGCGCCTTTGGTGATCTTCGGCGGCGCCAGCACCCGGGCGCCGAGCGACGGCGGTTTGGCGCGGGAGAGCACCACGTAGGAGAATTTCTCGTCCTCGAATGGCGCGTCGACGCCCTTGATGCGCAGGTGATCGCGCGAACGCGGCAGCCTCTGGGCGAAATGACACCAGTCAGGCGGGCGCAGCGCGCACGGACGCTCATGCGGACACGGCGCCGCCACATGGGCGCCGGCGGCAATAAGTTCGCCGCGCATCTGCAATATGCGCCGATAACCTTCAGGCGTACCGGGCAAGGTGACGACCAGCGCGCCGGCGGTCGCGGCCCAAAGCAGTTGCGCGAACCGTGCAAGCTCGTCGCCGGCGATCTCCCCTGCCAGGTAGCTCGCGACGACAAGGTCAGCAGGTTCGGTCCCGGCAAGCATCACGAGCGCGTCGCCGTGCGAATAAGATTGTCTGTGAACGACTTGCTGCAGCGTTTCGCTGCCCGCCTCGCCCATCAGGGTCAGGCCCAAGTTCCGCAAGGACGCATTGGCATCGATGAGGCGAATATCGGCAAGGATTTCGAATGCCGCAACCGCTGCGAACGCGGCCGTTCCGGGGCCGGCGCCGATATCCAGCATGGTGCGCGGCTGGAATGCCGGCAGCGTCTCACGCATCGCATTGAAAACCGCCGTTGCGGCTGCATAAGTGGCGGGCATGCGGGCGAAGGCGTAGGCGAGTGCGTCGTCGCTCGTTAGGATCGCCTGCGATCCGCCGCCTGCCCGATAGCTCTGCGACTGCGCCGCGGCCCGTTCGGCGATCATGTTGCGCGACATGCGGTGTGCGAGCTTGCCGAGCCCGGCCTTGAGGTCCGGCGGCAGATCGGGCGGGATGCGTGTCGGCGGGGCTTGCGCGTCCATGATTTCTCCAGTCCAGCAGCTATAGTTGTGATTTTGTCCGGAATATTCAAAACGGCTCAACGCGCCCGCCGCCCCCGCGGCGGTACCGAAGAGCAGCTCGCCGATCGGCCGACTTTCACGCTCGATGATGAAAGCTGGGATGCCTTCTTGACTGCGCTTGACGCATTGCCGCGTCGCCGTGCACGCCTTGACCGGCTATTTCGTGAGCCTTCGGTATCCAATCGCCAAGGCGACTTGTGACGGCTTCAGCGCCCGAGGACCGATCCCATTCTTGCGAACGTTACGCCACCGCCTCACGTATCTTCACAGCGCCTTCGAGGTCGACCGAAACGAGCTGCGACACGCCGCGCTCCGCCATGGTGACGCCGAACAGGCGGT
Organism: Hyphomicrobiales bacterium; assembly: GCA_021323775.1. Taxonomy (GTDB): domain Bacteria; phylum Pseudomonadota; class Alphaproteobacteria; order Rhizobiales; family Xanthobacteraceae; genus JAJPKK01. The sequence continues at coordinate 4,542 of JAJPKK010000286.1, forward strand.
TCATCCGGGCCATGGTGATCGGATTGTGGGTGATGATGATGAAGCGAGTCTCGGTCGATTTCGCCATCTGGTCCAGAAGGTCGCAGAAGCGATCGACATTGTGATCGTCAAGCGGCGCGTCCACCTCGTCGAGCACGCAGATCGGCGCCGGATTGGTGAGAAAGACCGCGAATATCAAAGCCAGTGCGGTGAGCGCCTGCTCGCCGCCAGACAGGAGTGACAGCGTCGCTGGTTTCTTGCCCGGCGGCCTGGCGAGGATCTCAAGCCCCGCTTCCAGCGGGTCATCATTCTCGACGAGTTGCAGCTCTGCGGTTCCGCCCCCGAAAAGATCCGTGAACAGGCGCTCGAAATGACCTTTGACCACCTCGAAAGAGCCGAGCAGCCGTTCGCGCGCCTCCCGATTGAGGCTCGCAATCCCCTGGCGCAGCCGCTTGATCGCCTCGACGAGATCGTCTCGCTCCGCCGTGAGGGTCGTATGCTGCGTCTCGACTTCGCGCAGTTCCTCCTCGGCGCGAAGATTGACCGCGCCGAGCCGCTCACGGTCGCGCTTGAGTTTTTCAAGCTCAGTCTCGGTGGCGGTCGCCTCGGGCAGAGGCGTGTCGGCCTCGAAACCGGCGAGCGCGGCCAGCGTTTCGGGCTCGGCCTCCAGAACCTCACGGATCTCGGTCGCGAGGTCGAGGAGGCGGCGCCTGACCGCCTGATGGCGCTCCTCCGCACGCGCACAGGCTTCACGCGCGGCCGAAAGAGCTTCCAGCGCGGCGCGGGCGGCGCGGTCGGCGAGCGTCAGCGCATTTTCGCCTTCAGCGAGGCGGTCGGCGGCTTCACGGCGCGCGGCCTCGGCGTTCGCGATTTCACCCATCAGGGCGTGGCGCTTGGCCTCGAATAGCTGCGGCGCGTCCGCAAGGCTCTCATGCTCGGCCCTCGCTTCCGCGAGACGCGTCTCGATCGTAGCGATCTGCGCTGCGGCGCTGTCGCGGCGCGCCCTCCAGTCCGCGGCTTCGGAATCGATCGCCGCGAGCCGTCGTTGCGTCAACTCAAGCTCGCGCGCAAGCGCCTGGGCTTCCGCGCGCACCTGGGCGAGCCGTCCGCGATCGTCCGCCACTCTGGTGCGCGCTTCGGCCAGCCGCAATTCGAGATCGGCGGTGGGCGGCAGAGCCTCTCGCGCTTCCGCAGCCGCAGCGCGAGCGGCGTCCGCTTCAGCAACAGCGGCGGTGAGCCTTGTCTGCGCTTCGAGGAGCGCGGAGCGGCGCGAAGTGATGCGGTTGAACTCGCGTTCGGCAGCGGCGTGGCGGTCGCGAGCGGCGTCGGCTTCGCGCTGCCGGTCGCGCCATCGCGTCCGAGCGGAATTCTCGGCATCGCGGGCCGCCGTGACTTCCGCCTCGGCCGTCGCCACGGACTCGCGTCGGATGTAGAGGTCGGCGCGCACGATGCGCAGCTCCGCCTCGATGTCGGCGAGCCGGTTGCGTCCCGCGAGACGGCGGGCGGCGCCGGTCGGCGCGTGGGCGGCGACCGCGTAGCCGTCCCAGCGCCACAAATCGCCTTCCAGCGAAACCAGCCGCTGTCCCGGCTTGAGTTCGCGCACCAGGCGGGCGCCATCGGCGCGGGTGACGACGCCGATCTGCTTCAATCGGCGCAGCATGGCGTCAGGCGCGGCAGCGATGAAGCCGGACAACGGCTGCGCCCCTTCCGGCAACGCCGGATCGGTTGGATCAAGCGGCGCGCCGCCCCAATGCATCGGCGCCGAAGGCTCGACGGGAGCGTCGAGGTCATCTCCCAGCGCAGCGCCCAGCGCGGTTTCGTAACCCTTCTCCACCGTAAGCAGGTCGATTACGGGCGGCCACAGCTTTTTGTTGTCGACATGCAGAACGCGGGCGAGAGTCTTGGCCTCCGTCTCCAGGCGATGGACATGGCGCTCTGCTTCGGCGAGGGGCTGTCGGGCCACGTCAAGGGCCTGACGGGCGGCGGAATGGGCGGCCTCCGCGCGGACGGCTTCTGAGTCTGCGGCCGTCACTGCGGATTGTGCCGCCGCTACAGCCGCCGCCAGCGCGTCGATATCGACCGCGCTCACAGCGTCGGCCATTAGCTGGCCAAGCTCGGCCGTCACCTCGCCAAGCTCCCGTTCGAGGCGGACGCGGCGCGTTTCGTTGTCGCGGACCGCGAGGTCGAGCTGCGTACGCTTTGCCGTGAGGTCCGCGAGCGAGGCCGTGAGCTCGCCGAAGGTTTTTTCGCTTGCGGCGAGCGCGGCTTCGGCCGCCTTCGCGCGCTCCTCGATCCCGGCGCGCCGCTCCGCGCTGGCGGCGGCTTCGCGCGCAAGAGTCTCCTGCTCGGCAGATAAGCGCGTCAGCGCCCCGTCAGCGTCGGCCGATTGCTTGCGCTCGCGCTCGATATCAGTGCCGAGTTGGACGAGGCGCCGCTCAAGCTCGGCAATGCGCTCCTTGGCGCGCGCCTCCTCGCGCTCGAGGGCGTCGCGGGCATTGTTCAGCCGCGCCAGCGCCGCGGCGGCCGCGGCTTCGCCTTCGCGCAGTGCCGGCACATTGGCTGCTGCAACCGCCTGATTGGTGGCGGCGGTCGCCTGGGCGGCGGTGCACTCCGCAACCTCGCGAACGCTCGTCTCGTGGGCATGAGCAGCGTCCTCGACCTCGCCCTTTGCCCTGACGAGGCGCACATGGAACAGCGCCGCCTCGGTCTTGCGAACGCTTTGCGACAGCGCCCGATAGCGCATGGCCTGACGCGCCTGGCGCTTTAAGGCGTCGATCTGGCCCGACAGTTGACCGATCACGTCCTCAAGCCGGGCAAGATTTTGTTCGGCCGCGCGCAGCCGCAACTCTGCCTCATGACGCCGCGCATGCAGCCCCGAAATGCCGGCGGCCTCTTCAAGCACGCGGCGGCGCTGTTCCGGCTTCGCTTGTATGATCTCGCCGATCCGGCCCTGATGCACAAGCGCCGGCGAGCGCGCGCCCGTGGACGCGTCGGCGAACAGCATCTGGACGTCGCGGGCTCGCACCTCGCGGCCGTTGACCCTGTAGGTCGATCCCTCCTCGCGTTCGATCCGGCGCGACACTTCAAGCGTGTCCTCGCCGTTGAAATGGGCTGGCGCCGTGCGCGAGGTGTTGTCGATCGTTATCGCGACTTCGGCGGTATTTCGCGCCGGCCGATTGCTGTTGCCCGAGAAAATGACATCGTCCATCCCGGCGGCGCGCATCGCCTTGTGCGACGCTTCGCCCATCACCCAGCGCAGCGCCTCGACAAGGTTCGATTTGCCGCAGCCGTTCGGCCCAACGACGCCCGTCAGGCCAGGCTCGATCATGAAATCGGCCGGTTCGACGAACGACTTGAAACCGATCAGACGCAGCCGTTTAAGTTTCATCAATGACCTTCCCGGCGCGGGCCGAAGGGCCGTCTGGTTGGCTTCGCGAAATAAGACTCTGCTTGTCGACTATGACCGCTAGAATCAAACGCCAGGTAAACGCTTTTGCGCGACAATGAAGAGGACGGCGGCGATCGGCAACGGGCGCGGAACGCTTTTCCAAAGCTTGTTGCCCCGCGCGATTACCTCAGGCTGACTGATTTGCCGATTCGTGTCGAGAGTCTTCACGGCGCCGAACTCAGGTTAACGCCGCGTTACCAAACATGAGCGGTCGTTGCGATTGCGGTCATACCATGCCTTCGAACGAGGACTGCCGAACCAAAGTTACTCGGCATCCGAGTCCTGTTGGGACCCGCTGCAATCAGCGGGATACACATCCTGTTGGATATGACTGTTGGATATGGGCGGGCGACCGCGCAGCAGTGAAGCCGCGATGCAATGAAATCCTGAAAAGGCGTCCCAATGCCCTTGTTTGAGTCAACGGGGAAGCTCTCTCCTCTCTTGCGCCCCGGCGAACCGGCTGTCCTGGGGGGAAGGCGTTACATTGTTACCCCGGATGGACGTTACCCCGGATGGACGCCGTCTTGTTCGAGGAAAAAGCAGGCGATCCAGACGCCAAAATGGCGACGCCAATGCAGCGGCCAGCTCGCATTACGGGACCGCGAAAAACGCGGCTCCTCCATCCGGGATACAAGCCAGATCAGCTCTTGAGCATTGGCGCAATGACCTTGTCCAGTTCTTCAATCGACATCGCGCCCGAGTGCTTTTCGCCATTGATGTAGAAAGTCGGCGTCGCTTCGACCTTGAACATCTTCGTGCCCCGGTCCCGCATCTGCTGGACCTTGGAGAGAAGATCCTTGTCGTTGATGCACGCATCGAAGCTCTTTTCGGTGAAGCCGGCCTGCGCGGCGATGGCGCGCAGCGGCGGCAGCGGTTCCCGTACGGCCCATTTCTGCTGCTGGGCAAAGAGGGTTTCGATCAGCGGGTAGTATTTGTCCTTTCCGGCGCACCGCGCAAGCATGAACGCCGCGGCGGCAAGGCCGTCGAGCGGGTATTCCCGCATGATGTACCTCACCTTGCCAGTGTCGATATATTTCTCCTTCAGCTTCGGGAAGGTGTTGACCGCGAAGGCGGCGCAATGCGGGCACGTCATCGAGGCATATTCGATGATCGTGACGGGTGCGGTGGGTGAGCCCATCGGGATGTCGTCAAGGGCCCCTTTAGCCTCCAACTCGAGCACCGAGAAGGTTTGCGCCTCCGCGCGCCCGCCACGCCCGTTGAATGTCTCGAAGACGCCAAAACTGCCGACCGCGCCCAGCGCCAGTGCGGCCGAGGTGCTTGTCACAAGTTGCCGGCGGGTAATCATCGGACTAATCTCCCTTGTTCGCGCTCGAACATAGTGGAATTTTTCAAAACCGGTAGCCCTTTCGCGGAACCAACGCAATCTCGCGACGGAATGCGGCGGCAACTGGCCGTTCACGTTCGTTTGATGGCTGCGCCAAGGCGGCCCAGGGCGGCCCGCAGCCCTTCGTCGGCGATGCCCGCCATTTCCGCCGCAACGGCAGCCGCGGCGCCGTCATCGATCTTCGGCCGCGGCTCCCGGCGGCGCCGCGTCAGCGGCGCCTGCCGCAATGCGAGCCTGTCGACCGCCCGCCAGCCCAGATAGCGGTTGACGCGTTCGAGGATCAACCCGCCCAAATGCTGAATTTCCAGGGCTGCGGGTCCGTCTACGCGCAGCACCAGCGTGGCGGGCGGAGCTTCATCGGGGTCGCGGCTCCTGACCCATTGCATGCGAACTGGTTCGGCCAGGGCGGCTATCTCCGGTCCCACGATCTCGTCCCAATGGGTCACGATCTCGCACGACGTGAAGCCCTGGCGCGCAAATACGTCGGCGACGCATATGGACACCAGCTCGGCCAGCGGCTTTGGGGAGAAACGCTTGTTCATTGCAGCCGGGTCTGCCACATCGGTTGGCCATGACACTACCAGACCGAACCAGCGCCAAGAAAGGCCGCACACGCCGGACGCCCGGCAATTCCCGGAATTCTTTGCATCCCGGCGCGTCTGGCTCCTCTCGATCGAAACCGGCTGTTGCCGGTTCCGATCGCCCGATCCGGTGGCCGAAATCCACGAACACGCGGTTTTTGCCGGGGGAGGGTCGGGGTGGTGGAGGGCCGGGCGATCGGTCAGCGGCACTGCCCCCGGCCGCGCCCGCCACCCCGGCCGCCTCCCCGCAAGGGGGAACAGATGAGCGCGCAGCCGCCCTCCTCTGCTGGTTCGACCGCCATCGCCGCGTCCTGCCGTGGCGGGCGCCCCGAGGCGAGACCGCCGATCCCTACCGGGTGTGGGTGTCGGAAATCATGCTGCAGCAGACCACCGTCAAGGCGGTCACCCCGTACTATCGGCGATTTATGGCGGCGTTCCCCACGGTAGAGGCGCTGGCGCAGGCCGATATCGAGGATGTGCTGAAACTCTGGGCCGGGCTCGGTTACTATGCGCGCGCCCGTAATCTCCATGCCTGCGCCAGGGCGGTTGTGGCGCGCGGTTCCTTCCCGGACTGCGAGGAGGAGCTGCTGCAATTGCCCGGGATCGGCCCCTACACGGCCGCCGCCATAGCGGCCATTGCGTTCGATCGCAAGGCGAGCCCGGTCGACGGCAACGCGGAGCGGGTGATCGTTCGCCTGTTTGCGGTCGAACAGGAATTACCGGACGCCAAGCCGGCAATTCGCGAGCTCGCCGCCGACCTCTATCCCGCCCGCCGGCCCGGCGACTTCGCCCAGGCCATGATGGATCTCGGCGCGACCGTCTGCACCCCGAAGGCGCCGGCCTGCGGAGCGTGCCCGTTCGCCGGTTCATGTGCGGCGCTGGCGCGGGGCGATGCGGAATCCTTTCCCCGCAAGAAGAAGAAGCCCGAGCGCCGCCTGCGCCGAGGCGTCGCTTTCGTGGCGATTCGCGCCGATGGCCATGTGCTGGTGCGCCGCCGCGCCCCCAACGGTCTGCTGGGCGGCATGACCGAAGTGCCAACAACCGAATGGAGCAGCGATTTTGTTCCTGCGGATGCCGCCGCAGACGCGCCGCGGTTCTCTGCGCCGCCCGGCAGGCGCGAAGCCGCCGTCAGCGCTTCGCTTAAAGTTTCCTGGCGCCGGGTTCCCGGCGTCATCAATCACGTGTTCACGCATTTTCCGCTGGAGCTTGTCGTGCTCCGCGCGCGTTTGCCCAAATCCGCGGTCGCGCCAAAGGGCATGTACTGGATCGACCGTCAAAGCATCGCCAGCGCTGCCCTTCCCAGCGTGATGCGCAAGGTGGTGTCTCACGCGCTCGGCGAGCAGTCATAGGGTTGAGCGAAGCCCGGGGCGGCGTTGCCGCGTGGAGGGGGTAGTCCCGGACTCTGCGGCACTCAATCGAGGCTGCCCGGCAAGGGCGAAGCCTGCCCCCCAACGGGTTATTCCCGTCGAACGAAATCCGCTTTAGACTGAATTATTCGGCTTCCCTCCCAACCGCTGTTCGCCATCACTCCCCGCAGAATCTCATGAGCGACCTCTCTGCCTTGGTGCGCGACCTCGTGGTCGCCAACCGCATCCTGGCCCGCGAAAATGTGGTGGACGCCTACGGTCACGTCAGCGTGCGCCATCCCGACAATCCGCATCGATTTTTGCTTGCAGCATCGGTCGCGCCCGAGATGGTCGAGGAAGGCCACATCATCGAGTTCAATCTCGATTGCACGCCGGTGCGCGATGACGGCCGTCCGCTTTATCACGAGCGCTTCATTCACGGCGGCATCTACGAGACGCGGCCGGATGTGCAGGCCGTCGTGCATGCCCATGCGGAGGACGTGCTGCCGTTCTCGATCTCCGTAACGCCGCTCCGCCCCGTCATCCATTCGGGCAGCTTCATGGGCGCCCATGTGCCGGTCTGGTATATGGCGGACCGGTTCGGATGCAGCACCAACATGCTGGTCACCAACATGGAACACGCCCGCGACCTCGCCCACTGCCTCGGCCCCAACAAGGTCGTCCTGATGCGCGGCCATGGCTTTTCCGCGGCGGCGGGATCGCTGATCGAGGTGGTGCGGATGGCGGTCTATGTGCCGCGCAACGCGCGTGTGCAGATGAACGCGCTGCGCCTCGGGGGCGACATCAAGCCGCTCCACGACGGCGAGATCGCCGCCCGCGACGGCGGCTACAAGCCCTATTCGCTGGAGACCCGTCGCGCCTGGATTTATTGGGCGCGCAAGGCGGGCTGCGGCCATCTCGTCGCGGAACAGCCGGCTGATCATGTGCATAAGCCGTGGGGATCCGAGTGATCGCCCCATGACCCGGGCTATCGTGAATCAAACATGTGCGGCCCGGACCGGGAGATGGTAAACGGACGCAGGAAGAGGTGGTAAGGGAATGCAGGAAGGAGCGATTCATGACCGTCTCATTACACCATGAACTCGACAAGCAGACCGTGACGAAAGCCTATGCGCGATGGGCGCCGGTTTACGATCTGGTGTTTGGAGCGGTGTTTGAGCGCGGCCGCCAGGCGGCCATCGAGGCCGCCGAGCGGATCGGGGGGCGCATTCTTGAGGTCGGCGTTGGCACGGGCATCTCGTTGCCCGACTATTCTCGCGCCAACCGCATTTGCGGCGTCGATATCTCCGAGCCGATGCTGCGCAAAGCTCGGGAACGCGCGGCTGCGCTCGGCATGACCAATGTCGAGGGCCTCTGGGTCATGGATGCCGAGCACCTCGCCTTTCCTGATGAATCTTTCGACGTGGTGGTGGCGCAATATGTGATCACGACGGTGCCGAATCCGGAGGCAACGCTGGACGAATTCGCCAGGGTGCTCAAACCCGGCGGCGAGATCGTGCTGGTCAGCCGCGTGGGCGCCGAAGCCGGATTGCGGCGTGCGCTGGAGAAGTGGTTCGCCCCGGCGGCCCGAAAACTCGGCTGGCGCACCGAATTCTCCTGGCGGCGCTACGCGGATTGGGCCAGCCGCACGAGCGATATGCGGCTCGCCGAACGCCGCGCTATGCCGCCTTTCGGCCATTTCGCGCTGATCCGCTTCGCCAAGCGCGGGAAATCGGCGATCGACCGGCGGGAGCGTCCGATCATCCGTACGGCCGTATAGTTGAGCCTGGAGCGCGGGCGTCCTGCCCGCATCTTCACGGCGGCGGGCGAGACCTCCGCGCTCCGGGAAGCGAATTTTTCTCCCCTGTCATGTGCCTTCAATAGAATCGCAATACAGATGAAGGATTGGCGTGGAATGGGGAGAATCATGAAAGACTTCCTCGAGGCTCTCAGAGTGCAGCGGTGGGACGACCATCGCTACTACCATCACAGTCGGATCAACCAGTCCCTTCACCTGGTCAGCGCCGTCAGCTTCCTGTTCGCCTATGTGATGGTATTCAAAGACCCCGCCATGTCGGCGTTAATCGGTTGGCTTCTGGCAATGACGAGCCGGCAAATCGGGCACTTCTTCTTCGAGCCCAAAGACTACGATGTCGTCAATCAGGCCACTCACGAGTATAAGGAAGAGATCAAGGTCGGGTATAATCTCCGGCGCAAGGTCGTGCTGCTGGCGATCTGGGCGGCGTCGCCGTTGCCGCTGCGTTTCGACCCGACCTATTTCGGCATCTTCAAGCCCCACGCTAACGGCGCCGAGCTGGTGCGGCACATCGCCCAGATCTGGCTTGTCGTCGGCGCCGGCGGCGTGCTGTTCCGCACGGTGCAGCTTTTCTTCCTCAAGGATATCCGGACCGGGCTGGTTTGGGCCGCCAAAATCCTCACGGACCCGTTCCACGACATCGTGCTTTACCACAAAGCGCCGTTGTGCCTGCTCCAAGGCGAGTTGCTTGATCCCCATCTGAGCGACGGGTACGAGGAAGACCCGGAGGAGGTCCCGAGAGCAAGTTGAATCTTGAGTGGGTGCAGAAGCCTTAAGGGCGCGCGGCCTTGGCGAGGGCCTTGATCGCTTGGATGCAGTCTTGCGCGCGGCGGCAGCCGGTCAAGGGCGATTGGCGCGCGTTTAATCGCGCGCCAATCGCCGCTTAAGCGGTCGAGACCCTTGCCGATAACTGCTTCACGTTCGCCGGTTTGGCGCTGTCGAGAAAAGATTTACTTAATATTGATGCTGTCCTTAGATTCGATTTTCATGGACTTCAGTCACCGGTAGGGTGGGTTGAGCGCAGCGAAACCCACCGCCGGGCTTGGTGGCGGGGGAAACGCCACACCCGTCCTACAGACCTTTCGACGCGGTCTCCTGCACCCGTCCGGCGAAGCGATGAGCGATCATCTCTTTCAAGATCTCTCGCTTGATCGATCGGTTCGTCGCCGACGGACTGCACCACCACCAGCCGTCGCGCTCCATTGCCCGGGCCGCCGCGACGAAGCGCTCCGTCACCGCGTCGAAGTCGCTGTCAGAATAGTTGAGGCTGAAGATCAGGCGGCCGGTCCCGATCCAGCTCAGCGCCAGGCCTTCGGCGTGCAGGTAGTATTGCAGCATCCAGTTGTAGCGCGACGGCTTCGTATAGCAGACCGTCCAGATCGACGACATGTTGGCCACCTGCACCGGAAGGGACTCTTGCCGCAGGCGCATATTCAGCCGCTTCGCACGATCGTTCCACCGCTCGTCGAGACCGCGATAAATCTCGACGACCTCCGGTCTGTCCCAGAGCTCCAAGAACTCGTTCATCGCGCCCATGACGACCGGATGGGAGTTGAACGTCCCGCGCGCAAAGCAGACGTCGGCTGGCCGGTCGTCGCGAAACCGCTTCATCAGATCCTTGCGGCCACACAGGACGCCGATCGGAAACCCTCCGCCAAGGGTCTTTCCGTATGTCACAAGGTCGGCCCGGACGCCGAAATATTCCTGCGCGCCGCCGCGGGCGAGGCGAAAGCCAACGAAAATCTCGTCGAAAATCAAGACGATATTTCGCTCCCTGCACACCGCCCGCAGGCGCCTGAGCCAGCCGGCATAGGCTTCCCGGTCGAAGGCCGTGCGCCTCGCCCCGTCCACCAGCGAGGAGTCGGCGGGCGCGGCTCTGTTCGGGTGCAGCGCCTGAAGCGGATTGACAAGAACGCACGCGATGTTGCGGCGCGTCCGCAGCAAGCGCAGCGAGTCCTCCGAGAGGTCCTTGAGCGTGTAGGTTTCCCGCGCCGGCAGCGGATTTCCGATGCCCGGCTGCACATCGCCCCACCAGCCATGATAGGCGCCGCAGAAGCGCACGAGATGTGAGCGGCCGGTATGATATCGCGCGAGCCGCACGGCCTGCATCACGGCTTCGGTCCCGGACATGTGGAAGGAGACTTCGTCCAGTCCGGAAATCTCCTTCAGACGCTTGACGTTGTCTGCGATGACCGGGTGATACGGCCCCAGCACTGCGCCGAGGTCGCGAACGCGGGCAAGACCGCGCTCCATCGTCCCTTTGTAGCAGTCATAGCCCAGGAGGTTGACGCCGTACGAGCCGCCGAGATCGTAGAAGCGGTTGCCGTCGAGATCGACGAGCGTCACGCCGTCGGATGCGCGCATGAAGGCGCCGATCTTGAGATGCTGGCGCACCAGGCGGCTGTACTGGAACGGCACCCGGTAGGTTTGCGTGAACGCAAGGTCGGAAATGGCGTCGACGACCTCCGCGGTGCGCCGGTTGGTTTCGCCGAACCGCGAGGCATAAAGCGCCGACAGCCGCATGAAACCATCGCGGCGCCGGGCGGCGATTTCGGCAGGCGCGCTGTCCGAGCGGAAGAACCGGTCTTCGCCGTATTCGTAGAACGGCACCAAAGAGGCGATGCGCCGCGCAATGCGCGCGTGGCCATTGAGCGAGGGGTGTTTCGCCCTGGACAACTGCAGGCGCCGTTTCAGCGCGACCAGCGAAGCCGCAACCGCGCCGGCGCCAAGCCCATAAAATGCGAATGCAATGCCGCCTATCTCCATCACGTCGGGACCTGCTAAGCCGCTTCGATGAAGCCGATCATATGCGCCCTTCCCTATACCGGTCAGCCATTCCGGAGCGCCGCAGGAAAAGTGGCGAGCCCGGAGCTAACGCTTCCTGATTCGCACTCAAAATCGCTGAACTAGCGGCGAGAGGTTACGGCATCATGACGCTGCGATCGCAAATTCTGCGGCTGTTCGCGCAGGAGGATCTGAATTTTCTCGTCACCAACCGCATTCCCCGCCGATTGGCGACGCAATTCATGGGCTGGTTCAGCAAGATCGAGCAGCCGCTTGTTCGCGATCTTTCCATCGCGCTGTGGCGCTTCTTCTCGGATCTGGACCTCAGCGAAGCAAAAAAAACGCATTTCCGCAGCATGCACGATTGCTTCGTCCGCGAACTCAAGGACGGCTCGAGGCCGGTCGCGGCTGACGAGAAGGTTCTCATCAGCCCTTGCGATGCGATCATCGGCGCCTGCGGCGCAATCGCCGACACCACGCTCCATCAAATCAAGGGCTTTCCCTACACGCTGGACGATCTCATGGGCGACCGCGAGCTCGTCGAACGGCACCGCAACGGCCGCTTCGTGACGCTGCGACTGAAATCGAGCATGTACCATCGATTCCATGCGCCGCATGACTGCCGGGTGGAACAAGTGACGTACATTTCTGGCGATACCTGGAACGTCAATCCGATCGCGCTGCGACGGGTCGAGAGATTGTTTTGCAAAAACGAACGCGCCGTTCTCAAGACAAGGCTCAGCGCGGCCGGTCATGTCGTGACCCTGGTGCCGGTGGCGGCGATCCTCGTCGCCAGCATTCGCCTGCATTTCGTCGATGTCCTGCTCAGCCTGAAGTACCGCGGCCCCACCGTTATTGCGTGCGACGCCCATTTCCGGAAGGGCGAGGAAATGGGCTGGTTCGAGCAGGGGTCGACAATCATCGTGTTCGCCCCGCCGGAGTTTTCGCTCTGCCACTCGGTCAAGGAGGGCGCGATAATCCGCATGGGCGAGCCGCTGATGCGGTTGCCTTAGCCAGAAGTCACTCGTAGGGTGGGTTGAGCGCAGAGAAACCCACCGTCAGCGTCACCGCCCGGGCTCGGCCCAAGATGGGCTACCCTTCGCTCCGCTCACCCTACCGCCCTGACCCCAGCTACCCCATATGAACAAAATCAAGCTCACCATCGCCACCACCGACTACGATCATTTCCGCGATTTCCGCACCGGCGCCGTGCAGGCCGAGGGGATCGAGCACATCTGGCTGACGCTGGGCCATCACGAGATTTTCTCGCGCTTCACTTTCAATCGCGAATGGGATGTGACGGAATTGTCCTTCGCCAAGTTCGCCGCTCAGGTCACGCGGGCGAACCCGGACATCATCGGCTTGCCGGTATTCGCGTCGCGCCTGTTCCGCTTCGGCTCGTTCTACGTAAACCGGAACAGCGGCATCAAGACCGCGGCCGACCTCAAGGGCAAATCGATCGGCTCGCCCGAGTGGGCGCATACCGCCGCCGTCTACATGCGCGGCTGGCTGCACCACGAGGCCGGCGTCAGGCTTGAGGACGTTCATTGGTACCAGGCCGGCGCCAACGAGGCTGGCCGCATCGAGAAGGTGGAGCTGAACCTGCCGCCCGGCGTGACCCTCACGCGCGTCGCCGACAAATCGCTCTCCGAGATGATCGCGTCAGGCGAGATCGACTGCGCCCTCATTGCGCGCCCGCCGAACTCGTTCCTCGCTGGCCACCCGGACGTGGTGCGGCTGTTTCCAAATTTCCCCGAGCTTGAGGAGCGGCATTTCGCCAGAACGAAGGTATTCCCGATCATGCATGTGATCGCAATAAAACGGGAAATCATCGAAGCCCATCCGTGGGCCGCACGCAACCTTTACAACGCGTTCAACGAATCAAAGCGGCGCAGCGTCGAGCGCCTGCTCGATCCTGCCGTGTCGCGCTATCCGCTCCCGTGGCTGCCGACCTATGCGCGCAAGATGCGCTACCTGTTTGGCGGCGATCCTTACCCGTTCGGGATCGAGGAGAACCGGCCGACGCTGGAGCTGTTCCTGCAATACACTTTCGAGCAGGGCATCGCCCACCGGCACGCCAAGCCGGAGGAGATTTTCCCACCGGGCATCATGGCGCCGGTGAAGATTTAGGAAATTTCCAAATCCAACGCTGCGATGCTCGCTCGATCCGCGATCAGGCTGATCTCGGCGATCCGGCCATTCTCGACCACGAAATCGAACACTGCCATGGGCCTGCCGCCGGGCGCGAACACGAGGCCGACATTGCCGTCCACGATTGCGAGCTGCGCGGCCTGAGCGCGTCCCTTGAAGGTGTTCGCCACCGCCTCCGCTCCGTGGAGCTCCGGCGCCAGGGCCGGTGCGCCAGCGCTGACCCGCGCGAGACTTGCCGCAACCGCCGCTGCGTCCGCGCGCAGCACCACATTGGGATCGAGCACGGCCAGCAAGGCGGAGAAATCATTGCCGCGCGCCGCGGCAAGGAAGGCGCTGACGACTTCGCGCTGCCGCGCGCGGTCGGCCTCCGCGGTGGGCGGTTCGCCCCGCACCCGCCGGCGCGCGCGGCTCGCGAGCTGCCGGGTGGCGGCCAGCGACCGGCCAACGATCGGCGCGATCTCCTCAAACGGCAGATCGAACATGTCGTGCAGCACGAATGCCACCCGTTCCGCCGGCGCCAGCCGCTCCAGCACCACCAGCATGGCGAGCCCAACGGAATCGGCGATCAGGGACTCATGCTCCACATTGTCGCTGCTCGCGATCGCTTCGGCGTCGATGCCGATAGGCTCTTCGCGTCGCGTCTTACGCGCGCGCAGCACATCGAGGCAAATGCGCGCCACGATGGTCGTCAGCCAGCCGCGGAGATTTTCCACGCCGCCGGCATCAGCGCTGGCGACGCGGAGCCACGCCTCCTGGACCGCGTCATCGGCCTCGCTCCTTGAGCCGAGCATCCGATACGCCACAGCTCGCAAATGGCCACGGTTGGCCTCGAAGCGTTCCGCCAGAATTTCCTTTTCGTCCATCGGTCACATCCCGTCCGGCCGATCCGTCATGGGTATGACGAATGACGTCAACCCCATGTGACAGGAGAAGGTCATGCAAGCCCGGATGAAGAACCCCGCCGCGCTTTTGCTCAGTCCCTCTCGTGGGTTCCAGCCTATTGTGGATATCAGCGATGAACTGGCTGAACGGGAGCTATTTGGGGATATGGTCTCAGACCGCAAAAACAAAACTGAAGCAGGTACGAAAGTTCATCGAACTTAATTGCGCCGCGCTGGTCGATTAATGGCATAACCGGATCGTCGCATATGAATTAATGGAGCGGTTAAAGGCTGTCCCCCAAGAGAAGGAATAGGAGCTGGTTATCGCCAATCCCCGAAAGGGTACTCCCGGCGCACCATGCCGCAACCTTCCGTCTATTTGTTGATCAGCCTGCGGAACCATCCTCTTTTCTTCTCCGTCGTCGCGGGCTCCGCGGCGGCCGCCTCCGCGGGCGGCGCAACTGCCTCGCCGAACTTCTCGAAAAACTCCGTGGCGAGCTTTTTTGCAGTCGCATCGATCAGACGCGAGCCGAGCTGGGCAAGCTTGCCGCCAATCTGCGCCTTCACCTCGTAGTTCAGGGTGGTGCTGGCGGTATCCTCGACCAGACGGACAACGGCGCTGCCCTTGGCGAAGCCGGCGGGGCCGCCTGAACCCTCGCCGGTGATCGTGTAGCCGTTGGGAGGATCGAGATCGGTGAGCGTCACCTTGCCGGTGAAGGTCGCCTTCACGGGACCGACCTTGAGAGTCACCTTGGCGTTCATCTCGGTATCCGAGACTTTCTCGATCGATTGGCAGCCCGGAATCGATTGACGCAATACCTCGACATCATTGAGCGCCGCCCACACCACGTCGCGCGGCGCCTCAATGTGCTGGGTTCCGGTCATGTCCATGGATTTCTCGCTTCCCTCGCAACTGAGTGACATTCATTGCGCAGCCGTAGTCCATAGCAGGACTGAGCAGAGCGAAATCGAGGAAGTGCCGTGCCAACAGGCAAAGCCGTTCCCAGCTCTCGCCTGCGCTCAACCCGGGCTACAGGTCTGCAGGTCAAACCTACTTTGCCCGGTGAAAACGGGCAATGACACCGGCGCGGTCCAGCCAATCGAAAATCTGCTACCGCGCCTGCGCGACCGCCCGCGCCGCCAAAACCGGCACCAGATGGGCGCGAAATTCCGCCGATCCGTGAATGTCCGAGTTTAAGCCGTCGGCGCTGATAGCGGCAGATTCCGCGGCCTCGGCCGTGAAACTGCGGGCCAGCGCCGACTCGATGGAAGTCGCCCGAAATACGCACGGACCCGCACCCGTAACGGCCACGCGGATCGAGCCGTCGGCGAGGACGGCGACGAACACGCCGACCAGCGCAAAGCGCGAAGCGCTTTGGTGGAATTTCTCGTAAGCCGACCGCCGCGGAATCGGAAACGAAACCCGCACCACGATCTCGCCCGGGTCGAGCGCTGTTTCGAACAGGCCGGTGAAGAAATCATCGGCCCCGATTGTGCGCCTTGACGTGTGTACCGCCGCGTTCAAGGCCAGCACGGCGGCCGGATAGTCCGCAGCGGGATCGTTGTTGGCGATTGATCCGCCGATGGTCCCAAGATGGCGCACCGGCGGATCTCCGATGAGGCCAGCGAGGTGAGCGAGACCCGGAATCCTCTGGCGCACGAGATCGCTCGCCGCCAGTTCGGCGTGCGTGGTTGTGGCGCCGATCACCACCCGGTCTCCCTCTAAGGTGAGGCCGCGCAGCTCGGCAAGATGGACGATATCGACAAGATGGCTTGCACGCGCGAGGCGCTGTCGCAGCGTCGGAACGAGGGTCTGCCCGCCGGAGATGAGCTTCGCGTCCGGATTGTCGCGGAGCAGGTTCGCCGCCTCGGCGAGGCTCGAAGCCCTGACATAGGTGGTCTGATACATTGTCGCCCCCTACTGCGCCGCAACCGCCGCCTGCGCTGCCCGGCAGGTCTCCCAGACCCGCTGGGCGGTGGCCGGCATTTCGATCCGCTCGACGCCGATTGCATTCGCAATGGCATTGATGACGGCGGCCGGCGACCCGATCGCGCCCGCTTCGCCGCAACCTTTAATCCCTAAGGGATTTGTCTTGCAGGGCGTGGCCGTCGTGCTGACGTTGAACGATACGAGGTCGCGAGCGCGCGGCATTGCGTAGTCCATGAAGGTCGCCGTCACGAGCTGACCGCTGTCGCGGTCATATCTGCAGCCTTCAAGCAGCGCCTGACCAATCCCCTGGGCCAGTCCGCCGTGCACCTGGCCTTCGACGATCATCGGATTGACGATGGTTCCGAAGTCGTCCGCGGCCGTAAACTGGACGATCTCGACCGCGCCTGTCTTCGGATCCACCTCGACTTCACACACATAGGTTCCGGCCGGGAACGTGAAGTTCACCGGATCGTAAAAGGCGCCCTCCTTCAAGCCCGGTTCTGTGCCCGGAGGAAGGTTGTGCGCCGTATAGGCCGCGAGCGCCACATTGGCGAACGCAATCTTCTTGTCGGTTCCGGCGACGACGAACTCCCCGCCTTTAAGCTCGACATCGGATTCGGCGGCTTCCATGAGATGCGCGGCGATGCGCCTGGCCTTCGCTTCGACGCGCTCGAGGGCTTTGTTGACTGCCGACATCCCGACCGCAGCGGAGCGCGAACCATAGGTGCCCATTCCGAACTGCACCTTGTCGGTATCGCCGTGGATGATGCTGACCTGATCTGTCGGCACGCCGAAACGCTCGGCGACGAGCTGCGCGAAGGTGGTTTCGTGCCCCTGGCCATGGCTGTGAGATCCGGTCAGGACTTCAATGGTCCCAACCGGATTGACGCGAACCTCGGCGGACTCCCACAACCCGACCCCGCCGCCGAGCGATCCGACCGCCTGGCTCGGCGCGAGGCCGCACGCCTCGATGTAACAGGAAAGGCCGATGCCGCGGAGCTTGCCGCGCGAGCGCGCCTCCGCCCGGCGAGCCGGGAACTCGGCGTATCGGGCAGCGCTTAGCGCCGCATTGAGGCTCGCCTCGTAGTCGCCGGTGTCGTAATTCATGATCACCGGCGTTTGATGCGGGAAGCTGCGGATGAAGTTCTTGCGCCGGATTTCGGCGGCGTCGATGCGCAGGCGCCTCGCCGCGATGTCCATCAGGCGCTCCACCACGTAGGTGGCTTCCGGCCGCCCAGCGCCCCTGTACGCATCGACCGGCGTGGTGTTGGTGTAGACGGCGTCAACCTCGGCATAGATGGCCGGAATGTCGTACTGGCCGGAAAGCAGGGTCGCATAGAGATAGGTCGGCACGCTCGACGAGAAGGTCGACATGTAGGCGCCGAGATTGGCGATCGTCTTGACCCGCAGCCCGACGATCTTGTGACTGGCGTCGAACGCCATTTCGGCGTGGGTGACATGGTCGCGGCCATGCGCGTCGGCAAGAAAACTCTCGCGGCGGTCCGCCGCCCACTTCACGGGCACGCCGAGCCGCCGCGCCGCCCACAGGCAGACGGTCTCCTCCGGATAGATGAAGATCTTCGACCAGAAGCCGCCGCCTACATCGGGCGCCACCACGCGAAGCTTGTGCTCGGGCGCAAGCCCGACAAATGCCGACAGGACAAGGCGCGTGACGTGAGGATTCTGTGACGTGGTGTAGAGCGTGAAGCGCCCCTCGGCGCGGTCGTAGATCGCGGTCGCAGCGCGCGGCTCGATCGCATTCGGCACCAGCCGATTGTTAATAAGGTCAACCTCGACGCGGTGCGCGGCGCCCGCGAACGCCCGATCGACCGCGCCCTTGTCGCCAAGGGCCCACTGATAGATGGTGTTGCCCGGGGCCTCCGCGTGGATCTGCGGAGCGCCCGGCGCCTGCGCGGCGGCGGGATCGACCACAGAGGCAAGTTCTTCGTACTCGACCTCGACAAGCTCGGCCGCGTCGCGCGCCTCGTTCTTCGTCTCCGCCACCACGATCGCGACCGGGTTGCCGACATATCTCACCACGTCGCGGGCGAGCGGCGCATAGGGTGCGGCCCGCATCGGCGAGCCGTCCTTCGAGTGGATCATCCAGCCGCAGATGAGGCCGCCGACCTTGTCATCCGCGAGCTCTGCGCCGGTGAGCACGCCGATGACGCCCGGCGCGCGGAGCGCCGCGGATACGTCGATGCGTAGGATCCGGGCGTGCGCGTGCGGGCTGCGGACGAACTCCGCATGGGCAGCGTTCCTAACCACGATGTCGTCGGTGTAATTGCCCGCCCCGGTGATGAAGCGGCGATCTTCCTTGCGTGGGAGTCGCGCGCCGATGCCGTCATGTGCCATATGCGCTCCTCCCTTAAACGCCGGCGCCGCTCTCGGCCACGGCCGCAATCGCCTTGACGATATTGTGATAGCCGGTACAGCGGCACAGATTGCCGTCGAGATTCGCCCGGATGGTGGCCTCATCGGGGTGCGGGATGCGCCTGAGGAGATCGACCGCCGTCATGATCATGCCGGGCGTACAGAACCCGCACTGCAGCGCGTGATGCCGGTGGAATGCCGCCTGCATGGGATGAAGTTCGTCTCCCTTGGCCAGGCCCTCGATCGTGGTGATCTCCGAGCCGGACGCCTGCGCTGCAATCATCGTGCACGACTTGACCGCGCGGCCGTCCAAATGGACCACACAGGCCCCGCACTGTCCGGTATCGCACCCCACATGCGTCCCCGTCAGGCCGAGCGTCTCGCGCAGGAACTCGACCAGGAGCGTTCGATCTTCGACTTGTTTCGATACGGCTCGCCCGTTGACCTTGACGTTGATTTGGGCCATGTGGCGCCCTCCCTTTTGGTAAAGGAATACATTGGCCGATCGCGACTTGGCAAGGAAAGAGCGGGCGGCCGCAGGCCGCACCGTTGCCAAACGGCATTGACGGCGCCGCAGGTGGGCAAAATCGCCGGCCCGTGCAAATCCTGCCGGCTCGTCGTGCCCGCCAACGCAACCAGGCTCGCGGCCGTCCGCGGCTTGTCCCGGCCTCGCCTCCTCGACTTAATCTGCGCTCAAAAAAAGGAACGTCGCCGGGACAACCTGGCGACGACGTCAGTTAATTGATCCAATGTGGCCGAAATCCGCGGTGTCAATGGTTGGCTGCGAGCGAGATCTCCTGGCGACCACCGTTAAGATCGCGAAGGTTGTTGATGAAATCTTCCGGATACATCCAGGTGGCGCCCGGCGGTGTCCGCAAACCCATGTACGCGGCGATGTCCGCCAGAAATGCCGTGCAGTTGTAGAGGCTGGCCATCCAGAGCGGTGAGGTCTCCTGCTTATGCCTGATATAGGCAAACACTTGCTTCGCGTCCGCCTCGGACAGATAAACGCGGTAATTGGCCGTCAAATATTGGTCATCGAGATCCCCATAGCTCTTTCCTGTCTCCGCAGGAACCGGAAAGATATGTCCCAAGATATAAGGAACGGGGCTGTCGCTCGCCGGATGCAGGCCGGCGACTTCGATCAGGCCGACTTTGCCCTGCGCGTTGAGCCGTCCGTACCACAGAAAGGCATGGCCATAACTCGCCGCCGTCCTTGCCCGAAAGTCGACAAAATATCGACCCGCAAGCTTCGAAGCCGGATGCGCCTGGACGGCCGGCGCCGCCGGAGCCGGCGATTCTGCGAGCTTAGCCGGAATCGCGCGGGCTTCTCTGTGGTCACCCCGGACCGGCGCCGCGCGTGCATCCGGAGCGATCAGCATTGCGGCCAAGCAAAGGCCGGCTGCAATGCATTCAAGACGGGGCATGTGCCCGCTCCCCACGCCCGGTGCAAAAGCATTGGTCACTGATTGTTTGCGCATGGATTGTTCGCACATCGTTTGGCCGGGTACTGACTGTTTGCGTACGGATTGCGTGTCGTACGGATTGATCGTGTAATGCGTGTTTCTGATCTGCGCCTTCTTGAGAGAGGGGTGCGATCCCAGCCTCCCCTCCGCAATCAAGCAAAGGATGACCGCAACACACTGCCTGCGCCGGTGACAGCCACAAGCGCAACAGTTCGACGTCTCAGATTGGCTCAACGCCAGTCACCTGGCTGAAGGCCGATGCCTCCGCTGAAACGAGAACGGACCAACGCGCTTGATCCGTTCGTTTGTCGGATCAACCCCGTGTGACGATTGGCGGCGCAGGCGCAACAACCGGAGCCTTGCCGATGGGGGCCTTGCCGATCGGGGCTTTACCAATTGGCGCCTTGCCGATCGGAGCCTTTCCAACGACCGGGGTCGGCGGCGGCGGCTGACGGACCGGCATATCTGCCGCGACGGCGGCGCACGTAAACCCGACGGTTGATGCCATTACGATCACAAATTTCTTCATTAGCGACCCCATTTCGATTTCGTTCGCTGCGCCCCATTCCGTCGTCGCTGTACCTCGTTTTGTGCCGCAATACCAGTGCTCAAATGCCACATCAAAATATTTTTGCGGTGCGGTCTCAAAATTATTGTTAAGTTAAGCCGAAACTCAAGATTTACGCCTAATAAAATGACAAGTATCAAACATAAAGCACCAATTATGGTTTTGTTCAAAATCAGACATAACTGAATAGATTCTTACCGAGGCCATAACCTGGCATTTTCGAGTTTGCATGTGGATGGTCTGCTGCTGTAGCGCATCGCTGATGGCAATCGCCACCAGCCCGCGTCGATCAGGAACGTGCGTGTAGGCACCGGTCGCTGGTGGTTTTCAAAGCGAAGTCCGCGCTATTGCGGGTCGGTCGGCGGCGCAGCTTTGGACTCGCCGCTGATCAACCGCTGGCCAATGGCGATCTGACGGGCTGCGGCAGCCCCGCCAGCGCATGCCTGCGGTCCTACCCTCGCCACAGCGCATCAGCCGCCATCCCGGCAAACAAGATCAGCCCGGCGTCCCGATCCGACTTGAACACTGCCAGGCACAGCGCAGGATCGCGAATATCGAGCCGCACGATCTGCCACGCGAGGTGCGCTGCGAACGCGGCGAGCCCAAGCCAGGACAACGCCCCGGCGCCGGCAAGCACCCCCGCAATGCCGATCAGGGCGGCGGCGAGGCTATAAAAGACGGCGAGCATCGGCTTGGTCCGATCCCCGAACAGGAGCGCGGTCGACTTGATGCCAATCAGTGCATCATCCTCGCGGTCCTGGTGAGCATAGATGGTGTCATAGCCGATCACCCAGGCGATCGAGCCCGCATAGAGGACGAGCGGACGGACATCGAGGCTGCCGAAGGCGGCGGCCCAGCCCATCAGCGCGCCCCAGGAGAACGCGAGGCCGAGCACGATCTGTGGCCAATAGGTGATCCGCTTCATGAACGGATAGACCGCCACGATCGCGAGCGACGCGATGCCGGTCGCGACCGCAAAGGCGTTGAACTGCAAGAGCACTGCGAGGCCGACCAAAGCCTGGGCGATCAGGAATGCGGCGGCCTGCGCGACGCTCACCTGGCCGGACGGGATCGGCCGCAAGCGGGTGCGCTCAACGCGACGATCGAGGTCGCGGTCGACGATGTCGTTCCAGGTGCAGCCCGCTCCGCGCATTGCGAACGCACCGATGAAAAACAGAACGAGGTGGGTGAGGTGCGGGCCGCGCTCGTGAGCCGCAATCGCGGCCAGGCCCGCGGACCACCAGCACGGAATGAGCAAAAGCCAGGACCCAATCGGCCGGTCGAGACGGGCAAGGCGCAAATAGGGCCGCCCCCACACGGGCGCCAGCCGGTCGACCCAGTTGCCGGTCGAATCGGCGACCGGCGCGGCGGCTTCGCTCATCGCGCGAGAGCGCTGCCGGTCAACGTGTCGAGAGTGCCGCCAGCAGACTTGGTGGTGTCCGGCGTTGGCAGCCGCGAAGTGCCGAGCGCATCGCTCAGACTTGGCGGAGCGGCGACAGGCGCCGGTGCGCAGATCTTTTCCTTTGTCTGTTCGGTGTTGCTGTGCACCTGCTTTAATTGCTGCACCACCTCGGGCGGAATGCCGCAAGTCTTAACGTTGGACTCCGTATATTTGACCCACTTCAGCTCGGCGGCGCTGTAGGACGTGATGTGCTTGCACATCTCCTCGCGGCTGACTTTGCGCTGGCCGGCGGCCTTCGCGGCGAGGCCCTGCTTCTGCACATCGTCGCGCAGCTTGTTGAATTCCGCAATACATGGCGGCATTCCGCCCCCGCCCCCGAACGGCGACGCCTGGGGCATCCCCATCGTCGACATCGCAGGCCCCGGCATCGGCGAGGCGGGCGCCGCGCGTTCGCCGGGCCATGGCGCCGGGCTGGCCGCCCGCGGCGGATCGGTCGGCCACGGCAGCGTCTGCGCCGCGGCTTGGCGCACGAAAGGCGTCAGAAGGATAAGTATGAGGAGAAGACGCTGACCGGTCCGCATGACGTGGTTTCCCCAAGCCTCAGTCGGCACCGCAAGGTGCGCTCGGTTCCTCAATCGACTCGGTTCTGACGGCAAAATCAACCCCCTGATTTCGGCGATAAGGCGGCAAGCCGTGCAGATTCAGCCGGGAATAAGACAACTTCCGCGGGCCTGGGCCGTCGAGTCGCGATATATCGTTAGGTTCATGGCGCGCGACGATTTTGGCAGTCCCCGGCTGTTTGTGGCGGCACCCCTTGCCGCCGGCGTCAAGGTCGCGCTCAACGCCGCCCAAATCCATTACCTCGCGACAGTGTTACGAATGGCGCCGGGCGAGTCCGTGCTCGTGTTTAATGGCGCGGACGGCGAGTGGAAGGCGGCTCTCGGCGGGTTTGGTAAGCGGGATGGCGTCCTTGTGGTTGACACCATGACCAGGCCGCAACCTGCGCCCGCCAAGCTGCATTATGTATTCTCGCCTCTCAAACGCGCACGCCTCGACTACATGGTGCAAAAAGCGGTCGAGATGGGCGCCTCAAAGCTTCACCCCGTCATCATGCGCCGCACCCAGGCCGAGCGGATCAATCTTGACCGCATGCGGGCGAACGCCATCGAAGCGGCGGAGCAGTGCGGCATCCTCACCATCCCCCAGATCGCCGCGCCGCTCGATTTTGCCGCTGCGATCGCGGCGCTCAACCCCGGGTGCCGCCTCGTATTCTGCGACGAGGACGCGCCCTGCGCCGATCCGGTCGCGGTCCTGCGGGCTGACTTGGGGCTGGATGTGGCCGCCCCACATGGAAACAGCCCGGAGATCGCGGTGCTGATCGGTCCGGAGGGAGGGTTTGCCGAGGAGGAGCGCGCCGCGCTCCTGCGCCGGCCGCGGACATCGCGAATCGCACTCGGTCCTCGCATCCTGCGCGCCGACACGGCGGCAGTAGCGGCGCTCGCCATCGTACAGACCGCGGCGGGTGACTGGCGGTGATGCCCTGCCGGGCGCAACTGCAGCCGGGTTGAGCGCCAGCGAAACCCGGGCCAGCGCTGCCGCGTGGCCAGGGGCATCCCGGATTTTGCTTTCGCTCGATCCGGCCTACAGCGCTGGGAGCGCGCAGGCGACCCGCCCGCACCCATAAAGCACCGGTGAAGACGCGGGCAGGACGCCCACGTTCCCAAGGGCGAGCGTGGTGAGTTCAAGTGCCGTTCAAGTGCAATCTCCTCTTGACCCGGAGGTTGTGGCGCGGCACGGTCATCCTCTCAGGGGATCGAGGAGACGATCATGGGCCGAAGCGCGCTTCGACTTGCTCTGGCGATATTCGCCGCTGTTGCGGCAGGCGGCTCACTCACGTCTGCGCGGGCCGCAAACTGGTTCGAGAAGAATTTCTGGCTTTCGGGTCCCCGATACGACAGCAATGTGCCGCTGTGCGACGAGCGTGGACCGCTCGATAAGATCGTGGCTCGATTCGCCACCAAGGAAGGCCGGTTCTGGAATTCGGCCCTGACAATCGTGGGATTCGACAACATTCGGGAGGTCGCGTGGGAGCCATGGCCCTCGGGCACGATTCCGCGACGCTTCTGTACCGCATCCGTCCTGGTTTCCGACGGCAAGCGGCATCAGATCAATTATTCAATCATTGAGGACGGCGGGATGATCGGCGGCGGCTACGGCGTCGAGTGGTGCGTGGTCGGCCTCGACCGTAACTGGGCTTATAATCCGAGTTGCCGCTATGCACGGCCGTGAGCCAGCCCTGCCCTCCCCTGGTCGCGCCTGGTCGCGAGGGGGTAGGGTTGGGAGCTAACGCGCCGGACCGTCGTTAGAGACGCCCTTCCCTCTCCGCACCGTGGGGTAATTGCATCTGGCGCGGCGACGGCGCCCCTCTCGCGGGCTTCGCCCTTGCGGTCTCAACTGAGGAAAACATGCTGCTCGCGTTCACGCCTTATGTCGGCTTTATGGCGATCATTGCTGGCCTGCTTAGCGCTTCGGGCCCCGCCGCAGCTCAGGACCGCCGTCAGAGCGAACCTGGGCAATTTGATTATTACGTGCTGGTGCTGTCGTGGTCGCCGTCGTTTTGCGCCGACAGCGCCGAGCGCGATCCTGCTCGCGCCGCGCGAAACCCGGAATGCGCGCCGCGCCCTTTCTCCTTCGTGGTGCACGGCCTGTGGCCGCAATACGAGCGGGGATTTCCCGAATATTGCCAGGTGCCGGCGCCGCGGCTTTCCCGCAACATCGTGTCTTCAATGCTCGACCTGATGCCGGCGCCTGCGCTCATTTTTCACGAATGGGACCGCCATGGCGTTTGCTCCGGGCTGTCGCCGGGCGCATATTTCGAGACCATTCGCAAAGCTCGCGCGGTGGTGAAAATTCCTCCGCAGTACCTCGACCTGACATCGCCCTTGACGGTCACGCCAGAGGAGGTGGAAGAGGCTTTCATCAAGGCTAATCCGGGTCTCAAGCCCGACGGCATTTCGGTGTCCTGCGGCGGCCGGCGGCTTGGCGACGTCAAGATTTGCATGACGCGGGACCTCCAGTTCCGCGGCTGCGAAGAGATCGCGCGCCACTCCTGCCGGCGCGATCAGCTTATCATGCCGCCCGTGCGCGGCCGCGGCGCCGGCTAAACTGTCGCCGTCAGTTCGTCGGCAGCACCGCAGAAACCTCCGGCGCTTCACTGGCGTCGGCATGGACTTCCTCGCGGATGATGCGCAGCGTGACCTCGTGAAGATAGGCCTGCAGGGTGCGGGCGAGGTCGGTGAATTCCGGCCACAGCACCTGATCGATGAAGCCCTTCGGGGCCCGCACCATGACGGTGTTGCGCCGTTGCCGGTGACGGCGATAGGGCTGCAACCCGTAACGTCGGCATAGCGCAAGAAAGAGATGGCGCGACCACTGGTCTGGCATCGAGAATTGGATTTCGACCGGCGAGTCCTGGCGGCCGATCTCGGCCAGGCGTGCGCGCACCCGCGCCAAGGCCGCTTCCGCAGCCAAGCGTTCCCCGGCTGTCCCGGCGCCAGCGAACAACGCCTCGATCTTACGTAGCTTGTCGCGCAATTGGGATTCGATGGACATCGAGCAGCCTCTTGTTGGATTTGCCGCCCACAGCCCTACATCGCGCTCCGCCGAGGTCAACAACCTCGACTTCGCTGTCCACGTGATTCGCAAGAAGGACCAGTTGGCCAGTTTGCCGGGCGCAAGCACAATGACCCGAGCGCCGGAATGCTTCGACGATGAACTATCGCCACGCCTTTCATGCCGGCAACTTCGCTGATGTGTTCAAGCACATCATCGTTGCTCGCATTCTCACCCACTTGCGGGAGAAGACTGCGCCCTTCCGCGTGATCGACACCCACGCCGGGGAAGGTCTCTACGATCTTGCCGGGGAAGAGGCGAGCCGCACCGGCGAATGGCGGGACGGCATCGGTCGGCTCGCTGCGGCAAAGTTGCCGGCGGACGCCATCACCCTTATGGCGCCCTATTTTGCGGCGCTGCACGCTTGCAATCCCCCTCCCTACCCTCCCCCGCGAGCGGGGCAGGGTAGGGAGGGGGTGCGCTACTACCCGGGATCTCCGATGCTCGCTCGCCACCTGCTGCGTCCGCAGGATCGCCTTGTCGCTTGCGAGCTTGAGCCGCGCGCCGCGGCCGCGCTGTCCAGTCACTTGCGTGGATGCGCGACCGCCAAGGCAGTCCACATCGACGGCTGGATTGCGCTCAACGCCTATGTGCCCGCAAAGGAACGCCGCGGACTCATAATCGTCGATCCGCCATTCGAACAGCCAGACGATCTGGTCCGCCTCGCCGATGGGGTCACGGCCGCCTACCGCAAATGGCCGACCGGCATTTATGTGATGTGGTACCCGGTCAAAGAACGCTATGGCCCGGATCGTTTCATCAAGGCGATGCTGCGGGCCGGCATGGAAAAATGCCTTCGCGCCGAATTTGTCGTCGCATCGCCACAGCCGGCTGGCGGATTGAATGCGTGCGGCGTCATCGTGGTGAATCCGCCGTGGCGGCTCGCCGCAGAGATCGGGATTTTTGCTCCGGCGCTCCTCAACGCGCTCGGCCGCGACAGCGGTCGCGGGTATACCCTCGACGACCTCGCGCCCTCCGGCGCCGCTCGGTTCGGCCAACCTGAGAGTGCTTAATCCCCTTCCAGCCTGTGATACCTGTGTTAGGCTGACGACGAGGGCCTGACATTCTGCGTGCTCGTGGGTGGCCTCGGTTTCCGGGACCAGCCACAAAAGTCTAGCAAGGTGAGAGCCTGGGAATGACGAATATCGGCCCTGCCGCCGTGCCGTGGGGGTCGGCGGCGCGCAACCACGGGATGGGAGTTTTCCCGATGGCAATGACCGGCACGGTCAAATTCTTCAATGGCGAACGCGGATATGGCTTCATAAAACCGGATAACGGCGGGCGCGATGTGTTCGTGCACATCACGGCGGTGGAGCACGCGGGACTGAAGGCACTCAGCGAAGGGCAGCGGATCACGTTTGATGTCGAGCCCGACAAGAAGGGCAAGGGGCCAAAAGCCGTCAATCTCGCGCTGTCGAGTTGACGGCGACTTCGACGTGCAGGGTGGGCACTCTTCGGCATGCTCAGAGTGAAGCGCACCCACCGAGCGTCGCCCATCCTCACCACGAGGCCGCGTGTCGACCATTGCCCCAACTCGGTGGGCACACGGCGCGCACCCTTCCGATAGGCTCAGGGAGCGCGCCGTGGCCCGGCCTACATGCTGGGCCGGTCCGGGGTGACGCCGCGCTCAAAAGCGGTAGTTGATGCCGCCGCGCACGACGTTGGTGGTGAGGTTCACGTTGTTGCCGGCCGGCAACCCGCAATCTACCGTGCAGCCGGCATGTCCGAGATCGACATAGAGATACTCGGCTTTCGCGGTCCAGTTGCCTGAGAGGGCGAATTCCATGCCCCCGCCGACTGTCCAACCCGCATTCGTTTTGTCGATGCCGGTAAAGCCCGGCACACTGGCTTTGATGTCGCCCACGGCGAGGCCGCCGGTCACATACGGCAGCCAGCGGTCCGCGGCAATGCCGAGGCGGCCGCGGGCAGTGGCCAAAAAATCATTCCTGGTCTGACAGCCCACATTGCAGTCGGCGAAACTCGCTGTGCCGCGAAGGTGGGTCCAGTCGCCGTCGCCTTCCACCCCGTAAACGAACTGGCCGAACTGCCAGTTATAGCCAAGCTGACCGCCGACCATGCCGCCGTTCACATCGAAGGATGCCGGCAAACCGTCCCATCTCGAACGGCCAAACCCATAGCCTCCGTTGATACCGATGTAGAAGCCGGTCCAATTGTAGGGAGCCGCCACAACAGGCGCTTTGGTCGGGGGAGGGGGTGGCGGCCGTCGTGCCAGGTCGGCGCCCGATGCGGTCGCGACGACGCCCAGCATCGCGAGCGCTGCGGCTGACGAGAACAGGAATGCTTTCATGTCCGTCCCTCCTATTCACACGCGGGCGACACCCTATTCAATCATACAGCGATGTCTAGTCACGCTTTCGAGGATTCTTTGTGAACTTGTTGTAATGTATAACAAATTCTTATCCTGATATTATCGACTTATCGCCATAACAATGTCGATTTGCCGCGTATGAGTACGCTGCACGGTTACGTTGCGAATACTTATTACGTGCAAAATCTCAGTGACTTATTCGATCAAATCGTCGTTGATCGTACACGGATTTATTTCAAGTCAAATCCGGCAAAAACGAGTCCCGAGGGCAGACGCCTGGAACAATCGGCGGCGCTGAAGCGGACGAGATTGAAACGTCGGCCAAGAGGGGAAAGCACCCAATCAGATGCCCCTATAGCTTACCGTTGCCGGCGGTTTGACCTTCAACCTGCGCTCGAACGAGAAGCCGGCTTCCCCACCCTTCCTGGGACCGCGCGCTCTCCCGCTCCGTCGCGACATAGGACAGGGGGCGGGCAAGACGCCCGTGGTCCTTAAGTGTTGCCGATCCCGATCATCTGGGCGATGAGACGGCCATGCCGTCCGCCCCTCCCGCATTGCCGCAGGCTGCGCTCGTCACCGGTGGCGCCCGACGTATCGGCCGCGCGATCGTGCTGACGCTCGCGCGCGCCGGATATGCGGTTGCAATCCACGCCAACCGGTCGCTCAAGGCGGCGGGCGAGTTGCGCAACGATATTGTTCGCAATAGAGGGCGCGCCGGGGTCGTCGCGGCTGATCTTGCCGATCACGACCAAGTACTACGCTTGGTGCCCGCCGCCGTTGCTGCGGTCGGGCCTTTGACCCTCCTCGTCAACAACGCCTCCGAATTCGCACCGGACGAGATCGGAGATCTTGATCGCGACCGGTTTGATCGCCACTTCGCGGTAAACCTGCGTGCGCCTCTGTTCCTTGCGCAGGCCTTCGCGGCGCAGGCATCCGCTGGCGGATCGATCGTGAACGTTCTCGATCAGCGCGTTTATCGGCCGAGCCCGCGTTTTTTTTCTTATGGCTTGGCCAAGAGCGCGCTTCACGTGGCGACCACGACTCTTGCCCAGGCCCTGGCGCCGCATCTGCGCGTGAATGCAGTCGCACCAGGCCCTACTTTGCCGAACGTGTGGCAGGATGATGCGGCGTTCGCCCGTCGCACCGCAGCGATGCCGCTCGGGCACGGCCCGACGCCCGAGGAGGTCGCCGACGCCGTGTTGTTTCTGGCTCGCGCGAACAGCGTCACGGGGGAGACCATTGCGGTCGACGGAGGCCAGCATATCATCTGGCAGGCCATACCCGGCGCAGGCGCGGACGATTAGGGCAGGTTCCGGTATGATTGAGTCAACGATGTTGACCGTTTCCCCTCACCTTTCGACGACGGGGAGAGGCGGGGCGCCGCTCGCTCAACGTTACCGGAAAGTGCTGTGGCGGGGCTGCGCCCGGAACCCGACATGCAGAAGAAGAATCTCGAACCCGAAATCGACCTGAAGGACGATCCGGAGGACGCGCGGCTCCCCGATCTGCCGGAGGACGGCGCGAGTGGTGTTGATTCTGTGCCTGAGGCGGGCCTTGGGGCCGGACGCAGCGTCATTGCGGAGTTCGCAAAGCACGCGCCGCAGGGTCCCGGGGTCTACCGGATGATCGGCGCCGGCGGCGAGGTCCTCTATGTCGGCAAGGCAAAGAATATCCGCAAGCGCGTCCTGTCCTATGCGCGTCCCACCGGGGACGTAACCCGCATCGCCCGCATGGTGGCCATCACGGCTTCGATCGAATGCGTCACCACCGCGACGGAGACCGAGGCGCTGCTGCTGGAGGCGAATCTCATCAAGCGTCTGCGGCCCCGCTTCAACGTGCTGCTGCGCGACGACAAATCGTTTCCGTATATTCTGATTGCAAGAGACGAACGGCGGCCCGCCCAGATTCTGAAGCATCGGGGCGCGCGCAACCGCGACGGCGACTATTTCGGGCCGTTCGCGGCCGTCAGCGCCGTCAACCGCACCATCACGGCGCTGGAGCGCGCCTTCCTCATCCGCTCTTGCTCGGACGCCGTGTTCGACAGCCGCACGCGTCCGTGCCTGCTCTACCAGATCAAGCGCTGCTCGGCGCCGTGTACCGGAGAGATATCGCCTCCCGCCTATGACGAGCTGGTGCGCGAGGCGAAGGCGTTCTTGTCGGGCAAGAGCCGCGCCGTAAAGGAAGATCTCGCCCGCGAAATGGACCGGGCGGCCGAAGCGCTCGATTTCGAGCGCGCCGCCGTGCTGCGCGATCGGCTTGCGGCGCTGTCGGCCGTGCAGGCGCACCAGGACATCAACCCGCGCGATATCGAGGAGGCCGACGTTTTCGCGGTCTTCCAGGACGGCGGCTTTTTCTGCATCGAGGTGTTCTTCTTTCGCTCCGGCCAGAACTGGGGCAATCGCACCTACTTTCCGCGCGCCGACCGCTCGCTGACCCCCAGCGAGGTGTTAGGGGCGTTTCTCGCGCAATTCTACGACGACAAGCCCTGCCCGCGCTTCATCCTGCTTTCCGATGACATCGAGGATCGCGAATTGCTGGCGCAGGCGTTCACCATCAAAAGCGGCCGCAGAGTGCAGGTCGTTGTGCCGCAGAGAGGCGGCAAACGCGATGTTGTCGAGCACGCCCTCGCCAATGCGCGCGAGGCGCTTGGCCGTAAGCTCGCCGAAGCGTCCTCGCAGCAACGGCTTCTTGCTGCGCTGGCGGAGACCTTCGGGTTGGCGGCGCCGCCGCGCCGCATCGAGGTCTACGACAACAGTCATATTCATGGCGCGAACCCGGTCGGCGCCATGATCGTCGCGGGGCCCGAGGGCTTGCGTAAGGATCAGTACCGCAAGTTCAACATCAAATCCGCCGACATCGCGCCGGGTGACGATTTCGGCATGATGCGCGAAGTGCTGATACGGCGCTTCAAGCGTCTTCTCAATGAGAAGCCGCGCGTTGGC
>JAJPKK010000336.1 GCA_021323775.1 Hyphomicrobiales bacterium
CCCTTGACCGGCTGCCGCCGCCCGCGACAAAGAGCATCCAAGCGATCAAGGCCGCGAGTGATCGCGGGTTGGCCGCTTTTCACGTCCTGCCCCACTCGAAATTCAAAGAGTTTCCCACCGGGCCTGGCCTGACCTGCAGCGCATGAAACTTCTGCTACCCGTGGCGCGGTCCTACCGGGTAAGTTTCTTCCTAGCCATTTGAGCGGAACGCGCAGATCGCCGTTTCAGGCGACAATGACGCGGACGTGTAACCCATCCTACACAACGGCATTGATCCGGCGAATTCCCTGAGAACAGGGAAAATAACAGGGAATTTTGCAGATTTTCGACCGTTTAGCGATTCGTGCATCTATTTTGCTCAGAAATTCCATGGCCTTGCGTCGCAATTCTCTGAGCAATCGGAACAGGGAATTTGCTACCTCGAACAGAAAATTTATTTGCAGAAACTCCCGTTTTAATGGATCGATTGGGAATGATAACCTTGTAATCGAATTTGTGATAGGGTCTCAGCGGCAGTAGGCGGAAACATATATATGATATTATAATAAACAGGTTTTGTCACGGTTGTTTTAAACGACAACTATGTAGAAGCAGTTCAGTTCATATTGAACTCGTTATTTCCGATCATGTCGAGCTTATGCCCGACGAGCGAACGTCTTTCTCGCTGAAGGCCTGCAAAAGACGTCTGCGCAGGTTGCTTGATGCCGCGCCTTCGCGGAGCATGATCCCCGCCAAAGGGAGCATGCCGCCGGAGTCACATCGCCGCTCTTCGTTGCGCAGCTCCATGGTGTTGCGAGCGGGCGGACTACCGCTCCCTCCGATTGACTTGAGCGACGCCTTCTCTCACCATGACGAGAATCCATGAGCAAGAAACGTGCGGAGCGACCGATGACCAAATTCTTATTGGCGTGCATTACGATAGGTCTTTCGTGCGCTGTCGCCGTTCCGCGGCCCGCGCTCGCTGCGGACGAGACGAAACATGAAGCCTCGTCCATCCCCAACTTCGCCCCGGACCCCGGCACAGCCTGGACGTTGAACCGCCCCGCCCATGACGACTTCCTGCCGCCGCCCAGCGGACCCGGTCCCGTTCTTTCCGACAAAGCTCATCCTTATGTTCCGAACGGACAGGGCCAGCCGACATATCGGGTTGCCGACCTCACTAATCCTATCCTCAAGCCCTGGGTCATCGAGCGGATGCGCAAGGCCAATGAAGCGGTGCTCGCCGGCAAGGTGCCCTATATCGCCCGCGAGCGGTGCTGGCCCGCTGGCGTTCCGGGCCTCGATATCTACAACCGCGGCCAGCCGGTTCATTTCATTCAGACGCCCAAGATGGTCATCTACATCAATGAGCTTTACGCTCAGATGCGGCATATTTATTTGAACGTGCCGCATTCCGAGCATGTGACGCCGTCCTGGCACGGCGAGTCCGTGGGACATTACGAAGGCGACGAACTCGTCGTCGACACCATCGGACTGAATGACCGAACATTCGTGGACAACTACCGCACCCCTCACACCGAACAGATGCACGTGGTCGAGCGCTTCAAGATGATCGACGGCGGCCAGACCCTGCAGGTGTTCGTCACCGTGGACGATCCGGGCGCTTTCAACATGCCTTGGTCGGCGATCCAGACCTGGCGGCGCATCGAGCACACGCCGCTGATTGAAGACGTCTGCGAGCCGAACAACGTATTTTTCTTCGGTTACGACGTCGCGCCGCTCCCCCAGGCCGACAAGCCGGACTTTTGATTTTGCAGAAGCAGTTTGTAGGATGGGTTGAGCGCAGCGAAACCCATCAAGGCCGCGCCGAATGGATCAGCAGATGATGGGTTTCGCTGCGCTCAACCCATCCTGCGCTCCACGCTCTGTAAGTAAATCACGCGGCAACCCCGTCCTGCTTCAGGCGCGCAATGGCCTCGCGATCGAACCCCGCTTCGGCGAGCACCGCGTCGGTATGCTCGCCCAGGCGCGGCGCCGGCCGCCGCCACGCGCCGGCGCTTGGCGAAAGACGGGGGACGATGTTGTGCATCGGCACGGCGCCAAGTTCGGCGTCTTCCACTTGGACGATGACTCCGCGTTCGCGGAAATGCGCGTCCGCGACGGCGTCGGCGATGGTATAGACCGGCCCGGCGGTGACGCCAGCCGCGCGCATCGCAGCAAGCGCCTCCTCGCGCGTGCGCGCGGCGAACCAGGCCCCGACCGCCTCGTCCACCAGGGCGCGGTGCTTGACCCGCGCGGCGTTGGACGAAAATCGCGCGTCCGCGATCATGTCGGCGCGGCCGATGACCGTGAAGATGCGGCGCGCCATCGTCTTGGTCGAACCCGACAGGGCGACGTAGCGGCCGTCGCCGCAGCGATAGACGTTGCGCGGCGCAGAAGTCTGGGAGCCGCTTCCGGTCCGCTCCTTGACGACGCCCGTCTGCCGGAAGATGGCGGCCTCCGGACCCAGCAGCGAAAATATCGCTTCGAGCAGCGCGAGGTCGACGATCTGCCCTTGCCCGCGGCGGTCCCGCGCGCGCAGCGCCGTCATGACCGCGAATGCGCCGTAGAGGCCGGCAATCATGTCGGCGAGCGCGAGCGGCGGCAGCACCGGCTCGCGATCCGGGAAACCGGTGCGCGCCGCAAGGCCGCTCATCGCTTCCACCAGCGTGCCAAAGCCGGGCAGCGGCGCGTAGGGGCCGGTCTGGCCAAATCCCGATAGCCTGACAACGATCAGGCGCGGATTGGCTTTGTGCAGGACCTCCGGACCGATCTCCATCTCCTCCAATGTGCCCGGGCGAAAGCTCTCCATGAACACATCGGCCGTCGCGGCGAGGCGCAGAAGCACCGCCTTCGCGCCGGCGTGACGAAAGTTCACCGCAATCGAGCGTTTGTTGCGCGCGTAGGTCTTCCAATGCAGCGCGTGGCCGCCGTCACGCCAATCGCGCAGCGGATCGCCGGACGGCGGCTCGACCTTGATGACGTCGGCGCCGAAATCCGCAAGCTGCAGCGACAACATGTTGCCGGCGACCATGCGGGTGAGATCGAGCACCCGGATGCCGTCAAGGGGGCCGGTGGCGGCGGGGTCGAATTTGATCGGCGGCGCCGGGCTGGTGTGCTGCATCACGTTACGCGGCGGTGAATCTTTTTGCGAGGCCGATTGTAGGGCCGTAGGATGGGTTGAGCGATAGCGAAACGCATCAGCGCCTTCCAGAGGCGTCGTGGATGGCGGGTTTCGCTGCGCCCAACCCACGCTGCAGGTCCCCATGGCGATCGATCTTTCCAACCTCAGACCCGGCCTTACGGGATCGGCAGAGCTCAAGGTCGCGGTCGAGCACACCGCGCCCAGCATCGGCAGCGGACTGGTGCCGGTGCTGGCGACGCCGGTCATGATCAACGTCATCGAGGCGGCGGCGCTTGCGGCGGTCGAGCATCTCCTGCCCGCGGGGCACCAGAGCCTCGGCATCCATCTCGACGTGCGCCACTTCGCGGCGACGCCGATCGGCATGGGGGTGCGCGCGACCGCGGAGCTGGTCGGCATCGATGGCCGCACTCTGAAGTTTCGGGTCGAGGCGCGCGACGACAAGGAGCCGATCGGCGACGGCTGCCATCAGCGGGTCGTGGTCAATGTCGCGCGCTTCGATGCGCGCGTGCAGAAGAAGCTCGGGACGTAGGGCGTCGGGCGCAGGACGCGGCGCGCAGGTGCACAAGGGCGCGTGATGGACGAGCCGCCGCCTGTGCGGCGCTTCCTCTGCGCGTCTGAGCGGGAAACACAAGGAGACCGGCACGCGCGCCTTCGCCCTTCGTGCAGATGTCCCGCTGCCTGTTGCATTGAAAATCCCGCGACGGGCACTACAATTCCTCGTCCCGGAGAACGCCCATGTTCCTCAGGAATTTCTGGTATGTGGCCGCCTGCGACCACGAGGTTTCGCGCAAGCCGTTCGGCCGGATGATCCTGGGCGAGCCCATCGTGCTTTTCCGCAAGCAGGATGGCGCGCCCGTCGCGCTGGAGGACCGCTGCGTCCATCGCCACCTGCCGCTTTCCATGGGCAAGGCTGTGGGCGATCACCTGCAATGCCATTACCACGGCCTGCGCTACGACTGCACCGGCCAATGCGTCAAGGTTCCCGGCCAGAACACCATTCCGCCGTCAGCCCGCGTCAAGGCCTATCCGGTGGTCGAGCGGTATCACTGGCTGTGGATATGGATGG
Source organism: Hyphomicrobiales bacterium (assembly GCA_021323775.1). Lineage (GTDB taxonomy): Bacteria > Pseudomonadota > Alphaproteobacteria > Rhizobiales > Xanthobacteraceae > JAJPKK01. Next base: position 4,191 of record JAJPKK010000336.1, read on the forward strand.
GCGACCCGGCGCGCGCCGATCCAGGCCAGATCACGGATTTCCACTGGCTCGATGACCCCAACTGGGGCGCCAAGGGCAGCTATCTGCACGTCAGGGCCAACTGGCAGCTCATCGTCGACAATCTGCTCGACCTCACGCATCTCGCTTTCGTCCACGAGTCCACCATCGGCAATGCGGCGCTGGTCGAGAATGCGACCGTCAAAGTGACGCGCTCGCCGAACAACGTGGTGGTGACGCGCTGGATCATCGATGCGCCGGCGCCGCCGACATTCGTGAAGGCGGGCGGCTTCACGACGCACGTTGACCGGTGGCAGATCATCGATTTCGTGCCCCCGGCCTTCCTGCGGCTGGATGTCGGCTGCACGCCGACCGGAACCGGCGCGCCGCAAGGCCGACGCGTCAACGGTATTAACATGCGCAACCTCAACGCCATCACGCCGGAGACTGAGACCACCAGCCACTATTTCTGGGGCCAGGCTCACGATTGGGACGTCAACAACGGGGCGCTCACCGACATGCTGGTCGAGCAGATTACGACAGCATTTCTGGAGGATGTCGCGGTGTTCGAGGCCCAGCAGCGCAACATGACGATGCTGCCGAACGCCCCGCAGGTCGACATCAATGCCGATGCTGGCCTCATTCAGGCACGCCGAATTCTGGAGCGCATCCACAAGGAGGAGCTTGCTGCCGCGGCCCTCCCTGCCTCTCCGGCTGGGAGCGCGGGCGTCCCGGCCGCTCTTTATTCCGAAGAAGATGCGGGCAAGATGCCCGCGTTCCCAGGGCCGTAGTAGGGCGGATCAGCGAAGCGCAGTCCGCCAACCCGCGGCGCAGCACGCGGAGTTTATCAGCGGGCCGGCCCACCGGGTCCGGCCTCTGGCCGGTTCGATGGCAAGCTCCGCCGGCTATTGCGCCCTGCGCCCCGCGGGTCGCGAGGGGGGCAGCGGAAAGGGGCCGGTCGCCATCTTGCGGTCGCAGCCGTCATCCCTCATTTGAAGGCGCGTGTGCTCGGAGAATTGCAAATGGCAAACGAACATACGGCCGCGCAGGCCGGCGCATCGGATCGATCGGTGCTCGACCACATCCGGGAACTGGTGGCGGAAGAGCAGCGCCTCTATCAGATCGGCGCGCCGACGGATGCCGATCAGGAGCGGTTGGCGCAGGTCAAGGTCGAGCTTGATCAATATTGGGATCTGCTGCGTCAGCGCCGCGCCCTTGAGGAGTTCGGTCGCGATCCGGGCGATGCACAGCTTCGGCCAGCCCAGATCGTCGAGAAATACGAAGGATAGGAATGCGCTGCGCTTAGGGGACCGCGGAGAATAAGTGAATCGAAAGCATATCATGCCCCGCTTGAAGCGGGGCATCCAGTAACCACTGGGGTTGATATTTTTTCCCTGGCAACTCCAGTGGTTATCACATCGCCCGGTCAAGCCGGGCGATGCCACTCATCTTGAAGCGGTTATTCTCCACGGTCCCCTTAAGGCCGGCCAGTCCCGGAAACGACAAGCTGCGGGGGACTATCGTGGCCGTGTAGTCTGGATGGAGCCAGCAGGGCCGGCTGGAGCTTGCCATCGGGCCGGCCAAAGGCCGGCCGGGTGGGCCGGCCGGATGATAAATTTCGCGACGTCCGGGAAACGGACGGCCGCGCATTTCGCTGGGCTCAATGCGGACGACGATCCTCAGCCGTCATTCCGTCCGCGGATAAGTCGCCCTGCTTTTTTACCGCAAAATGCGAATTATTTCTTTTTGCCGAAATACCGCGTGTCGGGCGGCGGCTGATTCTTGCGGGTGGGCATCAGGAGCCCGTCGGGGCTGAGGAAATAGGGATCATTGCCGATCTTGACCATGGCGTTGTCGGCCGCGCAGGCTTCCTCGAGCCAGACCGGTTTCGGGTTGGGATTGCGCTTATAGGTCCGGTTCTTGGTCCACGGCTGCGTCAATGCGTGATCGTAGGACGTAATATCGTCGTGCAGCAGGTTCTTGTCGGCCTTGTCGAGATAAATCCGCTCCTTGATGACGGCCTGATTGTCGTCGTGGAACGGAATCCCCTGGGCGTCATAGGTATGCGGCGCCCTGATAAACCGGGTCTCGACTTCAAGCACGTCGTACTTGCCGTCGCCGTCCTCATCGAGCCATTTGCCGATGGAGTAGCCCGCAAATGTGGGCAGCGTCGCGTCCGGATCCGGCCAGGCGCGTCCGTCGGTGTAAATGCGCCGGTAGGAATCGTTGACATGGCTGATGAGGATGTAAGTGGTCTCGGGGGTGACGACCACTTCCATCGGATCGTAAGCATTCATCATCATCGGCATGCCTTGCGGCAGGCAATACCATGACGGCACGTTGCCGGGTCCGCCGTTTGCCATGTCGGCCAGGTTGGCCTCGAAGACCTTCTGGTATTCGGGGGTGAGCGGCGGCTTTTCCTGCCCGACCGTCCATCGCGGCACAAAATTGCGCTCCCATTGACCGCGCAGATCCGGATACTTGTCGATGCTCCTGACCTCATCTGCGGCGGCGCTTGCGATCGGGATACACAGCGCCGCCAGGAAGGGCGCGACGCGCGAGGCGAATGTGCTCGCTGACCTGTGTGCCATAACTCTGCCCCCTTCACCACAGCCGGCCGGCTATCCTCAACGCGCCGCGCGGGCGTTGCCGGGTTCGGCTGGCACGAACACATTGAGGATGGGTTTTCGCTCTCGCTCAACCCATCCTATGCAACACAACGTCTCCCGTCGCCTCACTGCGTCTTGGGGACGATCGGCCTGTCGTCGATGAACTTGATCTTGTTCACGTTCCAGGAGCCGCCGGGGGCGCCGCTGCGCAGCGGCTCGATGGTCAGCTTAAGCTGATCGCCGGGCTTGATGGACTTGCTGGTCCAGCCGTCGCGGGCGAGGGCGCTCGGGCTGCCCCCTTCGAGGTTCCACGACTCGACGTTTCCGTCCTTGTCCTTGATGTCGAGAACAATGAAGGAGTGCGGGCTCGTATATTTGAACTCTTTGACGACGCCGGTGACTTCCTGCGGGTGTTCCTGATCGAACATCGCGAAGGAGTGATGCGCGAGGGCGGCGCCGGTGAAGGCGACAAAAGCAGCACCTGCAAATACGGTAGCGAGGTAAGTCTTCATACGTTTCCCCCGTTGGGCATGCACTGATATCGGGCATTTCAGCATGTCGCGTGCAACGACAGCTCACAAACAAAATACACCACTTGGCACCGGCCGAGAAGGGGTTGCGGGGCGGACCGCCTATTCGCCGGCGTCGTAGCCCGGATGGAGCGCGGCCTGTCCCAGCCGGGGGTCCGTTGGCTGCGGCGGCGCAGACCCCGATTGCGACCTGTCCCTGGTTTTTGCGTCTCGCCTGACGCGCGCACCCCGGTTGCCGTATTGGTCCTGCGGCCCTGATTTCGCTTATAATTTATCCTTGTGCTGGCCCAGCGGGTCCGGCCTCTGGCCGGCCCGGTGGCAAGCTCCGGCCCGACCCGGCGGCTGGGCTATGCAACGACTTGCTCAGCGGAGGTCCGAGATGTACGTCCGACGCTTTTTCCTTCGTTCTCTCCTCGCCGGAATCCTTGTCCTTGCGGCGTCGACATTGAGCCTGGCGCAAGCGCCGACGACGCTTCTCATCACAGGGGCAACGATCATCGATGGGCTTGCCGACGCCCCTATTCGCGATCGCTCGCTGCTGATCGAGGGGAACATGATTCGCGGCCTCATGCCCGCTGACGCATCGGCGCCGGCGGGCGCGCAGGTGCTCGACCTTTCCGGAAAATTCATCATTCCGGGACTCTTCGATACCCACGTGCACTGGGACCCATTCATGGGCGAGCTGCTGGTCAATCATGGCGTGACGTCAATCCTTGCGCTCGACAATGTGCCCAAGACGTTGCGCGCCAGGAGCCAGGACGCGCATGACGTTCCGCGGCTGTTTCACAGCGGGCCGCGTCCGCAATTCACGCCGAACTCCTCTGAGGCCGACATCAGCGAAGCAATCCGCATCTGGCTCCAGTCCGAGCCAGATCTGGCGTGGTTCCCGCAATACAACGCCCGGTTTTCCCGCGCCTATAAGTTTGCGGCGGACGCGGCCCACAAAGCGGGCCTTCTGGTTTTCGGCCATAGTGATGACGCGCCGGCCTCGATACGCGATGGCATGGACATCGTCGAGCACGTGTGGGGCTACGCCGAAGCCGTTATGTCGCCCGAGGCGTTGCGATCGTTTCAGGACGGCAAGCTGCTGACATGGGCGACGCAGCTTGCCGACTGGAGCAAGCTCGACGGCATGATTGCGGATGCGGTGCGCCGCGGCGTCTACCTCAATCCCACGATGATCTACGAATGGGGCGGCTTGAGCCGGCGCGCCGCAGAGCGGGAGCTTGAGGATTACCGCACGCTCAGCAATACCGATCTCGTCTACTTCCCTCGCAACATTGCCGACAGCATCCTTGCCCGGCATCGGCAGATCAAGAACTTCTCCTCGCGCTACGACAGCATGCCGTGGGTTCACAAACTGCCGGCGCAAGATCGCAGCGAATTCGAGACCGGATACAAGAATGTGCGGGAGTTCAACAGGAAATGGGTTGCGGCCGGCGGCAAGATTCAAGCCGGCACCGACATCATCACGGGAGGAATTCCCGGCCTGGCGCTGCATCACGAGATGGAGATGCTGGTCGAGTCGGGCCTCACGCCAATGCAGGCATTGAAGGCGGCGACCTCTTGGTCAGCCGAACTTGTGGAGGGAAAGGACAAAGCGCGCGGCGAGGCCAGGGTCGGCTCCATTCGCGCCGGAAATTTTGCCGACCTCGTCGTCGTGAGCGCTGATCCCCTGAGCAATATCTCCAACACGAAGAAGATCGAGCGGGTGATGAAGAACGGCCGGTGGGTGGAGCTGGGTTATCATCCCGAATATTTTACGTTTGTTCGGCCGGCCCGCGCGCTTGCGGCTGCGACGTTCGCGCCCGCGATCAGCTCGATCCAGCCCAGCAGCGTGAAAGCCGGATCGGGGCCCGTGCGCGTCGTGTTGGAGGGCAGCGGGTTCATGATGACATCGCTGGTCCGTGTCGACGGCGTGTCAGTCAAGACGATCTTCCGCGACCCGCGGCATCTCGAATTCGATCTTCCGGCCCAGGCCATCGAGCGCGCCGCACCCAATCCCTACGCGGCGCCGGGGCCCGCGCAAAACACGGGGATCATCGGCTACCGGGCGGTCTCGATCCATGTCTTTAACCCTCCGCCCGAGGGCGGAACGTCGAACACAATGCAGGAAATGGTGCTGCCGAACTAGCGCAAGTTGGGCTAGCCCATGTAGCCCGGGTTGAGCGCCAGCGAAACCCGGGGGCAGACTGGCCCCCGGGCGACGTCGATCCCGGATTTCGCTCCGCTCGATCCGGGCTGCGGTTACTATGATGTTTCGCCCGCCTAACCCGCAGAGCGCGCAAGCACATCGAGCGCCATGTCGATATCGGCAGGCGTATGGTCAGCGCTGATCTGAAAGCGAATTTCCTCATCGCCCCTGGGCACCACCGGATAGTTGAGCCCGGTCGCCAGAATGCCGTGCTGACGCAGGTGCGCCACCAGGGCGGAAGTTCGCGCGGTATCGCGCAGAATGAGCGGCACGACCGGGTGTTCTCCGGGCAGCGTTTCGAAGCCCAGCCTTATGAGCCCGGTCTTGAAACGCGCGGTCATGTCCCGCAGATGCGTGAGCAGCCCCTTGCCGACCTCGCTGTCCAGCAGGTCGAGCGCGCTCAGGGCAGCGCCGGCCTCGGCCGGAGTGATGGGATTTGAATAGATATAGAACGGCGAGGTCTCGCGCAGGTATTGAATGATCGTCGCATCGCCCGCCACGTAGCCGCCGTTGACGCCGAACGCCTTGCCAAGCGTCGCCACCAGAAGATCGGCCGGGGCGGCATTGGTATATTCCTCGGTTCCGCGCCCCGTGGCGCCGAACGCCCCGACGCCGTGCGAATCATCGACGATCACGATCGCGTTTTCCTCGAAGGCGGCGTCATGGGCGCGCGCCAGTTCCATGATGCGATCAAGCGGCGCGTGATCGCCGCGCATGCTGAAGATGCCGTCGGTCGCCACAATGGCGCGCTTGCAGGTCTTGGCTGCGCCTGCCAGCGCGCGCTCCAGCTCGCCCATGTCGAGATGCTTATAGATGTGTTTCTCGGCCGGCCGGGCGAGCGCGATGGCGTTGATGATGCAATTGTGGTTGAGTTCGTCGCTGATCACGGCAGTCTTCTCGGCGACGAGCGGCGGAATGAGGCCCATCATCGCCGCATAGGCCGATGAGAACAGGATCGCGGAGGGCCGGCTGTGGAAGCGCGCAAGCCGCCGCTCCAGCGCGACATGGGTCGCCCAGGTGCCGCTGATGAAGCGCACCGCGCCTGGGCCCGTGCCGTAGAGGGTTGCAGCCCGCTCCTCCGCCTCAATCACATCGGGACGCAGCGCCAGCCCCAGATAGCTGTTGGAATTCATGCGCAGGAACGGCCTGTCGCCTTCGTCCTCGATCACGTAGCGAGGGCCATGGCCGTCGCGCCCGGCGATGACGCGGGAGATGACGGCCTCCTTTCCCTTGAGGCGTCCGCTCCGCGCCAATTCGGTGAGCCGTGCCGCGAGCGCGCGCGTCAGTCCGTGAGTGGGCATGAAAACCTCGCTTCTGCCACTGTTCCGTTGCTGACCTTTGATTCACAGGAGTGCCATCGCCCGCAAAGCGGGCGATCCAGTAATCCTCGGACTATCACATTGGGCGCCGCATGAGTCGTTCTGATGCTTTGATGGTTACTGGATGCCCGCTTTCGCGGGGCATGACAGGCATGGGACTCCAACTCTATTTCGCCCGCGCCGCCGAAATCCTGAGCGAGAGTCGCGCCAGCATATCGGCCGTCATAGCGGCAAGATCGAATTGCGGCGCGAAGCCCCAATCGTCGCGCGCAGCGCTCGTATCGAGCGAGTGCGGCCACGAGTCCGCAATGGATTGGCGCACCGGGTCAACCCGATAGTCGACCGCAAATCCTCCCACGTGCGCGCGAATCTGGGCGGCAAGCTCGGCCGGCGTGATGCTCATGGCGGCGACATTATAGGCGTTGCGACAGGTGAGCCGCGCGCCGTCCGCGTCCATAAGCGCAATGGTCGCTCGAATCGCATCCGGCATGTACATCATCGGCAGCCGGGCGTCAGCTTTGAGAAAACAGCTGTAATGCTTGTAGCGGAGCGCTTGATGGAACATTTCCACCGCATAGTCCGTGGTTCCTCCGCCGGGCGGGGCGACATAGGAGATGAGGCCCGGCAGCCGCAGGCCGCGCACATCGACGCCGAAACGTGCGGCGTAGTAGTCGCACAGTAATTCGCCGGCAACCTTGGTGACGCCATAAATCGTGGTCGGCCGCTGAACGGTCGCTTGCGGCGTATGCTCGCGCGGCGTTGACGGGCCGAACGCGCCGATGGAGCTCGGAAAAAACACCTGACAACGGTACTGACGGGCGACCTCCAGCACGTTGTAGAGGCCGTCCATGTTGAGCTTCCAGGCGGCGTGTGGTTTCTCCTCGGCCGCTGCCGAAAGCAGAGCGGCGAGGTGGTAGATGGCGCCGATCTCATGACGGCGAACCACCTCAAGAATTTGCTGCTGTTGCGTGCAATCGAGGTGCTCGTGAATGTCCCCGGCGGCAAGCTGGTGCGGCACGATGCGCACATCGGACGCGACGACGCGGTCGGCGCCGTAGTGCTCTCGCAAGGCGGGGACAAGCTCTGAGCCGATCTGCCCCAGCGCCCCCGTGACTAGAATTCGCCTCATGTCAACTCCTGCCGGGCTGCCATAGGCTCCCGCACGCGCGACGTTAGTGTTCTTTGCGATAAGGCTGATCCTCTTGGTGTCACTGCCCGTTGGTGTCACTGCCCGTTGGTGTCAGACCGTTGGCCTCATTGCGCGGCTTGACCGGGCAATCCAGTACCACGGCCGGAGTTGCTGGATCGCGCGGTCAATCCCCCGATCAGGTCGGGGGAGGGCGATGACAGCATATAAGCGGGGCAACCTAATCGAAAAATGCGCCAGGGCAACTGTTTCGCCCTTAAGGCGTTTCGACTGATATTCTGTTGACCTGACGCGAGGCGGCGCCGCAGCGCAACCTTCGTCTCAGACTTTACGTGCCGCAATCACGTGCCCCCCTCGCCAGCCTCCCTCGCAAGCGGGGCGCATTCGGATAGGCTTCTGGCCATGACAGGGTCGCTACTCCCGTCCATGCATGAACGTCGCGACCGCCTTCGGCTTTTTGCACTGCAGGCCACGGCGGAACTCGGCAACCGCATTGCGGATGCCCTCGGACAGCCGCTGGCCGCGCACGAAGAGCGGGATTTCGAGGACGGCGAGCATAAGGGACGGCCATTGGAGACCGTTCGCGACGCCGACGTCTACGTCGTCCAAAGCCTCCACGGCGGGCCTGCGGAAAGCGCCAATGACAAGCTCTGCCGGCTCTTGTTTTTCATCGGCGCCCTCAGGGACGCCGGCGCGGGCCGGGTCACGGCCGTCGTCCCCTATCTTTGCTATGCGCGCAAGGACCGGCGCACAAAGCCGGGCGATCCGGTTACGACCCGCTACGTGGCCGGTTTGTTCGAAGCGGTCGGGACGGACGCTGTCATAACGCTGGAGGTGCACAATCCGGCGGCTTTCGAAAACGCGTTTCGTTGTCCGACTGTGCCGCTGACGTCTGTGCCGCTGTTCGTCGATTATGCGAGGGCGTTGAGCGGCGAAAGCCTCTGCGTCGTGTCGCCTGATCCGGGCGGCGTAAAACGCGCCGAATTGTTTCGCGGCGCGCTGGAGGCCGCCATCGGCAAGCCGGTGGCAAATGGCTTTGCCGAGAAGCACCGCAGCGCCGGCGTCGTCACCGGCGATCTGTTCGTCGGCGACGTGGAGGGGGCAACGGTGCTTATCATGGATGATCTTATCAGCACTGGAGGCACGCTTCTGCGCGCCGCCCGCGCAGCGCGAAAAGCCGGTGCGAAGCGTGTGATTGCGCTCGCAACGCATGGCCTGTTCATGCCGGGCGCCGCCGAAATGATCGCTGATCCGGCCATCGAACGTCTGGTCGTCGCCGATACGGTTCCGCCATTCCGGCTGGACGCCAAGGCTGAACGAAACAAGATCGATACGATAGCGGCAGCCCCCTTGCTTGCAGATGCTATCCGCCGGCTTCATCACGGGCAGGCGCTCACCGATCTCATGGTGTTCTGAGCATGCGGTCGAGGCGTCGCGCGTCGTTCGCCGCGAGGCGCAAATAGGTGCGCGCAAGCCGCGGCCACTTTTCGGGCGTGCGGGGGTTGGGCTCAAGCAAATGCGCGATCGTCAGACGCGCGCGCAACGCCGCCCGGTGACAGCGATAAAACGTGAAGAGATCATCGGACAGGCCGTCCGATAAGGTGAGGCGTGCGCGACGCTTGATGTATTCGCCCGCCCAGGCGCCGCCGAGGCGCTCGCATTCGATGCAAAGAAAAGCAATTTCGTCGAATGGGTCGACAGCGCGCAGGCTGCGATTGAATTCCAGGCAATCGATAATTCTCACCGGATCGCCCAGCCAGATGTGCTCCGGGCGCAGATCGCCGTGCCCGTCCACGATTTGGCGATGACGAACCCGGTCCGCGATCAGAACCGATCGTGCGGCCAGAAACCGGCGTTGCGCGCGGTCAATCCTTCGCACCAGCCCGGCCGGCAGGCCAAGCCGCGGATCAAGCAGCACGCTCCTGTTATAGGCGAGGCTTCGACACCAGCTGCGGAGGTGGGCTTCGGTTGACACGAAAATGGCGCTGGCATGCCGATAGAAGTCCGCAAGCGTCGAGACCACGCGATCGAGTTGCCACGTCGCCAGCCGGCCTGTCTTCAGCGCGCACTCAAGCGTTTCGCGCTGGTCGAGACGCCGCATCACCACCAGCCAGTCGACGGCATCGCCCGCTCCGCCGATCGCAAGACCGCGTGAAGACCGCGTGAGCGGCACGACGGCCTTATACACGTCGGGCGCGAGCCTGTGGTTTAAAGCGAGTTCGGCGCGACAGGCCGCTTCCCGCCGGGCAAGGGTTGAATAATCGAGGTAAGGAAACCGCAGCGGCTTCTTGAGCTTGTAGACCTCCTCGCCGGCCAGAAAAACCCACGACATATGGGTCTCAACGTTCCTCACTTGGTGAACGGGAGGCGCATAACTGGTCGTTCGACTCAGGAAGGCGACCTTCTCGTCGAGGGGGATCCTTTCAGCGCTAGGCGGCATGATCCGGCGTGCGCTCCCTGGCACGCACATAACGCTTTATCGCAGCGCCATCTCGGCTTAGACCGGCCCTTGCGATGACCATTGCGTGCGCTCCATGTCGCTATGCGCGCCGCCGCGTTGATCCAAGACGCCTTCAAGGCGTCCCAGCAGTGCGCCGATGCTGTTCATCAACTCTTTCGCCCGGTCGAAGTTTGCAACGAGACCAGGCCCTTGGGCGTTACCAAAGACGCCGCGAGTCGGCTCGAACGGCAGCCATGACCTGCCGAATCGAGCCGTAATGTGGGATTGCTGCAAGGCGCCACCCGGTTAGAAAATGCCGCGTTGGGACGAAAACATGCAACATTGCATTGCGGAGAGGGCAACATGGCCTTTACGGATCGATCCGATGCCGGCCGTAAGCTTGCGCAGGCGCTTCTGAAATACAAGGAGCAGCGCCCGGTGATCCTCGCGCTGCTCCGGGGCGGCGTCCCTGTGGCCGCGGAAGTCGCAGCCGCGCTGGATGCGCCGCTCGACCTCGTTCTGGTGCGCAAGATCGGCGTCCCGATGCAGCCGGAACTGGCCATGGGAGCGGTCGCGAACGGCGGCGCACCGATCGTTGTACGCAACGAGGAGGTTATCGCCATGGCTGGCATCGACGAAGCTGAATTCGAAGCGGTTCGCGACCGGGAGCTGGCCGAAATCGAGCGCCGCCGGCGGCTCTATCTCGGCAATCGCGCCCCCGCTGATGTCCAGGGCCATGTCGCCATCGTCATCGACGACGGCGTAGCTACCGGCGCCACCACCCGGGCGGCGCTTCGCGCCATCCGCATCCGCAGACCGAGCAAGCTGGTTCTCGCCGTGCCTGTCGCGCCGACCGATACGCTGGTCGCCCTGCGCGAGGAGGCCGACGACGTGGTCTGCCTTGAGGATCACGAGGCTTTCGGCGCGATCGGTTTCTATTACTCGGATTTCCGGCAGCTCTCCGATCAGGAGGTTAAGGACACCGTTGCACGCTTCCCGGCGCGCGCGGCGAATCAAGCGTGAAAGTGCGCTTGAAACAGGCACTACGCTGCATCGCGTTGTGCCGTGTTAGCGGGCGTTGGCAGGCGGGTTGCAAAGGCCCCTGCCAGGGCCCTCAGGGGAATCCTCAGCCGGTCGCGCCTTTGCTCGCCGCTGCGCATGAGGGCCGTGCAGCGGTAAGCGGGCGGAATGAGGAGTCGTGCCAATACAGCAACGCCTCGGCCGCCTTTGCCCACGCTGCGGTCATGCCTCGAAAGGCAACCCGGCATATTGCTCCGCCAACGACGCCTGAGCGTGTTCGGAAGCGCGCAGATAATCGAATTGGCTCAAGCGCATCTTTTCCTCGAATGGCGTCTCGTCCGGAGAGCGGTGCAAGAGCATCGTCAGCCACCACGACACGCGCACGGCGCCCCAGACGCGACGCAGCGCCATGTCGGAGTAGCAATCGAGATAATGGTTACGGCCGGTGCGACAGGCCTCGGTCAATGCGCGGGACAGATATAATACGTCCGACGCCGCGAGGTTAAGGCCCTTTGCGCCGGTCGGCGGTACGATATGAGCGGCATCGCCGGCCAGGAACAACCGCCCGTATCGCATCGGCTCGGCGACAAAGCTGCGCAGCGGCGTCACCGATTTTTCGATCGACGGGCCGGTTACGATGCGCTCAGCCATCTCCTTCGGGCACCGCGCCTTGAATTCCTGCCAGAAGCGGTCGTCCGGCCACTCCTCCGGTTTGGCTTCGCGGTCGCACTGAAGGTAGTAGCGGCTGAGCATCGGGCTGCGCATTGATGCAAGCGCGAATCCGCGGCTGTGACAGCAGTAGCAAAGGTCCGGAAACGGCTGCGTCTCCGACAGAATGCCGAGCCAGCCGAACGGACAGCTCTTTTCATAGGTCTTTAATACGGAGGCGGGAATCGCGGTCCGGCTCACGCCGTGGAAGCCGTCGCAGCCGGCGACATAGTCGCAGTCGATCCTCTGGGTTGCTCCTTCCTTCTCGCAGGTCACGTAGGGCTTGCTCGAATTGAGTTCATGCAGTTGCACATTGCCGGCTTCGTCGATGATCTCTCCGCCGGCCGCATCGCGCGCTGCATAGAGGTCTTCGGTGATGGCGGTCTGGCCATAGGCCATCATCATTTTGCCGGTGAACTTCCTGGTGTCGATAAAGAAACGCGGTCGTCCCTCCCAGGCGATCGCAGCGCCATCGTGGGGATGCCCCTCGCGATCCATGCGGCCGCCCAATCCCACGTCGCGCAGAAGCTCGACAGTGCCGGCCTCCAGCACGCCGGCGCGAATTCGCTCCAGCACATGAGCGCGGCTCTGCCGTTCCAGCACAATGCTGGCAATGCCGTTGCGATCGAGAATATGCGATAACAGCAGACCGGCCGGGCCGCCGCCGATGATCGCCACCTGAGTTCGCGCCGGCATCATGCGCGTCTCTTGAGTGAGGGACACCCGTAGGGTGGGTTGAGCGCAGCGAAACCCGCCAGGCGCTTGGCGGTGAGTTTGGCGTAGGATGGGTTTCGCTTCGCTCAACCCATCCTACGCACCGGTGAGGGAAATGACGATGAGGAACGGTTCTACATGGCTCGCAGGCTTGCATCTTGCCGCAGCGTTGGCCTTCGCGGCATTCGTCCTGCCGGTCGCGGCGCAATCCCCCGACACCGCTCTCGTGAACGGCAAGATCATCACGCTCGACGAACGTTCGTCGATCGCCGAGGCGCTGGCGGTGCGCGACGGCAAGGTCGCCGCGGTCGGCCGCTCGGCCGACATCCGCGACCTGGCGGGGCCCACCACTCGCGTCATCGATCTCGGCGGCCGCACCGTCATCCCGGGCCTGATCGATTCCCACATGCATGCGATCCGGGCGGCCCTGTTCTACGCCACTGAGGTGAATTGGATCGGCACGCGTTCGATCCCGGAGGCGATGGCGCGCATCGCGGCGGCAGCGCAAAAAGCCCGGCCGGGCCAATGGATCATTGTGGCTGGCGGCTGGACCGAGCAGCAGTTCGCCGAGAGGCGCAGGCCGACGCAGGCGGAGCTGGTCGCGGCCTCGCCTGACCACCCCGTCTATATTCAGCTTTTCTATTCGGCTGTGCTGCTGAGCCCTGCGGCCTTCAAGGCGCTGAATATCATAAACGACGCTGACGTGCCGCCCCGCGGCAAGATTGAACGCGACGCCGCCGGCCGTCCGACCGGTTGGATCAATGGCGATAACCCGACCATTACGGCGCTGTTCGACAAGCTGCCGCTGCCGACCTTCGATGAAAGCGTTACCGGTACGCGGCAACTTTTCCGTGAGCTCAACCGGCTTGGATTGACCGGCGTCAGCGATCCCGGCGGCTTCAACCTGGCCGCCGCGAGCTATCTGCCGCTGTTCCGGGTCTGGCAGGACCATGCATTGACGGTGCGAGTGGTCTTCAGCATGTTTGCGCAACGCCCTGGCAAGGAACTGGAGGATTACCAGAACCTCACCCAGATGCTGCCCATGGGCTTCGGCGACGACATGCTGCGCTTCAACGGCATCGGCGAGAACGTGACCTGGGGCATGTACAACAACGACAGCCCGACCGAAGCTCAGAAGCAGCAATATTACGAGGTCGCCCGATGGGCAGCGTCGCGGGGCATGACGTTGACGCAGCACTGGAGCAATGACGTCTCGCTGCCCCATCTGCTCGATGTCTTCGAGCAGGTGAACCGCGAGATCCCGATCGCGGGGCTGCGGTGGTCGATCGCGCATCTCAACGACGGCTCGGTTGCAAGCTTCCAACGCATGAAGGCGCTGGGCGTCGGTTGGCTCATGCAGGATGCCATGTATTTCGGCGGCGATGCTCTCATCAGGACGCGAGGCCCCGAAGTCGCCCGGCATACCCCGCCGATCAAGACCGCAATGAACATGGGCATCCATGTGGGCGGCGGCACCGACGCGCACCGGGTGATGTCATACAATCCTTTCGTCTCGCTGCAATGGATGATCGACGGCAGAACCGTCGCCGGCGCGCCGACGCGCGATGCCGATGAATTGCCAAGCCGCGAGGAAGCGCTGCGGCTCTACACCCAAGGCAGTGCCTGGTTCACCCACGACGATGAACGCCGCGGCGCCCTGACGGTCGGCCGGTTCGCCGATCTTGCGGTGCTGACGAAAGATTTTGCAAACGTGCCGACGGACGAGATCGGCGGCATCGAATCGCTCCTCACCATGGTGGGCGGCCGGATCGTATATGCCGCGCCGCCGTTCGCGGCGCTGGAGGAGACGGGAAGGTGAGAGCGAAACAGGGTTTCACCTGGCCCAACAATGCGCGGCTCGCGGTTGCGGTGACCTGCCTGTTGGAAAACTGGTCAGGTGATAAAGGCCCGCCCTTCTCGGTGCAGACCACCGCGCTCAAGCCCGGCACACATGACCGGGCCGCCATGACCTGGGGCACTTACGGCGTGCGTGCCGGCGTGTGGCGGCTCATCCGGATTCTTGATGACAACGGAGTTCCCGCCACGTTCTGCGCCAATGCGCATTCGCTGGAGCTTGCGCCGCAAGCCGCCGAGCAGATGCTCAGGTCCGGTCATGAGATCGCCGCGCATTCTTATACGCAGGACAATATCCTGGCGTATCTTAACGCCGATGAGGAGCAGGCGGTCATTCACCGCTGCATCGACATATTTCAGAAAATCACTGGCGCCTCGCCGAAAGGCTGGCTCAGCCCGGTCCTTGCGTCGACCGCCCACACCGAAGAGCTTCTCACCGCGGCAGGCTTTCTCTGGTACGGCGACTACAACCACATCGACCTGCCGTTCTGCGCGAAGAACCGCAACGGCACGATCGTAGCCTTCCCGCATACTGATTACGCCGATCATCGGGTGCTGCGCGGCAATCCGCGGGACTGGTATGAGGTCTACAAAGATACCTTCGACTATCTCTACCAGAATGAGCCGACGGCTTTTCTCAACGTGACGGTTCACTGCCATTTCGGCGGCCGTCCGCTGATGGCCGCGATGGTGGACAAGATCCTGAAATACTTCCGCGGCTTTCCCGACGTGTGGATGGTGCGGCACGATGAGCTGGCGCAATGGGTGCGCGACAATGCCATTGTGGAATGGACCAACCAGGAGAGGTTTTTCGGCCGATGACGTACGTGTCGCCCAGCCTGGCCGGCCACTATGCGGCCGAATTCTCGGAGCTCTCCAGAAGCAGCAAAAAGAGCTTCTTCGCATCTTCCGTATATCTTCGTGACCGTGGGAGTATCGAATCTGACTGCGGCTTCGATTCAGGATCAGCTTCCAGCCGAGGAAATTCAGATCGTCGCCCCTGCGCCTAGGAGGAAACTGACCCGGCAGGACCGCGCCACCGGGTAGCAGAAGTTTCATGCGCTGCAGGTCGGGCCACGCCCGGTGGAAAACTAGGAAGAAACTTACCCGGTAGGACCGCGCCTTAAGGGCGCGCGGCCTTGGCGAGGGCCTTGATCGCTTGGATGCAGTCTTGCGGGCGGCGGCAGCCGGTCAAGGGCGATTGGCGCGCGTTTGATCGCGCGCCAA
>JAJPKK010000219.1 GCA_021323775.1 Hyphomicrobiales bacterium
GCGGGGAGGCAGCGGGCGAACCGGTCGTCGTCGACGAGGCGGGCGCGAGAAACGGAAACAGCCGTTCAATAATCTGCGCTGTCGCGCCTTCGTTAGCGGCCGCCAAGACGCAGGCGAGGCAAGCCGTCCCGATCAGCGATCTTAAGTTGATCATTCCCAATTCTCCCGCACGCAGTCCCCCGCGGCCCGGGCCCGGCCATCCCGGAAATCCGAGCAGCGGGAGCAGGCTGGAGCAGCCCGGCAACGACGCTGTAAGTCTCGCACCCCATTACCGTGTTGGCAGTAATTGCCGATTGGTGCACAATTTTGGTTGACGGCGGCTTAATGCGTCGAACCTATAGTTATTCGCCTGAGAACCTGCTACTGCCAAGGTTGATCCGCTGTGGAGCCGGGGTCGCCGCAATCATTTCCTCCTCTCTCCCTTCCCCCGCAAGCAAGGGTGGAGGGTGACCGTCGCAATTCCGATCAACCATCATATTCTCTGCGTCCCTCCTCATGAAGCTCATTCGCAAAGCCATCTTGCCGGTCGCCGGGCTTGGTACGCGCTTTCTGCCCGCCACCAAAGCCATGCCGAAGGAGATGCTGCCGGTTGTCGACCGTCCCCTGATCCAGCACGTGGTTGACGAGGCTCGCCAGGCCGGCATCGAGCATTTCATCTTCGTGACCGGGCGCAACAAAGGCGTCATCGAGGACCATTTCGACCGGCAGTTCGAACTGGAATTCACCCTGACGGAGCGCAATCGGCGCGCAGAACTGGACCTGCTTGCGCACGATTTGCCGGGCGCGGGCCAGACCAGCTTCACCCGGCAGCAACAACCACTTGGGCTCGGGCATGCAGTCTGGTGCGCGCGCGAAATCGTCGGCGATGAGCCGTTTGCGCTGCTGTTGCCGGATGTCCTGGTGCAGGCGAAGCGCAGTTGCCTCGCGCAAATGCTCGACGCATACCGGCATCTCCCCGACAATGCCAACGTGATCGCGGTCGAGGAAGTTCCGGCGGACCGCATCCATATGTATGGCGTGGTGGGAGTTGGACAATCGCAAGGGCGGGCTTTCGAGATCACTCAGATGATCGAGAAGCCGCCGCGCGACCAAGCGCCATCAAACCTCATCATCACGGGCCGGTATATTCTCCAGCCGGAGATTTTCAACATTCTCGCTGACCAGACCCGCGGCACCGGCGGTGAAATCCAGATCACCGACGCGATGATCCGGCTCGCCCGCAAGCAGCCGTTCTACGGATTGAAATTCGAAGGCCGCAGCTTTGATTGCGGCAGCAAGATCGGCTTTCTGGCCGCCAATATCGCCTATGCGCTGGAGCGCGACGACATCGCCCCGGCGTTGCGCGCCGAGATCAAGTCGCTCCTGGGATAAATGAGCTCGGCCGACTGGCCCTCCTAAGGTGAGCAAAGGCGCAACCGAAATCGGCTGTTGCTGGTTTCGGCACTGTTGATCGCCGAAGTCGGGCAAGCCAGACTTCGGTGCGCCGTGCCCGCCCGGGCGCGGCCTCGCGAGGTCGGTGGGCACGCTTCGCTCTGACCTTGTCGAAGACCCCGCCCTGCAGCACCCGAAACGCGCTCTCGCGAGGGTGGTCGCCTCCTGCGCCGGCGCGTGCTAAAGAGCATGCGACTCAGACCTTCCGCCTCGCCACGCCCGAAATCGATGCTGCACCGCGAAAGCCCGCCCACAAGCGAAAGTGACGATGCGCTTATAGCTTGCGCGTTGCGCACGCTTGAGGCCGAAAGCGGAGGCCTCGCTGCGCTCAGCGCAGCAATCAGCAACAGTCTCCGCGAGGCATTCATCTCCGCTGTCGCAATGATCAAGGCGGCGCGCGGCCGCGTCATCGTCAGCGGCATGGGAAAATCCGGCCATGTCGGCAACAAGATTGCCGCGACGCTCTCGTCAACCGGCACGCCGGCATTTTTCGTCCATCCCGCCGAGGCGAGCCACGGCGACCTTGGCATGATTACGTCGGACGACGTGATCATCGCGATATCGTGGTCGGGCGAAACCGCGGAGTTGAAGAATCTCATCAACTATTCGCGCCGGTTCCGGATCAGCCTGATCGCGATCACCGCCGACGCGGCAAGCACGCTCGGGAAGGCGGCCGATATCGCGCTTGCCTTGCCACAGGCGCGTGAAGCATGCCCCCATAATCTCGCCCCAACAACCTCCTCCCTGATGCAGCTCGCGCTCGGCGACGCACTTGCGATAGCGCTCCTGGAAAGCCGGGGCTTCACGGCGCTTGATTTCCGCCAGTTGCACCCTGGTGGACGGCTCGGGGCGGCGCTGACCTTCGTCCGCGACCTGATGCATACCGGGACTCAGATGCCGCTCAAGCCGGTCGGAACCCGGATGTCGGACGCGATCGTGGAAATGTCCGCGAAGGGCTGGGGTTGCGTCGGCATCACTGATGCGGCCGGCTGTTTGATCGGCATCATCACCGACGGCGACCTGCGCCGCCACATGCGTCCCGACCTGCTCGATGCCCGCGTCGAAGACGTGATGACGAAAGGCCCGAATACGGTGCGCCCCGATCAGCTCGCCAGTGAAGCCCTCGAGATCCTCAATTCCCTGAAGCGAACCGTTTTGTTCGTGGTCGAAGGCAAATATGCGGTCGGCCTCGTTCACATGCACGATCTGTTGCGGGCCGGCGTGGCATGACCAGGGGACGGGCGACGGGCGACAGAAAGGACCAGGATCAGACGCCTGTCATCCGCCGTCCGCCGTCTGTCCTCTGTCGTCCGAGAGCCGCTCCACCCGGAGCGCCGTTCCGTCCACACCGACGACCTTGACGCGGTAGCCGGCCGGGATGTCCGCCCCGGTGACGCGCCACACGGTGTCGCCGATGGGTATCGTGCCCGAGCCATCCACGATCGGTTTTTCCAACGTGAAGATGCGGCCGACCAGCGCCTCGGCGCGGCGATTGAGGAACGGCTCATCGGTTGTCGTGCCGACCTGCATGGAGAGCCTGCGCCACAGCGGGATCGCGGCAACGGAAAATACCGCGAAGGCAATGAATTGCGCCTGCCAGCTCCAATCAACGAATATCGAGATTGCGCCGACCAGCATCGCCGCAATTCCGAGCCACAGCATGAACACGCCGGGCGCCAGCACCTCGAGAACCAGCAGCAATCCGCCGGCGATGAACCAGTCCCAAAATCCGAGCGAGGCGAACAGCGTCAGCATGGATGCGACTCAGCTCATCCGGGTCGAGTCAGAACCCGGAGGATTCGCGCCCGCCGCCGGAAGGCTCGGACGCGGCGGCGCGCTTGCGGCGGCGCCGCCTGAATTCCCGCCGAACGTGGCTTTGGCGATTTCCGCGATCCCGGCGAGCGAGCCGAGCACGCTCGACGCTTCGATTGGAAGCATCAGCACTTTCTGGTTCGGCGAGTGGGCGATCTCCGTAAGGGCGCGCAGATACTTGTCAGCGACGAAATAGTTGATCGACGCCACCTGACCCCTGGCGATCGCATCGCTCACGAGTTCAGTGGCCTTGGCCTCGGCCGCGGCGGAGCGCTCGCGCGCCTCGGCGTCGCGGAAGGCGGCTTCGCGGCGGCCTTCGGCTTGGAGAATTTGCGCCTGCTTGGCGCCTTCTGCTCTCAGGATCGCCGACTGCCGGTCGCCTTCCGCGGTCAGTATTTCAGCGCGCTTGTCGCGCTCGGCCTTCATCTGCCGGGCCATCGCCTGGATAAGGTCTTCCGGCGGCACGATGTCCTTGATTTCGACGCGGTTGAC
>JAJPKK010000345.1 GCA_021323775.1 Hyphomicrobiales bacterium
CCTGTGCGCGCTGCTCCCGCCGCCGCTTCGCGAGCGGACGGTGTGCGGACGCCGGGGGCCCGCACAACCTCGCCTCGCTGCGTGGCCCAGTCCTCCAGCCGCTACTTTACGGCAAAGACATACACTGCGCCTCCCTGCGGGACCTCGGCATATTTTCCCGGAAAAACGAGGTTCAGCGCTCTCTGCATGCGGGCGGCGTCGACGCCCCAGCCCGATTGGACCGCAATATATTGCTTGCCGTCGACCGCAAACGATACTGGCACGCCATTGACCCCCGATAGCGTCGGGTACTGCCAAAGTATCTTGCCGGTCTCGGCGTCGAATGCCCGGAACAGGCGATCGGCGGTGCCGCCGGAGAACACCACGCCGCCGCCCGTCGCGAGCACCGGGCCCCAGTTCTCGGTCGGAAGATTGGCTGTCCAGGCGCGTTTGCGGGTATCCAGATTCCAGGCCTGCAACTCGCCGATATGGTCGGCGCCGGCGCGGACGCGCAGCACGTTGGTGGTGACGCCGGTGTAGCGCTCGCCGGCGACGTATTTCGGCACCTCGGCCCTGAGTTCGCTGCAGAGGTTCTCGTTCGCCGGGATGTAGACCAGCCGGGTTTTCGGGCTGTAGGCGGCCGGCGGCCAGTCCTTGCCGCCCCACAGACTTGGACAGAACGTCACCGTCTTGTTGGTGCCGGGCTTGTGATCGGGATCGACAATCGGGCGGCCCGTATCGGGTTCGACGCCCTTGAACACGTTGTGACTGACGAAGTTTTGCGCCGCGACGAAGTTGATCTTTCCGGCGGTGCGCTCAAGCTGCCAGAGATAGCCGTCGCGCGCGACGTCGACCAGCCCCTTCACGGTCCTGTTGTTGAAGTTGTAGTCGACGAGAATCGGCGGGGAGACTTCATCCCAATCCCACGAGTCGTTCTGGTGATATTGGAAGTGCCCCTTGATCTGTCCGGTGTTGCCGTCCAGCGCGATCGTTGAGGAGGTGTAGAGATTGTCGCCCGGACGTTGGTCTCCCATCCAGGGGCCGCCGTTTCCGGTGCCCCAGAAGGCAAGATTGGTTTCCGGATCGTAGGTGCCGGGCACCCAGACCGAGCCGCCGCCGGTCTTCCACTGGTCGCCCTGCGGCCACGTCTCGCTGCCGGCTTGGCCGGGTTCCGGAACCGTGAAGGTCCGCCACGCTTCTCTGCCCGTTTCCGGGTCATATGCGGCAACGAAACCGCGGATGCCGAGTTCGCCGCCTGAGGTCCCCATCATAACTTTGCCATCGGCGACAAGCGGCATGATCGAGGTGTAGTAGCCGTTCTTGTATTCAGCGACCTTCGCGGTCCACGCTTCCTTGCCGGTCTTGGCGTCGAGCGCGACGAGGACCGCGTCGGCTGAAGCGAAAAAAACCTTGTCGCCGTAGAGCCCGACGCCGCGGCTGGTCGGGTGCAGGTCTGTCAGATCCTCAGGCAGCGGCCGCCTGTAGCGCCACAACAGATTGCCGGTGTTCGCTTCAAGAGCAATGACCTGATTGCCGGGCGTCGCCACGAACATCACGCCGTTGTTGACGATCGGCGGCGCCTGATGGCCTTCCACCTGGCCGGTCGCAAAGCTCCAGACAGGTTCGAGCCGGCCGACATTGGCGGGGGTGATCTGGTCAAGCGGACTGTAGCCCCAGCCGTCGTAGGTGCGGCGAAACAGCAGCCAGTTGGCATCCTCTGGCTGACGCAGCCGCGCGGCCGTAACCGGAGTATATCTCTGCAGGACTTCCGGCATTGGCGCCGCCGGCGTCGCCGACGCGGGCGCGATCGTCTCCTGGGCAAATGCTGCGCCGATTCCTGATGCAACGATCGCCGCGGCGGCGCACAGGCCCGGAGTCAATCTTGCGATGTCGAACATGGTCCTCCCCTCCGTAGGGCTGGGTCTGCAGCCGCGGTTGCCGAAACGTGCGGCGGCTCGCCGGCGCAGCCTTTCTCACTTTGGCATGGCGATGCATCAAATTGAAGTGTTTGATCGATGGCAAGGCCAAAGGCCGTCAGGCCGGCGCAATGCCGAGCCGCCCGATAAAGGGCTTCGCGACGACAAGCTTGTCATCGACGATTTTCAGCGGCAGCGCGGCCAGGCTGCGCGTGGCCGGACCATCGATGATCGCCGCTCCGTCGCGCGGATTGTACTTCGAATTGTGACAAGGGCATTCGAGGATCTTCTGCTCCTCGATCCAGCCGCTCACCTCGCAGCCGGCATGCGGGCAGATCGCCGAATAGGCGACCACACCGTCGGCCGCGCGCTCCCGCGTGGCGCCCACGAGTGTTGCGGGATCGAGGCGAACCAGCAGCACCTTGTTGAGCCGTGAACCATTGCGGATGAGCCGGGTCGCCGGCTCCATCGGCCAGGCGATGACCTGCGGCGCAGCAATATCACGCGGCGAGAGGGCCTCGGGAGCTGCGGCATCGATGGCGGCCAGATAATCCCCTTCCCTGGGGCGCTCATCCGCCGGCTCCGCGGTTGCGGGCGCAACAGCGGCGCGCAGCGCCGCATCGACCGCAAGCGCACACGCAACCGTAAAAACATCGCGACGGCTCGCCTGCATCTTATGACCTCCTGTCGGAATTGCGCGACGTAGACCTGTCGGCTAGTGTTGCCGGTTAAGCCGAGGCGATGCAATCACCACGACGCGTGGGTCGGATGACCCTTGAGAGATCGCGAACGCTCAGCGCCTTTTTTTCAAGTTGATAACATCGACGAAAGGAGACAGCCCATGACGACGCCTTTGCGAGCACTCGCCCTGATCGCCGGAGTGATGCTTGCGGCTACGGTATCCGCCGTTGCGCAAACGCCCGCGGAAGGCCCGCCCCCTTACCGCCCGAGTCTGGCTGACCTCATGAGCACCACTGTCCAGCCGCGTCACGTCAAGCTCGCCTTTGCGGGCCGTGAGAAGAACTGGGTCTTTGCGGCGTACGAATTAAAGCAGTTGTCGGATGCGTTCGATCGCCTGTCGCTCCAGTGGCCGCAGTGGCGCCAGCAGCGGATCGTGGAACTGGTCGAGACCATCGTAAGGGATCCGCTATTCGAGCTCGACATCGCCATCAAGAACAAGGATGAAGCCAAGTTTGCCGAGTACTATGGTCATTTGACCGACGCCTGCAACGCCTGTCATCAGGCCGCGCTGCAGACTCCGGTGGTCATCCAGGACCCGAAGGAATCGATGTTTCCGGACCAGGACTTTCGGCCGAAGCCCTAAAACCGCATTGTCGGGGACAGGTGCTGTGGCCGCTTTTTGGGGGCTCAGGAGCGCGCCTCTGAGCTTGTCGAAGAGCGCCCTCCCTGCAATCGACCCGCTTGATCGCAATCCACGGCTGCGAAATCCGCCGGGACTTGCCTACAGCGACTCCCGGTCAACTGGAATCACTTGGAGGATGGGCAAAGGCGCAACCGAAATCGGCTCCTGCCTGTTTCGGCAACTATTGACTGCCGAAGTCGGGCAAGCCCGACTTCGGTGCGCCGTGCCCACCGGCGCGCGGCCTTTCGGGGGCGGGTGGGCTCGCTTCGCTCTGAGCTTGTCGAAGAGTGCCAAATGTGCAGACATGGCCGGAACGCGCTCTCCAATATGAGCATTCCTATTTGCGCCGGGAGTACGATGCCGATTTGCCAAAGTAAGAAAAACGGCAATTCCATACCTATGGAACCTACCTATTCTCGCCGCTCATAACTATGCGGTGGATTGCAGTGACAGTTGATATTGGGAACTCCAAGACCTTTTTCGGATTGTATTGCTCCAGCCGCAGGCGCTTGGCATCCTGCGAAACGAACCGCTTTACATAAGCGCGCGGCTCGCCCTCCTGTCCTTTCGAGATCTGCGCCACCACGAAGGAGCCGCGGCCAATTGGCAGGCGCGGATTTACGAAAACGGTCTCACCAGCGAAATAGCGCGGCTCCATTGAATCGCCGACTACGTAGACCGCATAGGCATCTGGAACATGCGAAAGATTGGGCGGCGCGAGAACTTCGGATACCTGGTTGCCACTGAGGATGAACTCGCCGTCCTTCCCGCCGACAGCGTGCCCATAGAGCGGAATCCATAAAGCACCGCGGCTCGCGCTTCGCAGCGAATCCGTCATCATGAGCCGGACCTGCGTCGACGATGCTTCCTTCAGAAGTCGCTCATCAAGTCCCAAAATTTCCGCCACCCGGCCGCGAACTTCCTCGGGTAATCGGTTTGGTACTCCCCTTTTTATGAATTGCTGGAAATAGGCGTGGTTCTTGCCGACTTTAAGAGATAACTCGGACAGCGAAAGCCCGAGCTCCGCCACTCGTGAGACAATTGCGCTGCGCGCAGCATCCATCAGTGTATCCTACATAACTTTCGAGCAATGCATAATAGGTTTTTTTCTTGCGCAAAAATAGGACTCTACCTATAATGGCTGAGGATCGGCATTTCGATCGGATGTTGTGCAGCTCCGTCCTCGGCCCTCGGGCAGCCCTGCGCTCATGCCGGATTTTCCTCTGGAGGTGTCGTGAGGAATCAATGTGGCGCAGCGCCCGAACAAAAGATGACCACATCGGCCTCCGGGGATCGGAAATCGGCCGCGAGTCATCGCCGACGCGCAGGCAACACATCGGGCTCTCTTGAGCGGCGCATCAAGGATGCCGCCCCGAGGCACGCCAGCCGGACGCTGCCGCTCAATCAGAACGATTCAGGCGGCGCTGACCCAACGAAATCGTCGCGAAGCGCCGATCTCGCCTTTCAACGCGCCATGCGGCGCGCGATCGCGCGCGGACTTGAAAATCCGCCCATGATCGGCCTTGTCAAAGACGCGCGGCCGTTCAAAGCGCCGCGATTGTTCGATCCGGTTCCCCACTCTTCCGGATGCACGTCGCCGGCGCTCGCATGCGCCGAGCTGGCGGCGCGCCAGCCAGCCGGCTGCGCCGAAGCTCCGGCCAGGGCAGAGCCTGCACAATCCCTGAGGCTCCAGCCTCTGGCGCGGCTCTCGCAGCCTTTGATCAAATAGGCCAATCGACCCGCCCGCCTCATGCGATCGCGATCGCCAGATCGAGCGGCATCGCGCATCCGATCAATAAAAATGCTGGAAACAAGGATCATCTATGGCAAATCGATCGATCCGAACCGGGCGCGACGACAGCCGGCTTCAGGCCGGACGGTCCTCGCTTTCCGCTGTCCGCAAGCCCGCACGGCGGGGGGCCGGCGACGACGCCGGTGCATTCCTGCGCCTGAAGCGCGCCATCCGCAAGGCGGAACGCCGATCCGGCGACGGCCGCGAAATTGGCGGAACCGGCGCCACTATCCTGCGTTTCCGCGCCGCGCCGCTGGCAAGGCTGATCGAAAAGCAGCGCGTCGGCGCGGAGGAGATGCGCGCGGCCGACGATATCGCGATGGCGTTTCATGCGCAGGCCGCCTCCGTGATGATTAAATCGCCATCGCTCGAGAAGCGCGACGCCGCCTATCACGGCCACGAGCCGGTCTGGATCATCGACGCGGTGTCGCGCTACAAACGATGGGCCCGCCATTGGTCGCAGCGCGCGCGGCTCGGCGACCGCACGCTTGAGATACTCATTGCCGCCGTCATCGACGAGCGGGCGTTCCACAGCATTGAGGCCGACGTCGGCATCCGCCACGGCCTGGCGGCGCGGGTCGTGATCGCAGGGCTGCGCGACTATGCGGCTCGCGCCGCCTGGACCGACCGCAACACCGCCGAGACCTGGACGAGAGAGGCCGAATCGATCTTCGCGCTCCGTCAGCGGCCGAACATGTGACCCGTTTGTTCAACTGTTGCGGCGACAAATGAAGCGAGTTTATCGGCGCATATCATCGAGTTTATCCGCTTCGAATTTTGTTCTTGACAGCGGGGCGAATATATGAGATTAAATACGTATGTTGATGATTTGCGCCTGAGTTAAACGGCCTCAGGCGCTTTTATTTTATGACGCACGGTCTTCTGTTCTTAAAGCGCTTTGTTTTGGTTTCATCGGTTTTCTTCGCTGCCACATAGGAACTGACTGCGGGTCATTATAGCGGATTCCGCTCGAGTGCAATCGTCGTAGGGTGGGCAAAGGCGCGAAGCGCCGTGCCCGCCGCGCGCGGCCTTTCGAGGGCGGGCGGGCACGCTTCGCTTTGCCCGCCCTGCGACGTTTCCATATGAGCGGAAGACCGCCGCAGCGCCGCCATCCCGCGTCAGATTTGCGGAGGCGAGCGCGCAGCGCAGCCGCTTACCTTTCGCGGGCCTTCGTTTGCACCTGGAGACAGCACGGACGCGCGCTCATCCGCCCCGATGCGCGCAGGTCCCGGCGCACCGCGATCTCCAGCCTTGCGGAACGCTTCGCCCGCGAACGGCGCCGCCGGCCCGCCGCGCGCTGATACGCGTGGCGTCGGCCGGCGGCGCCAACGACTCCGGCCATCGCCACGTTTTCGCGATGGCTGACGCTCAGCCGGGACAGCCTTGAGACCTATGCCGTGTGCCGATGCAGCGACGAGGGAGGCGTGCAATGCCGCGACCGAAATCGTCCGGGCGCGACCGCAAAGCCCGTAAGACGGCCGCCGGTGCGAAGACGAAACGAGGCGCCGCGGCGTCATCCAAGGCGCCTGCGCCGTCCGTCATCACGCCCGCGGAGATGACCATCGAAACTGTGATCCGCGAGTTGGCGGATGCCCGACAGCTCGCGGTCGACAGGGGACAGGCCGCTGCCGCCGTGAACGCCACGGTGGCGATAGGCCGGCTTCTGCGCCTGCTGCCCGACAAACGCGGACGCCCGCCTTCAAAATTCGACGGCAACTACAACGACGCCGCGCGCCGCATCACGCTCCTGCTGGGACTCGCGGCCAAGCCGAAGGCTGAAGACGCTGACAAGGCGGACGGACAAGACCGTGACCGATCTTCCTGACGAGATCCCTTCCCACGACGAGATCGTCGGCAGCCTCAGGCGCACCCCGCCCGAGGTGCGGGACGAGGCGGCCGGGATCTGGCTTTCGGCAACCGGCCAGTTCGTGTGGACGCCCAATCAGGGGCCTCAGTCCGACGCCTATCATTGCCTGGCGGACGAACTGTTTTACGGCGGACAGGCCGGCGGCGGCAAAACCGCGCTGGGACTCGGCCTCGCTTTGACCGCACACAAACGTTCCCTTCTCCTGCGCCGCATCAATAAGGATGCGCTCAAACTGGCTGAGCAGCTCGCGGACATCCTGGGCAGCCGCGACGGCTTCAACGGGCAAGCCCAGCGGTGGCGGCTGCAGCTCCCCAATGGCGCGGGCGAGCGGCTGATCCAATTCGCCGGCTGCGAACACGAGGACGACAAGCAGCGTTTCAAAGGCAATCCCTACGATCTCATCTATTTCGATGAAGGCACCGATTTTCTTGCCTCGCAATATCGCTTCATCATCGGGTGGAACCGGTCGGCGGACGAGCAGCAGCGCTGCCGCGTCGTGGTCGGATCAAACCCGCCGACGACCGCGGAAGGACTTTGGGTCATCAGGCACTGGTCGCCCTGGCTCGATCCGATGCATCCGCGGCCGGCTCATCCCGGCGAACTGCGCTGGTTCACCACGGGACCCGACGGCGCGGATATCGAGGTGGCGGACCGCGGTCCCCACCTCGTCAACGGCGAGAGCGTGCTGGCGCGCTCGCGCACCTACATTCCGGCCCGGCTTGCCGACAATCCCGATCTGCGCAACACGGGCTACGGCGCGGTCCTTGCCGGGCTGCCGGAAGAATTGCGGCAGGCCTATCGCGACGGCAATTTCGCGGCCGGCCTGAAGGACGACGACTTCCAGGTCATCCCCGCGGCCTGGATCGAAGCGGCGCAGCGGCGCTGGCGCGCCGACGGCGGACGCGGCATCGCCATGACGGCGATCGGCCTCGACGTCGCCCAGGGCGGGGCTGATTACACGGTGCTCGCCGCGCGGCGCGGCGGCTGGTACGCTCCGCTCGTCCGCAAGCCGGGACAGGAGACGCGCGACGGCAGCGCCGTTGCGGCGGCCGTCGTGGCATTGCGGCGCGATTGCTGCGTGGTCGTTGTCGATGTGGACGGGGGCTGGGGCGGCGACACGGTTGCGCGCCTCAAGGACAACGGCATCCCGGTGGTCGGCTTCAAGGGGGCCGCGAAGTCGAATGCGAAAACCCGCGACCGTCAGCTTGGGTTCTACAACAAGCGCGCGGAGGCCTGGTGGCGAATGCGCGAGGAGCTTGATCCCGATTACGACGGCGGCTCCGTGCTGGCGCTGCCGCCCGATGCGTCCGTGAAGGCCGACCTCGCGGCGCCGCGCTGGGAGCTGACGCCGCGCGGAATCAAGATCGAGGACAAGAGCCAGATCCGGAAACGGCTGGGCCGCTCGCCTGATGACGGCGACGCCATCGTGATGTGCCTCTCGGAGGGCGCGCGCGCCGCCGCCGCCGAGCTGCGGCGGCGGCAGCGGACGGCGCGGCCCGAGCGCGCAAATGTCGGCTACGCGCATCTGAAAGAGCCGCGGTCGGGATGATCATGACGGAGGCAGAGGGGCGCTCGGCCGCTCGCCGGAGGAGGTGCGGCGCAGTCCGTAGGGTGGGCAAAGGCGGCCGAGGCGTGGCGGTGTTGGAACGAATTTGGCTTCCGCCTTTGCCCACGCGGTCAGTCGGCGCGACTGCTGAACAGCGGCCAGGTCGGACGGCGTGGGCAAAGGCGCGCGCGCCCGGCGCACCATGCCATCGGCTGCGCCAGGCGCCTTTGCCCACCCTACGGAAGAAAGGAGGGGCGCGCAATGCCCGACACGGCAACCGGCGAGCCGCGCCGGCGAACATGGCATTCAACGTGGCCGCTGGAGGATCTGGTGCGGGCGCAGTGCATGGCCTGCGAAGGCCACAGCTTCGACGCCATTGCGCGCGCGCTCGGGCGCTCGGCGGAAGAGGTGCGGCGCAGGCTCGATCCGGCGCCAGTGATGCGCCGCCAGGAATGCGCACGGGTCGGGTATCCGCATCTCAAATGCAGATGAGACCAAGGTCGGATGCAAGAAATTAGAGCGCGTCCCGTATCGATGAAGCCGCAGTGTGTCCGCTGCGTCCTGGACGGTTCGTGTTGCGTTATGATAACGGACATCCAGGTCAGGTTTTAACCCGTCTTGATCTCTGAGGAGAAATCAGTGCCGTCCGGGAATTGGGAAGCAAGTCAGCTCCAAGTTGTTGTTTTCTTGAGGAAAGCTGTCTTACCCGCGGACATTTTTAGGGCGATTACGGGCGAAGCTCCTGACGCTCAAGAAGACCGCCCGAAGGAGGGCGTTCGCGTCCAGAAAGGGCCTTTTCTGCGCGGATCGCTTCAGGTCGTTCTTAATCCGATACGCATCGATGTCGTATTATCGCCCGTGCTTGGGCCCGAAATCTTGCTTGGGGCGGCGTCACAGACATTGGGTGACTTCGCGACCACGCTCGACGATTTCGCCACGGCAATTAGAAAATGGTTGCCTGGCTGCGGCCTGCCCGCATCAAGGCTTGCGCTGGTCGCCAAAGCTCTTGCACCGGCCGACTCGATTATCGCTGCCTATCAAATTTTGAAGGATAACCTGACGAGTGTCATTGTCGAGCCAGGCAAGATGCAGGACCTGATGTTCAGGGTAAATTGGCGCGCCGAATCTGCCTATATGCCGGAACGCTACCTCAATCGGCTTACGACGTGGGCAGCTATCACGGCCAAGACGCAAGCGGGTCCCGCGGGCGCATTACCGACGGTTCAGGTCGAGGAGCGACACTATGCGTATCGTGAAATCGACGTTAATACGCCAGCCGAACATTCGGAGGAATTGCCTTCAGATCAACTAGCGCGCATATTTGATGAACTCCTCGCAGTCGTCGTTGCAACTTCTAAAGGCGGGGAAAAGTAGTCATGAGCCTTCTCGCTCCGGATTTTGCGCCCGATCGCACCGGGCCACCACCGGTCCGTACGCGGGGACCGTTGCTTCTGCGGAACGACTTCCCTGAGGCAGAGAGCGGCAGTGGGGCGATTTCATTCAGCGCGAACGCTTTCACTCGCATCGGAAACCTAGCTGTTCGCCAGGCAGACTTTAACGTCGCTACCTACAACACGGCTTTTGAGGCGTTCTGCGGAAAATCGATCGCCCGCTATTTCACCGGCAGCGGAGTGGTGCCGCAGGTCAGCCTCGATGAAACTATGTTCCCCACGATGGTCTGTGGGCTGTCGACCGCGGCTTATATGTCGGGCACGCCTTTCGGCGGCGGAGCGGTTGAGCCGGCTGGCCTTAGTGTCGTTATGTATAACACCGCTTTCGGGCCGTCCTGCGAAGGCTCGACGGCGCCTTATATCCCCGGTGGTGGAATGGTTCCACAGGTCAGCCTTGATGAAACTATATACGCCATGACGGTCTGTAGGCCGTCGATGGCGGCGTATGTGTCAGGTGCGCTTTTCAGTGGTGGAGTAGCTCAGCAGGCAGGCCCTAATGTCGCTATGTATGACACGGCTGTCGGGGCGTCATGCGGAGGATTGATCGCGCGTTATATCCCCTGCGGCGGAACAACTCAGCATGCCGCTGTTAACGTCCTCACGTTAGACGAGTCAGCTTCCGTAGATCCCGGTTCCCAACCGCTAAATCTGCCTCCAAGCTTATCCCGTTGTTTGCGTGCGCTTTGTGAGCGGCAAACAGTCTTGAGCGCGGCTCAAGCGGTAGCGTTGAAGCGGCAGCTTCAGTTTCTCCTGGAAGACGAAGAGGAACTCCAGAGCGCCAACATCAGCGTCTCCGTGCGTTCGTTGCACGGCCTAATCGACTTCCTTTCAGAACATCGAACCTGCGCTCTTCCGAGCCTGTCGATAACGCGGGCAGGGTATTTCGCCGCATCCTGGTCTCCGCGCAAGCGCGCAAAGCTGACGATCGTTTTTCGTCCGGACGGTGTCGCCGACTGGATCGCGAGCGATCTTGACGCGACGCCTCCCGTCCACCAAAAAGACATCCTTGCGAATCGCCAAGGTGAACTTGCTGCGTGGGCGAATGCGTGAAGGGCGACGAAATCCCACATACCGATCACGTCGCCCTCCATTGTCAAACGTCGGATCTCGAAGTCGGGCCTGACGGGAAATGGAGTGGACTTAAGATCGATGCCTTCCGGGTCGATGACAATGGAATTTCAGTAAATTGGGTCGAGCAACAACCCGGTTCGTTCGAAGCGTGCTTTGACAGGACCTGCTGCCTGCTCGCTCGCCTCCGGACGGTGCGCCCTAAACACGCCTGCGGGATCTTCAAAGTCGGCGATATTATCCAAACTGCCGCTGCAAGCGGTAGGGTCGTCGGAGTGATTCATGATCCGGTAGAGGGGCCGGCGCCGAATCCCGCGCATTCGCTGATAACGGGATGTGCCCCCGACGATGACGAGCTTCTGAGCCAATTCACGCTCCTGGTCGATTTGCAGCCCTTCACGAAAGCAGCCCTGGAAATCGCCAAAAAGAGAGAGAAGGCGAGGAAGTGACCACCGCCTTTAGGAGGTCCCGCCTCCATTCTGCGGGGCCAAACTCTGGTCAACTGCGCGACAGAACAAGCAATACTCCCTCGCTTGCTCTCGCTATTTCATACCAACTCGCGGAAGAACGGATTGAGTTAGTGGTAGGTATCGCGCGGCCAGTTGAGATTTACCCGGTTCAGGACATCAAAGGCAGACGTTTTGATTTCTGAGACCTATACCAACATCTGATCGCTCACCCGCTCACCTCGAAAATCCGAGTGCCTCCGGAGATCTTCCTTGACTAAAGCAAAGCATGACCGCTTGCTGGCGGCTCTCATTGCAAAGCTTCCCACCGAGGCTGCGCAATGGCCGCGCGCCGGCCGCGTCGCGTGGCTGCGGATGATGGCGACGGCATTCGACGTGGTCTACGGGCCTTGCGGCGGGATACGGGTCGAGCCGGACGATGCCGGCCCCGGCGACAGCGACGAGGGCGCAAAAACCTCGCACCACGCGCCGGCCGGACATCGTGTGACGGCGCAAGCCGCGCCGCGTGCGCCCCAACGGTTTTATGTCGACCGCGACGGCTTCGCCATGGCTGACGGAAAGCCGATCGCGATGGAGGATTTGCCGGCCGGCACCGTCCTATGGGACGAACGCGTCGGCATCGAATGCGGCGACGCCGGCGCGATCCTCTGGCGCGACATCGGCGCCTCCCGCCGAAGCCTGCCGCCGGGCGTAACCCTCAGGCCGGTGTTTGACGAGTCATAGCGGCCTGCGGACGGCCCACCCCATCGCCCCTCCCCACCTTCCCGCCCCCTGCCCCTCTTCCGCAAGCCGGAAAGGGCAGCGGCGGCGGGAAGCGGCCGGAGCAGGCATCGAAAACGAGGGCTCTGCTGAATTTCGAGCGGGTCAGGACGCGCCGGCGGCCCCGCCGCGGTCGCTCGCGGCCTTGATCGCTTGGATGCGCTCTGTGGCGGGCAGCGGCAGCCGGTCAAGGGTCTCGACCGCTTAAGCGGCGCTTGGGCAGCGCGAAAAGAACGCGCTGCCCAAGCGCCCTTGACCGGCTGCCGCTGCCCGCGAGAATGCATCCAAGCGATCAAGGTCGTTTCCAAGGCCGCGGCCCGGCCTCATGCTTCTTCACCCATTCAAGATTCAAAAGGAGAAACCATTGAGCGCCCTGTTCAAGCCGCCGAGCATCAACATTCCGCCCCCTCCCACGCCGCTGCCGCCGCCGCCGATGCCGGATCCGTTCAATCCGGCCGCCATGGAGGCTGCGAAGGCCCAGGCCGCCGCACGGGCGGGCCGCTCCTCGACCATTCTCACCACTGCCGCCAACCGCGGCGGGCAGGCCGCAGCCGGCGGCGTGAGCGCGCCCTACAGCGGGCGATCGTTGGGCGGCAGTTGATGCTCGCCGCCTATCGTCGCGCGTCAGCGCCAAACGTGCTGTCATCCAAGACGTTTGCCTCATTGGACCGCTGGGCGGAGCAGAAATCGATAAGTCAGGTTGGCCGAACCACAGGCTCAACGTGACCGAGACAGGGATGACGAAACAAAGCCCCATGACAAGGAACGACCGCCCCGCTCCGAAAACTGCCGACGATCGGTCAAAAGCTAAAAATAACCCGCCGAAAAGCTACGCGAGAACGATGTAGTAGATCGGAATCGACAATAGCCGATGAGATTCGCGACGAATTTCATCCCTTGAAAATTTCATCCCTTGAATCTGAAAAGCGCCCGTCCGCCGGTCAAGCCAGCTCGCAGGGTGGGCAACGGCGGGCGGCCGGCGCCGTTCCGCAGCGGGCCTTGGCCGCCTTTGCCCGCCCCAGGCGCCCGGTCATTCCTCTCACCACGGATCCGCTCCCATGAAAGCCCGCGTGCAGGAGCTCATGCAGATCGGCGACCGGCTCTACTCCAGGCGGTTTCCGCTGCTCACCTTGTGGCAGAGCTTCGCCGAGAATTTCTATCCGATCCGCGCCGACATGACGCGCCAGCGCTACATCTCGGAGGAATTCGCCTCCTACCTGATGACCGGGCGTCCCGTGCTCGCGCACCGCGAGCTTGCAAATGCCTTGTCGTCGATTCTGCGGCCGCGCGGAATGGATTGGTTCCAGGCGCGGACCGCCATCGACGCCGTCAACGAGGACCGCGCCTGCAAGGAATGGCTCGACCGCGCCGGCGCCACGATGCGCCGGGTGATGTATGACGGCGCCTCGCAGTTCACCCGCGCCACGAAGGAGGGCGACGCCGATTACATTCTGTTCGGCCAATGCGTGATCGAACCGCGGCTGAACGCGCGGCGCACCGGCCTCATCTACCGCACCTGGCACCTGCGCGATTGCGTGTGGGCCGAGAACGCCGATCTCGTCATCGATCAGTTTCACCGCAAGTGGAAGCTCGACGCCCGCGCTTTGTGCAGGCTCTATCCCGGCACCGTCGCCCCCGAAGTCAAAACCAGGGCCGAGAAGGACCCGTTCGCCGAAATCAATTGCCGCGTCATCGTGCTGCCCGCTGAGGAGTACGACAGCTACGGCAGGGACGACGACGGCCAGCCGCAAAAACGCTCAAGCGCGCATCCGTTCGTGCAATGCGTGATCGACGAGGACCATCAGACCATCCTGGAAGAGGTCGCGCAATTCGACCTCGGCTATATCATCCCGCGCTGGGTGACGATCGGCGGCTTTTCGCAATACGCGTACTCGCCGACCGCCATCGTGGCGCTGCCCGATGCGCGCATGCTCCAGCAGATGACGCTGACCTTGATCGAGATCGGCCAGAAGATCGTCGACCCGCCCATGATCGCGGTCGGCGACGCCATCCAGGGCGGCACCAA
>JAJPKK010000199.1 GCA_021323775.1 Hyphomicrobiales bacterium
CGACAAACGATCCATCAAGCGCCGCCGCAAGCGCGCCGCTTGGGACCCCAAATACCTGCTCGACATATTGGGCCCGCTGCGGCGTTAACCTCGACTCGTTGCCCTGCGCTCGCTCGCTACAGCGCTACTTGAGGGCGCGCTCGCGAGCGGCTTGCCTCTCACACGCCCTCACGCGGGAGAGGGCCAGTTCGCTCGGTGTCGCCCGCAATTGACCGCCGCAAAACCGAGTGGCACAAATCATCCGCCAGCAAGGCAACCAGACCCGGGCGGCATCATCTCGGAACGCTGGGCGACATCATGTCGGAACGGCGGGCGAGATCATCTCGGAATGCCTGGGCGACTTCATCGGAATCCGCACGCATGTCGAAGTCCAGGATCGGATGGTCACCGGACAGCACTTTTCGCATCATAAGTTCATTGTTTTCAGTGAGGTGATGGACACAACGAAGCCCGCGGCTGTCTGGACCGGCAGCACGAATCTTACCTATGGCGGGGTTTGCACACAGGCGAACAATGGCATCCTGATTAAAGACGCGAAGATCGCCGCCCGCTTCCTTGCGCAATGGAAGGAGCTGGCCAAGGCCGGGGATGATTATCCACGCACGCTGGCGCAAGGTGACGCCAAATCGGTCAGTTCCTCGATGAATGGGGCTAAGATAACGGCATGGTTTGCGCCCAATCCGGCGCTGGGAGGTAAGACCAAGAAGGGCAACAAATACGGCGACTATCCCGATCTCCATTTCGCCCGCCAGCTTATCCAAAATGCCGAAGAAGGTGTGCTCTTCTTAGTCTTTAATCCCGGCTATCAAGGAACGCTTCTTAACGACGTCCTGGATCTTCTGAAAAATCCGGCCAAGAACAGGAAGCTCTATATCCACGGCGTGGCGAACCAGGATCCGACGGGTGGCCCTGACAAGGCGCCCCTTATTTTTGTTCACCGCAACAAGCTGCAGAGGAGCGATACGGCTGCTGAGCAGGAGATCGTCCTACCGGCCGCCGTCAATGCGCCCCCGACTGCGATAGCGAAAGATAAAGCGGCGGCGGCGGCCCTGCAGAAGTGGGTCAAGATGGTGAATTCTTACTGGCAACAGGAACCAAACGGACTCGGCATGGTCCGCATCCACAGCAAAGTGATCGTCGTTGATCCCTTGGGGAAGCACCCGGTGATCATGACCGGCTCGCATAATCTCGGACCGAAAGCGAGCGCCGTGAACGACGACAACCTTGTCATCATCGAGGATGATTCTGCCGCTGCCGTCCAATATGCAGTCAACATCATTACGATCTACAATCAATATCGGTGGCGGTTCATGCCACGGCGGCGCACTCAGGTTAACGCCTCGGAAGGAGCGAATTTTGTCTTGACGGTATGAACGTGGTTCCCTGTGCGCGCTGATTCGGGACGGAGCGCGCACATGGATGCAATTTTTGTCGAGGAGATGCCGCGGTCGCGGGTGGCCGTTCTTCTCAAGCATTTCTCGCGGCTTGCGGATGGCCGGGAGCCATGGCGGATCGCATATCCGCTGGCGGAAGTACTGTTGCTTCTGACCTGCGCCACCATCTCGGGATGTGACGATTTTGACGACATCGTTGCATGGGGCGAGCATCATCTGGATTTTCTGCGCCGGTTCTCACCGTTTCATCATGGGATCCCGTGCGTCCGCTGGTTGCAGACGCTGGTCAACCGTCTCGACCCGGTGCTGTTCGGGCGCTGTTTTGAGAGCTGGATCAAGGAACTCTGGCCCGGCCGGCATGATCTGATCGCCATCGACGGCAAGACGTCGCGCCGCACGCATGACAAGCGCAAGGGACTCAAGGCGCTTCATACCTTGAGCGCCTATGCGACCAATGCCCGGCTCGTCCTGGGACAGCTCAGTGTGCCGGAGAAAACCAATGAAATCACGGCCATTCCGGAACTCCTCGACCACCTGGCCGAAACCAAACAGCTCGAAGGAGCGCTGGTGACCATCGACGCCATGGGCTGTCAGGTCGCCATCGCCGATAAGATCGTTGAGCACAAGGCCGATTATCTGCTCGCCCTCAAGGGCAACCAGCCAACGCTCGAAGCCGAGGTCGCCGATTACTTCAATTCCGCTCCGCAGAAGAACTCGTCAGCAAGGACGCGGAAATTGAAAAGGGGCATGGCCGCATCGAGATGCGAACCTACACGGCTTCGTCCAATGTCGACTGGATCGTCTCCGGCAGGAGCTACCCGGGCGAGCCGCGCTTCACCAGCATAAAGACGCTGGTCAAGGTCTTTTCGCGCACCGAATACGCCGATCGATGCACGTTCGAGACCCGCTTCTATATCTCGTCGGCCGCTCTCGATATCGACAGGCTCGCCAACGGCGTGCGCGGTCACTGGGGCGTCGAAAGCATGCACTGGCTGCTCGATGTTGTGTTCAAGGACGATCTCTCGCGCTACCGCAGCGGTAACGGCGCCAAGAACATGGCCATCGTACGCCGCTTCGCTCTCGGCCTCGTCCGCGCCAATAAACGCAAGGGCAGCGTCAAAACGAGAAGAAAATCCGCAAGTTGGAACCCAGACTATCTGCTCGAACTGCTTCAGCTTAAATGAGCGTTAACCTGGATTCGGTGCCGTGCGGTTCATGCAGGCGTTGGCAGCCAAACGGCATCAGACCCTCAATCAGTGGAACGGCTTAGAAGCGCCCTGGAAGAGCCAGGGGTCGTATTTCAGCGGCGACAAGGCAAAAGAATTGAAGTTCTGGACCTGATCGGATGGCGGAGGCCGGTTATTTTGCTTCGCGATGCAAAACGCGCGAAGGGCCGACAGTAAATGAATAACGGCGTCCGCAGGCATTACCAATCCGCTTCGTTTGGCGTCCGATCGTCCGCTAAGCATGCCGGGCGCGGCCTCTATCCGGCCGAACCAAGACCGGCCACGAGCCGTCTCTCTCGGCGGCTCGTCGAAGACGTCGGACCTGGCGAACCTTTCGTGGCGCATTAGCGATTTCCTCGCCCGACACGGGAAAAAGGCGGATCGAGTGTGAGCTAGCTCACATATCCGGGTCCAGACACACAGTAGGGTTATGCAAGGCCGATCGCGTTTCGCTGGCACCGGGTAATGCGCTCAAGCTTGAAATCGCTGGTGAAGCGAGCCGCGCCGAGGGGACGTCTCATGAAGGCTTTCATCGGTTTACCGATTCTGGGCCTGGCTCTTTCAGCCACGCAAGCAACGGCCTGGGACAATTTCGGTCATATGGAAGTGGCTGCCCTGGCCTGGGCCCAGCTCACGCCCAAAGTGCAATCTCGGGTGGCCGAGCTGCTGAATCTTAACCCCGAACATTCGAACTGGATTCAAGGTGTTGCTGCGCAACAGCGGGGTCAGATCGCTTTTGTGATGGCGGCCACATGGCCGGATTTCATCAAGCGCGACCCCAGCTATCGTTCGGACGGGCCGGAAGGCGGGGACCGCCCACCCGCGACGGCGGAGGCATCGCAGAACAAGGGTTACGTCGACCATTTCAGGCACAAGTACTGGCATTTTGTCGATGAGCCGTTCTCCCCGGATCAAACTCCGATTCAGCAACCAGCCACGCCCAATGCGGAGACCCAGATTGCTGCGTTCCGCGCGACATTATCTGCTGAGGGCGGCTCCGATGACGTGAAGTCTTATGACCTGGTTTGGCTGCTGCATCTGGTCGGCGACGTTCATCAACCGCTGCATGCCGCGTCGCGATTTATTCAAGGCGAGCCCAATGGAGATGCGGGCGGAAATCGTGTCAAAATTCATTGTGGAAGCGGATGTGACGCGACAGAGCTACATGCCTTCTGGGATGACGTGTTGGGGACGAGCGATGATCCCAACGAAGCGATTACTGCCGCGGCTCAGCTCCCCGCACCAGACGCCCGCGCCGCTTCGATCGCCGATGAGCACACCTGGATAAACGAGAGCTTCGGGTTAGCGCGGGCCAACGTGTATGTTGCGCCGATTGGCGTGGGAACCGGACCCTTTCCGCTGACCGACAAATACAAATCCGACGCTCTTCGCTTGGCTAAAGAGCGCATTGCGCTCGCAGGCGCGCGTCTTGCCAATTTGTTGAATGCTGCTTTGAAATAATACTCTCGCGGCTTCGCGATGGCAGACCATGCTTAGCACGGTCTCTGGTTAAGGGGTATACAAGAAGCATAGTATGTTTTGTGTATTTATTTCAGGGGGAGGAAATGGTTAGCCTTGCATTGGCGGCAATCGTGTTTGCATTAAGCGTTATGGTGCCACTCGTAAGTATGGTGCAGGGCATCGGACGTGAGCGGCAACTCCACCTTCTGGATACGTTGGCGCCCTATCCGGTTGCGAAGTCGCAGTACTACCAAATTGCTTGCAACTATTTCAAAGGGCTGGAACCGTTCCAGTTGACGAAGCGCTATTTGTTGCCGGTGCTGGCGGTCTTCATCGTCACAGCTGCCTGCGCCGCCATGACCTATTTCGGCGCGCAATGGACGGAGTACCTGAGCACGCCGAACTATATTCTCGGTGGTGGCTTCATTTTAAGTAAAAGTGACACTTCAGAAATTTTGAAATATCAGAGCGGAACGGTAGCCGCAGGCAGCGCTGCATTTATAGGCGCGTACGTTTACATCATACGCGTTCTTCTGGATCGAATAAATAACGACGACTTACCGCCGATAACCTATTACTACTTCGCCGTCCGAATCCTCGTTGCGTGCCTGGTTGCCGGTATATTGCGGCAGTCGCTATCCGTGTTCTGGCCATCTGACACCGATACCCAGTCGCTCATCCTGGTGCCCGCGGGATTTGTCGTCGGGCTCCAACCGGACTTGTGGATGGTCGCGCTCGTGACCAAGGTAACAAAGTACTTCGGATTGACCGAAGCCCAAAAGGAACCGGACGCCGCAAACATTCCGGGCCGGCTTCCGCTCTCCCTGATCGAGGGACTCACCGATCCCAAGAAGGCCCGGCTGGAAGAGCTTGATCTCGACAATTGCCAGGCCCTGGCCGGACACAATCCCTTTTTGATCTGGGCGCGCACATCGTACCAGCTCTTGCACATTGTGGACTGGATTGCGCAGGCCCAACTGGTGATCGTGGTAAAGGACACGGGGATACAGAAGCTGCGAGCGCTTGGCGTCAGAGATGTGTTCGGGCTCGTCACCGCGCTGCGCGGGGCAAGCAAAGCGCAGGTCGCCAATATCCTCGCCATTACCCCGGAAATGGCAGATGACATACTGAAGTATTTGGAGGAATGCCCGGCCTTCAAGCGGTTGAGCGACGTGTATTGCGCGTTATCGAAAGATCCCACCGTCGCACCCAGTGCCGCCGGGACAACCCCTCCGAGTCTCACCGTGGTTTCGGATCAATCGGGCGCGGCAACAGCGGGAGCGTGAAGTTCGGCCTGACCTTTCGCGGCTCGGTCCAAGGATCGATCCGTATAAAATTGAGGAACTAAGGATGCCGCTGCTAAAGCCACGACGATCTCGGGGCGTCAGGGCGGATGCAAAGCCGACCGCCATAAATGCAGGAGGACGCGGCCGGCAAACGCGAAGACCGGTCCGGGCCGTTGGCCTCCGGTCGCAATCATGAGCAAGCGAGCGCGTATCTTTTCATCAAATAGAGAGTTCTGACATGGCTACGAGTATTCCATTGACGGTTGAGGGCGATGATCTTTGGGTCAGAGATGTGAAGGCGTCATGGTTTGGCGGACCAGACGATCCGGAAGACTCCGGAGAAACAGCGAGCGGGGTGAATACACGCGTTCACCCGGACATTCTGGGCTGCGCGCTCCCGATGCAGGGTTTCCACCACCCGGCCACTGACCGAAGCCCGATTCCAAAGCTGCCGTGGAACACCTATGTGCGTGTGACAAATCTAAAGAGCAACAAGGCAATATCGGTGCCTCTCATTGACCTCGGTCCCTCCCTTACGGCGGCGTCGCAAGCCGCGATCGACTTGACGGAAACCGCTTTCAAACAACTTGGCGGGAAGCCTGCTGCCGGGATCATGTCCGTGACATACTGCATCCCCGGGGCGGCCCGCTTTCTTCCGGCGGACCGTCGTGCCTTAGCCGGCAACGGGCTGAAAACAATTTCGTTGGCAAACTCCCTCGGCCGACCTGCCGCGGAGGGCGCAGACGTGCAACCTGAGCCTGCCGGTCCGGAGGGCGCCGCTGGAGCCAAGCCTGCTTGGCCCCTGCAGTCGCAGTGCGATGAATTCTATGGAGACCCTCGCGGTGCCAACGGCACCTATGATCCGCAATGGGCTGCCGAAAACCTGACCCATGTCCCATGCCCGTGGGTGCTGACGATGGGTGAACGGCATGTACCTTTTATCACCGTTCACAAAAAATGCGCGGCGAGCTTGACGCGCGTTCTCAACAATATCTGGCAGGCGGTTGGAAAGGATCAGGGCGCGATCGAAACGCTGCATTACAACCGGTATGACGGTTCTTTCGTCTTTCGGCCCATGCGCGATGGCCACGCGCTTTCCATGCACAGCTACGGTATCGCCCTTGACTGGGATGCGGAGGAAAATCCGCAACATTCGACGAGGCACCTTTTCCAGAACGATTCCTTGATCGTCACCAAGTTCAAGGAAGAAAACTGGATTTGGGGCGGTGACTGGAGCGGCACGTCGATTGACGCCATGCATTTCCAGGCCGCGCGGGTGCATTCCTGAACGCAGAACGGCAAGCCTGGCTTGGCTCAGAATGCGTGACCAATCAGCAAGTATGAAAGCGCGCGACCGCTTAATCGACAATCCGGAGCCGAATGTTGCGGTGACGCAACGCTGTTGCGCGGGAGCTTGAATATGGCCGCTGAACCCAACCCATCAAGACGCCGGCTTATCGCTTGCTGCGATGGAACCTGGAACAAGCCCGACAGCTACGGCGGCTCCACCAACGTCATTCGTTTGGCTCGCGTCATAAAGCCCCGCAGTGCCGACGGAATCTCGCAGGTCGTCTACTATCACTCGGGGGTCGGTACCGGGAATTTTGTCGATCACCTGGTCGGCGGCGGTACAGGCCTCGGTCTTTCCGCAAATGTGCGCAGCACCTACGCTTTCTTCGTCGATAATTATCAGGACGGAGACGAGATTTTCCTGTTTGGCTTTTCGCGCGGTGCTTACACCGCGCGAAGCGCTGCCGGAATGATGGGTCACGTTGGCATCGTGCGCAAACGGGACATGCACAATTTCGATCCGCTGTGGGACTATTACCGCCTGCCACTCGAGGAGCGGCGGCGGCACGAACAGAGCTTTCTGGCGAACTTTCCGGATCGAGTTCCCAGGGAGAAAATCATCATCCGTTGCATTGGCGTATGGGACACGGTTGGCTCTCTCGGCATACCCGACAGCCGTTTCTGCCAGAAGGCTTATAGCTTTCATGACACCGAACTCGGCCCGGGTGTCGAGTACGCATACCATGCGCTGGCAATCGACGAGCAGCGTGGGCCGTTTCAGCCAGCGATCTGGCGTCGTAATGCCGAGCCTAGGGTCGAACAGATCGTCGAGCAGGTGTGGTTCGCAGGGGTCCATTCAAATGTCGGCGGCGGTATCCTGAACACGAGTTGTCGGACGTGACGCTTTTCTGGATGTGTTCGAAGCTCGACCGGCTTCTCGACATTGACCGCGAGCAGCTTCCTGCCCAAGCCGAACGGAGGCGAAAATATGCCAAGGGGCGGCTGATGAACTCCCGCACCGGTACCTGGAAGCTGTTCCCACGGGCCGTGCGCACGATTTGTCAGACCGATCCTTCGGAACGAATTCACGAGAGCGTGTGGCAGCGGGTTACGAAAGACGGGGGTCAACCGCTGCCGTCGCCCTACCGGAACGAGCAATTTCTTCCCTGGCTTGAACAGCATCGCGAACGACAGGAGCCTTTGTCAGCCTACGAATTGGACCTCCTCGGAGATCTTTCCGATACGGCGCCGGAAAAGACATTGCCACGGTCTCATCGCGTTACCTCATTCTGCGATCGCATTGTCGAATGGCTCGGGGGAAGCCAGTGAAATTACTGCAGCGAACCAGAGCCGCGGAGTTGCGAGCATTGACAGCCGGGGCCGATCGCAAGGGGCTGCTTGGATATACGCCTGCGACAAGCATCGAGAAGGACCCTCGCGCAGGCGCGTTTGCGCCGGCGACGTGCCCGCCAAACGGCGCACTGAACGCTGAGGCTCCGCGGGAAGCGTCGACTCATTCATACTGACGGAAGGTAAGGTGGTATGACGACAAAAGCTAAAAAAAATCCTTTTGCTACCGTGCTTCAGAAGCTGAACGTGTCGAAGAATCTGCAATCGGGACTAACGCTTCCATACAATCTCGGGGCGTTCGGCGTCTTCGCTGCGGGGTTCTTCTTTGTTCTCCAATATGGCGACAAGGTCGAGGATCGCCATGAACGGTTCTGGAGAGTTCTGCGGGAGGCCATCGCTTGGCGCGAGGTGCATCCGGATTCAGGTGGTAACGTTGTCAGAAATACGCGCTGGAATCTCTCACGGCACATTGCGGCAAGTTTTATAATAATTTGTTTGGCTATTTTTTCCGCGATTGTGTCGAGCTGAACTCCATCGCTCTTAAGGGGATGGATTTGAGAGGTTTAAGTGTATCAGGTGCGACCGCCAGAGATGCAGATTTTGCATGTTCGAATTTTGCCCGCGCCGATTTCAGTAGAGCGACGCTGACGACGGCGTGGTTCAAAGCAGCCGACTTGACCGATGCCGATTTTTCGGGTGCGAATTTAGAGGACGCTTGCTTTTACAACGCGAATGTCAAGAGAGCAAAATTCAATGGCACGCCGAACACAGGGGTGCTGAGATCTGCATTGAGAAATGCTTGCATATCGCTGGAAGGCGAAGGTGACAAAAAAGAGATAATTTCGGATTCGAAAGAAATCAGGGATTTAGGAGCCACTCTGGCGTGGTGCTCCGGGCCATACCGGTGTGAGCAGAGCCAGGCAAGAGTTGGGTGCCCGGCCACTATTTTGGAGAACGACTGACAACGGATGATTTCCTGTCGCACAGCGGCTCGGCCGTGTAGGGGCGTCGCCGAAGACCGGTGGCAAGCCAGGCCGGGCTGGTGACGCGGGCAGGACCTTTAGATCGCTGACGTCGACGTAGCTGCTTGACAAGACAGAACGGAAGAATTGTCACTTGGGGGTAATAATGAAAATGGTCCGCGCTTGCACTGCTCTTGGTACACTAGTTCTATGTTGGGGTGTACTATCTCCCGCTAATGCTCAGGTCCAAAGACCATCCCTTATCACGGAACCATCGAAAAACGAACCGACCGTGGCACCGAACAATCAGTACGCGTTTGAAATCAAGTGCACGTCGATTGGTGAGCTCCGGGATCCAAGCGATTTCTTCGTGTCTCGGAACCGAGCGCTTTTTGTCTTAATCGCTCCGAATGCGCCGGCCGGGACTGATAAAATCCCGGCCGACGCGCTCGCCGCGGTCCAAGTTTACACGATCGGTAAGGACAAGGACACCAAACAGCCAATCGTGGCCGACGACCGGGGCTGTGAAAAGAGCTTTCTGGTCAACGGCTCGAAGAGCGTCGGCGTCGTGATTACCGATAACCGAATCGATAATTTCAGTGATTCTCAATTTGGAGCGATTCTTGCGGGGGGACTCGGCCT
This sequence comes from Hyphomicrobiales bacterium, assembly GCA_021323775.1. GTDB lineage: Bacteria > Pseudomonadota > Alphaproteobacteria > Rhizobiales > Xanthobacteraceae > JAJPKK01. Next base: position 9,612 of record JAJPKK010000199.1, read on the forward strand.
GATCTCTCCTTTGTTTTCGCTGTTCATGGGTCAGTCGCTCCCGGCGGCCATTGCTGGTAAAGTTACGAATATCGGCACTGTACAGACGACTATTCAAAATATTCTTACCGCGCTTGGCCGCGGCCAAAACTATACGCGTGAGCTGCGCAACTTGCGGACGGGCACGTACAAGCTGCACACCGAATATGCCGATGTGGCGATCACGATACGTGCGGTGCCTTCCATTGTCCTTGATAAAAATCCGGCGTTTAGGGATGACCTCAAGGCGCAAATCAACACAGCCACTATCAAGCTCGACGGGACAAAGATCGAAACGAGTTGCCGTGGAGCGCGTTATGACATTAGCTCGCTCGGATTTCGCTCTCCGACCGATCTGGCTTTCGGACTGGTCCACCTCAGTGGCCATGCGGGATTCAATAAGAAAGATACGATATCCTGCTTGACACCGGAATACGCCAAGGTCGCTGCGGCGGCACCCGACCAATTTTGGGTCGGATTTTTGGGTGAGTTCAAGATCATGCCCGCAGATCTCGTCCCCGCACCGAAGGGTCAACCGACATGGGAGGACATCGAGGCCACTATCGACAAGCTGGTTGTCGCACTGGCACGATATGCGCGAAACGACCCTCCGCCGAAGATCGCTGTAGACACCCTGACAAAATTGCTCGCCGCGCAAGTGGCCATTGTGGATAACACGACATCATTGGCGATCAGCGATGAGTCAGCCCCGGTCGACCGTTTCGCAGCGGTTCGTAGACTCAAGGATAAGGGGTATATTCGGTTCGGTTGCTATGCGGCTACGAACAACGACACGACGGACCAGCGCGTTGATGGCGCGACCTCAATGTTCCTGGTCTTCAAGGCTCCGAGCGACGCGGTGAAAACCTCATTGGATTCGGCGCTAGCCGTTCGGCCACAATTCAAGGACGGCGTCGTGACGACGCTAGCAATCTCTGATAACCGCGCCTGGATCGTAGCTACACTGAAAGTTCGTGGCTACGACTGTAATGGGTTCAGCGTCGAGAAGCCCGCGGGCGGAGGTGCAGTCGCCGTCGCAATAAAACAATAGGCTGAAAGAAACCCTTGTCGTAGCAACGGACTTTGATCGTCACGCGAGGTTAGGACGGCGCTATGCGCCGCCCCCTGCCTTCACGGCGGCGGGCTGCTCGCCGAACTTCCACACCACGATGCCGAGCTTCTTCGCCTTGTCGGCGAGATTAGCCTGGATGCCGGTGCCGGGAAACACCATGACGCCGATCGGCAGCGCAGCCAATATGGCGTCGTTGCGCTTGAACGGCGCGGCTTTCGCGTGCTTGGTCCAATCGGGCTTGAAGGCGATCTGTGGCACCTTGCGTTGGGTTGCCCATTTGGCGGCGATCAGTTCAGCGCCTTTCGGAGAACCGCCGTGCAGAAGCACCATATCCGGATGCTTGGCATGCACCTTGTCCAGCCGGTCCCAGATGAGCTGGTGGTCGTCGAACTCAAGGCCGCCGCTGAAGGCGATCTTCGGACCTGTCGGCAGCATCATCTCGGTGTCGGCGTGGCGCTTGGCGATGATAAAGTCGCGGCTGTCGATCATCGCGGCGGTGAGCGTGCGGTGGCTGACCAGCGATCCGGCGCGGGGAGGCCAGGGCGAGCCGGTTTGCACCTCGAAGCGCTCGGCGGCCTGGTCGCGGAACAGCTCCATGCAGTTGCGGCGCTCGACCAACGATATGCCTTCGGCCGTGAGCCGCTCAAGCTCGACGGATTTCACCTCGGAGCCGTTCTGCTCCCGCTGGCTCCGGCGCTGCGCCTGCTCGTTGTCGTCGAGCTCGCGCTCGATGCGCTCGACGGCGCGGTGAAAGAGGTTGACGGCTGGCCAGAGCAAGTCCTCAAGATCCGGTTCGAGCCGTGTGTCGCTGAGCGTCGCGACCAGGGCGTCGAAGAGGTCAGTGACGGCACCCGCGACGGCATCGCCTTCGGGCAGCGGCCGTGGATCGGGCTCGTCGTGGAACGGACGGTAGCCGTAGAGCTGAAGCTCGTTGAGCACGTGATCGGTCGGGGATGAGCTGTGCGGCGGTTCGAATTCGGTGTCGTCGTGGTCGGTCATGGCGGGGCCTCCTTTGCTGGATCGGCCGCGGCCTTCGTGGCGATCACCCGACGGCACGCGGAACGGACCAGAACCTGGAGCGCCGCGGAGGGCCACAGCGCCAGCGGAGGATGGCGAAGGCCGGTTATTTTGTTTCGCGATGCAAAGGCCCGCAGGGCCGGCGGAAAATAACCGGCCGCAGCCATTGCCGGTCCGTTTCCGCTTGCCGTCAGATCGCCCCCTAAGCGGAAGTTACCGGGAACTTCCGCCTAAGAAGGCCGGGGCGCGGCCTCTATCCGGCATTGACCTCGCCAACCGGACACGTCTGCACTCGAACCGCTGGCCTCACTTCGTCCGGGCCGTTGCCGTGAGGATGAAGCGGACAACGTCCTGCGGCGCGAGCTGGACGCGCACGTCTGCCCAAAGTTCGTCGATGCCGAGCGCGCGCAAATCCTCGTTGAAATCGCCAAGCCTTGGCGACAAAGCGATGGTCTCGATACCGGCCCCTTGCGAGCGCCCGGTCAGCGTGGTTGCCGCGTGATCACCAGCGAGATCGGCGTCGCGGGCGATATAGAGCCGGCGCAATGCGGGCGGGAGCTGGATGGCGGCAAGGTGATTGGCCGAAAGCGCGGCCACCATCGGCATCGCTGGCAGCACGCAACGCAGCGACAGCATGGTCTCGATGCCTTCGCCAGCCGTCAGAACATCGTCAGCAATGCCGAACCGAACCGCGTTGCCAAGGAGATCGCCCATGACCCGCCGAGGCGTTTCGATCGGCGCCTTGCCGAGACGGATCGGATCGAGTGGAGAGATGACCCTTGACAATCCCGGCCCGTTACAGAAGCCCAACTTTCTCAATTCGCGGCTAAAACCGAGTAAAATCAACAGCAGCATCCCGAAAGTCTCCACTACACTGGCTGGGTCACGACGCGCGCCGGCTTCCCCGCTGGCGCGGTGATGCGCGGTAGGGGCTGGGACGGCAGATCGAGCTTGAGTTGCTTCACCAGCAGTTTTTGGTCGGCGTTCAGCTCGGTATATCGGCTCAGGATCAGTGTGCGGCCGTCGGTGGTCGGGAAGTGGACATCGAGCATCTGGATGGCGGCGAGCTTGTCGAGCACGGCCCTCGGCGTGAGGCCGGGCGCCAGCGGTTTGAGCTTTGCGCGCCGCGTAACGTGCAGGCAGTAGGCCAGGAAGGCAACGAAGATGTGCGCTTCGATGCGGTGCTCAAGCTGGTGGTAGATCGGGCGGAGCTGCAGATCATCCTTGAGGTTCTTGAATGCGGCCTCGATCTCGACGAGCTGGATGTAGAACTTCCACAGCTTGGCCGGATCCTCGTCGCACAGATTGGTGCGCAGCAGATAGCGCCCCTCGCGGCGGCGTGTCTTTCGCAGCTTGTCGCGGTTGAGCGCGAAGGTGAAGGTGGCATCCTTCTCGGCACCTCGACATCGATCCGACGCCATGCCGCTCTGGCTTTGGCGCGCGCGGCGCCGAGCTTCATGAGCAGTTCCTCGCGTGAGAGATTCTCCATCGCCGCGATCTGCTTGAGACGCGCCCATAGCCATTTGAGCTTGCGTCGCCGCATCGCGCGTTCCTTGTTGATGCGTGCGTGGCTCTGCGCCAGCACGTACATCTCCTGTCCTGAGCGCTTGTCGAAGGATGCGGGAGAAGCTTGACATCGATCCCCTCGCGAACCGCCTGCCAGGGCAGTTTGAGCAGCGCCTTCTCCAGTTTGGAAAGCCGGCCCTTGGGCGTGCCGACGAGATAGGAGACGGGCGGATCGGCCTTTCGCATCTCGGCAAGGACCTCGTCGCTCGGAATGCCGCGATCCATGATCCAGATGCGAACGGCCTTGCCGTATTGGGCCTCGATCTTGCGCAGGCGTCGCGCAGCGTCGTGCGGTCGGCGGTGTTGCCCGGCAGCACCTCATAGGCAAGCGGAAAGCCGTCGGGCGTCACGATCAGTGCGATCACCACCTGGACGCAGTCTGGGCGCTTGTCGCGGCTGTAGCCGTAACGCCGCTTGTCGTTCTCGTCGTCCGGCTGCGATGACTCAAAATAGGTGCTGGTCAGATCATAGAGCAGCACTTCGAAACTGGCGGAGAACAAATCCTGCCAGCGTTGGCGCAGATGATCGAACAGCGCCGTCTTGTGCTCCAGCAGCTTGTCGAGGCAGCGGTAGAGGCCATTCTTCTCCGCCAGCGCATAATCGGCGCCCAGCAGATCCGCCATCGCGCTCTGCTCGAACCACATCCGATGCAAGCGCCACTCGCTGCCGGGATCGATCAACCGGTGGCAGACCAGCGTCTGCAGGATGTGCCGCCACCGCGTCCCTTGACGCGAGTCCGGCAGACGCGCCGACCAGAACCGATCGAGTTCCAGCTGCTCATAGAGCTGACACGCCAGCCAGCACGCGCCCCATTGCCGCGGCCGGTGCAACTCCATCGCCTCGAGCCGCACCTGCAGCCGTAACCATCGGCGCACGCCGGAACCTCGCGATCAGCCGGAACAACGCCAACTGGCGGTGCCGCCGGCTCCCTTCATCAAAGGCTTCGATCAGGCGGTACCAAGCCTCGAACTGACCGTCATTGATCTCGCCGAGATACAGCACCTGCCGCTGGACCACTCTGCCACCGGCGCAACGCTTGTTCTCGACGATATTCCAATAGCGATGCTCCTTGCCGTCTTTGAAGCGTCGGTTGAAGCGCAAAAACATGATGCGAATCAACCTACGCCAACCGGCATTATCGAAAAAGGTACTTGGTCTACACTACAGGCGATTTGCGATCGGGCATCGTTGATGAGACTCGCGTTTCCGCGCCGGCGCCCCGCAAAAATCGCCGTTCGAGCGCGCCAGTTGGTAAAGTTGGGTTGACGTGGTGCCGGCTCAGCTGCGTGTGATCGAGACGCACCGGCCGAAATACGCCTGCCGGAGCTGCGAGAAGAATGGGGCCGACAATGTCGCCGGGGTGATCCAGGCGCCGGCGCCGGCGCGGCTGATCGTCGGCGGTCTGCCGACCGAGGCGCTGGTCGCCCAGGTGGTGGTGAGCAAGCATGCCGATCATCTTCCGCTGTACCGGCAGGCTCAAATCCTGAAGCGCCAGGGCGTCGACATCGAGCGCTCGACGCTTGCCCATTGGGTCGGCGCGGCGGCCGCCGAGCTGGCCCCGCTGCACGATCGCCTGGTTCGTCACCTCAAGGCATCGCCAAAGCTGTTCTGCGACGAGACGCGCTGCCCCGTCCTTGACCCTGGCCGCGGCAAGACGAAAACCGGCTTCATGTGGTCGCTCGCCCGTGACGACCGGCCATGGGGCGGCGCCGATCCGCCGGCGGTGGCATACACCTATGCTCCGGGTCGCGGCGCTATGTACGCGGTCAAACTGCTCGCCGGTTACAGCGGCATCCTGCAGGTCGACGGCTATTCAGCCTACGCGGCGTTGGCCAATCCGGCACGCGACGGCGGGGCGGTGACGCTCGCATTTTGCTGGGCGCACCTCAGGAGACGCTTCTACGAGGTTTACGTCGGCGGCAATGCCCCCATCGCCACCGAGGCGCTGGCGCGCATCAAGCTGCTCTATGACATCGAGGCCGAGATCCGCGGCCTGCCGCCCGAACTGCGGCGA
>JAJPKK010000314.1 GCA_021323775.1 Hyphomicrobiales bacterium
CGCGGTCCTGCCGGGTCAGTTTCCTCCTAGTTTTCCACCGGGCCTGGCCCGACCTGCAGCGCATGAAACTTCTGCTACCCGTGGCGCGGTCCTGCCGGGTCAGTTTCATCCTAGTTTTCCACCGGGCCTGGCCCGACCTGCAGCGCATGAAACTTCTGCTACCCGTGGCGCGGTCCTGCCGGGTCAGTTTCCTCCTAGGCGACAAAAGTGTCTTCGTCTTTTTCGTTGGTAATGAAAAGATCCTTCCCCTTTCGTTCTCAAATTGAAAGGCCCGAAAACGCGAATGTATAGCCGCGCTTTGCCCGCGGCGCAGATCAACCGGCTTTCACGAAGCGATCACGCTGCACTAACGGCGGGAAGGTAGTTTGGCCATAGTTCGGTCAATCGTCCGAACTGGCAACAAGGAGATAATGCTATGTTCACCAGAGCCACATTTGGACTCGCCATCATCCTCGTCACCGCTTCGGGCGCACTGGCGGCTACGAAAACCAGAAGCAACGTCCCGAATCAGAACGTGTACAACCCTGCCGGCGCTTACGCTGGCGTGACCGTTGATGGTCAGCCCCGCATTCTTGACTGTGTGCACGTGACGTTCCCACAATGCAGCGGCGGCAACTGATGGCCGAGTCAAAGCTCCGGCGTGGCCGGGCTTGCCTCAGCCGCGGCGCTATTGTTTGTTTGCACCATCATGACGATCCCACAGAGCTGCCGTTGCACCGGACAGCTCTTGTCTGCGGCCGTCGGAGGCTTCCATATGAGACGATCACGATTTGCGATTGCATTGTGTCTGGCGGGATGGATCGCCGTTTCGCACAGCGCGACGGCGGAACCGGTCACCAACCCGTGCTCGCTGGATGCTGCCTGGGGTAGCGCGCCCTCCGGAGTACCGGTCGATGTCTGTGGTTCCCACCCTGACGAGACGAATTTTAACGCATTAGCTTGGCAGATTTTCAAGTTTCTGGTTTGGCCGGCATCATCGAAGCAGCGCGGCGAAGCTGACACACACCGGAAGATCACCGATATGCAAGGCCCGCGCACGTTCGAGACTCTCAAGGCGGATTGGGAAACCTTCCCGCCAAACGCTTCCAAGCCCGATCCGTGGGAAAGCTATCCCAGCGTAGCTGGGCCGTGCACCAACCACCCGAGGATCAGGCGCGGCGAACTGGTTCTCGCGTCCTTCAGCGAGTTTGGGAACATAACGGAGGCCGACAGACGTGGTCTCACCAATGTGCTTGTGGCTCAAAATTCGACGTATGTTCGATATCTGGCTGCCTATGACAAAAAGGTTTTCGACACGATCGTCAACAACCGTTTGTACAATGGAGACAATGTTAGAGCGATTGACGCCCCTTTGCCCGGTTCACCTGTCCCCACCGTCGCCGTCCAGCCAAGTGGCGCTCTGACCGTGAAGTCGGCGTGGATCGAACTACCGAGGGGTAATAGTCGGTCGGGTAAGCATATCGATCCATCCCGGTTCTATGTCCAGCACGACGCATGGCTCCAGGATCCGCAGCCGCACTGCCACCATGGGGCTCGTCGGTCTTCATATCGTTTTCAAAGCGAATTCGCGGCCGCAATCTCCCGCGCATTCGCGCTTTGCGGGAGTCTCCTCCGGCTGTTGCACTGTTGACGCAAGTCACGCGACGAGCCTCATCCAAATGCGCGCAGGCCGGCCTTTCCCGTCGGATTTCCAGTTCGGGACCGTCGCCAGGCCTTAAGGGCCACAGCCTGACGTTATGCCTTCGCCGGCACCTTCTGCGTCACCGGAGTGATCCGCAGAGCCTCCAGGCGATTGCGGTTGCGGCGCAGCACCTCGAACCGAAAACCGTGGAACGTGAAGCTTTGGCCGGGCTCCGGGATTGACCGCGCCTCGTGAATGACGAGGCCCGCGATGGTCGTCGCCTCGGCATCCGGCAGGTTCCAGTCCATGGCGCGGTTGAGGTCGCGAATCGGAACCGCGCCATCGACATTGACGGCTCCATCCGGCAGTGGCCGTACGCCGGGAACCTCCACGTCGTGCTCATCGCTGATGTCGCCCACGATCTCTTCGAGAATGTCTTCCAATGTGACTATACCCATGAACTCCCCGTACTCGTCGACCACGATGGCGAGCGGGGTGCGGCGGCGGCGAAACGCCTTGAGCTGTTCGCTGAGCGAGCGGGTTTCCGGCACGAACCACGGCGGGCGGGCGAGCGCCATGACGTCGATCTTCCCGGGATCGCTGCCGGCCTCGTGGATGGCGCGCAAAAGGTCTTTCGCGTGCAGGATGCCGACGATGTTTTCGGGCGTGCCCCGCCACAGCGGAACGCGCGTCACCGGCTCCTGCAGAACGGCCTCAACCACCTTCTCCGGTGGTTCCCCCACGTCCGCAGTGATCACCTCGGTGCGGTGGATCATGACATCCGACACAGTAAGGTCGCGGAGGTTGAGAAGTCCGCCGAGCATGTCGCGGTCCTGCTTCTCGAAGCTGCCCTCCTGGTGCAGGAGATCGACGGCGCCGCGCAGGCGCTCATGCCAGGGCAGCAGCGGCTCGCCAGGCGTTACGCCCGCAATCGCCAGCATCCGCCGCACGAGCCAGTCCGCAGCGTCGAGCACGGGACCGAGGATCCCCACGACACGGTCGAGCGGCCGCGCGATCGATATGGCGTAGCGGTCGGGCGCAGTGATCGCGGCCGTCTTGGGCAGCATTTCACAGAACAAAATCACCAGCACCGTCATGGCGACGCTCGCATAGAGGACGCCGATGTCGCCGAACAACTCTTGCAACAGTGCGGCGGCGAGCGCGGACGATACGATGGTCGCCACGTTGTTGCCGATCAACAGCGCGCCGATCAGCCGCTGCCTGTCGGCGAGAAGGCGGGTGACGATCGTGGCGTCAGCGTTGCCGTCCTTGGCGAGCCGCAGCATCGTGCCGCGCGACGACGCGGTCATGGCGGTTTCGCTTCCGGAGAAGAAAAACGACAGGAGCAGAAAGAACAGAACCGCGAGAACGATCAGCCAGTCCGAGAGCGTCATTGTCCGTTGAGCTTGGCGACGAGAAAGGCGCGCAGCAGCGCCGGATCGACATCATAGGAAATATAGGCAGCGCCGATATCCCGCAGAAGGACAAATGTGAGTTTCCCGCGCCTCACCTTCTTGTCCTGCGACATCAGTTCCATCAGCCGATCCGCGTCAGGCACGCCGCCCGCCACGTCCGTGAGCCTGACCGGCAGGCCGGCGTCCGCGAGGTGACGGGCAGCGCGTGCGGCATGCTCGGGCGCCAGGACGCCGAGGTGAACGGAAAATTCGGCCGCAAGCGCCATGCCGAGTGCGACGGCCTCGCCGTGGAGAAGCCGATCGGAGAATCCCGCCGCTGCCTCCAATGCATGCCCGAATGTGTGGCCGAGATTGAGAAGCGCCCGATCGCCGGCCTCGCGCTCGTCGCGGGCGACGATTGCGGCCTTCATCCGGCAGCTCGTGGCGATCGCATGTTCGCGCGCCGCGCCGCCGGCGAACACCTCCCGCGCGTTGGCTTCGAGCCACGCGAAGAATGCGGCGTCGCCGAGCAGGGCGTATTTGACGACTTCGGCGTAACCGGCGCGAAACTGGCGCGGCGGCAAAGTGTCGAGCGCCGAAGTGTCGGCCACCACCAGGATGGGCTGATGGAACGCGCCGATGAGGTTTTTGCCCTGTCGCGAGTTGATTCCTGTCTTGCCGCCGACAGAGGAGTCCACCTGCGCCAGCAATGTGGTCGGCGCCTGGATGTAGTCGAGCCCGCGTCGCACTGTCGCAGCCGCGAAGCCGGCAAGGTCCCCGACCACGCCGCCGCCCAGCGCCACCACGAGATCGCCTCGCTCAACCCGGGCTGCGATCAGAGCCTCGCAGACGCATTCGAAGCCGGCAAAACTCTTCGTCGCCTCTCCGGGCTCAACAATGACGCGGCTCGTCGGCACTCCGCCGGCCGCAAGCGCAGCTTCGGCGGCCTCAAGGTGGAGGCCGGCGACGGTGTTGTCGGTCACGATCGCGGCCTTCGCGCCCGGCTTGAGCGCGGCGGCGCGCGACCCAAGGGTCGCAATCTGGTTGCGCCCGATCACGATGTCGTAGCTGCGCTCGCTGAGCGGAACGTTAACCGTCGTGGGATCGCCCGGTCTCAGCGCCGCGGTCACGGCTGCTCCTTTCGGCAGCAGGCATCAGCAACGCCGAGCTTGCTGCGCAACGCCGCGATGATCTCTTCGACGATCACGTCGTGCGGAACATCCCGCGACACAACCACAAGATTGGCCTCGCCATAGATGGGATTGCGCGCGGCGAGAAGACCGGCGAGCGTTGCAGCGGGATCAGCAGTCTTGAGCAAAGGCCGGTCGCTGCGCCGCCGCAGCCGCCGCGACAGCACATCGATCTCGGCCTTCAACCAGACGGAAATGCCCTTCTCGTGAATTCTGGCGCGCGTCTGCGGATTTATGAAGGCGCCGCCGCCGGTCGCCAGCACCTGAGGGCCGTGCTCAAGCAGCCGTGCAATCACCCGCGCCTCGCCGGAGCGGAATGAGGGCTCGCCATGGGCCTCGAAGATGTCGGCGATAGACATGCCGGCGGCCTCTTCGATCTCAGCATCAGCATCGGAAAAGGGAATGCCGAGCCTGGCCGCGAGCCGCCGGCCGATCGAGGATTTGCCGGCCCCCATCATGCCGACCAGGACGATGGAGCGCCGCCCAAGCGCCGCCGCAACCGGCGCGTCGTGCGGTGCGATATCCAAGCGATGGGAAAGGCCAGCGTCGTTCATGGAACCTTCTCGCAATCGCGCAACCTCCCACAGTCGCTCGTGCGGGGCAACAGCACCAGGATGAAGCGGTCGCCCGGCCGCAGCAGGGGACGGCTCCCAAATGCAGCCCCCCGAGCCGGGGTTCCGGCACGTCTTTACAAAACTTTACATAGCGGACAAACCACCGAAATTCGGCTCCCCCACCTTTCGCTCGTGGGCGACAGACCAAGAGGGAGTGTCGAATGAGCGACCATGATCCGAACCGTGAAATGCCGGCATCCGAGCCCAGGCGAGGAGTCTGGTACGCCTCCAGGGGCAGTGATCCGTCCCCAGAAATCGGCGCGACAACGCGGCATGCCGGGGCCTTCCGGCGGAACGGCTCCTATATTGCCGCGGCCATTGCGGGCGTGGCCCTCATTGCGGCCTTTGCCGGTTCTTCGGTTGGTCAAGGATTAGGGCATCGGATACTGGCAAACGTGCCTGGCATGACGGCTTCCGCCGCGCCGTTCGAAGACGGATTTGGGCCTTCGTTCGGTCCGCCCTTCGCGACCACTTGGCAAAGCGGCCTGTTTGACGGCGCAATTGAGGCATTCGTGGAAGCTCACGCGGACCGCTTGATCAGGCATCTGTCGATCGAGATCGACGCGACAGCCGAGCAGCAGGACAAGCTGCGGGCGATCGTGCGCGACGCCGTAAAGGATTTGCTGCCGATGCGCGAAAAGATACAGACCGCGCGCGCCACCGCACGGGAACTCTTGACCCAACAGACGATCGACCGCGCGGCAATCGAAAAGTTCCGGGCCGAGCAGATCGCGACCCACGACGCGGCGAGCAAGCGCCTCGTTCAAGCGGTGGGTGACGCTGCCGAGGTACTTACGCCCGAGCAGCGCCGCAAGATCAGCGACATGCTTCCCGGGCGAGGCGGCCCTTGGGGCGGTGGCTTCTGGGGCCACGGCAAAGGCCGTATCCTCATTTGGCGCAACTGACCCGGTCGCCGGCCACGGCGGGAGGTGCGATTCGAAAGGATCGAAAAATCCGCATAGGATGCAGCCGTGACCGATCGCATCCTGCTCATCGAAGATGACAAGCGCCTCGCCGAGATGGTGAAGAACTATCTCGGCGAGTTCGGATTTTCCGTGACCGCTGCTCACAGCGGCAGCGCCGGCATTGCCCTCTATCGCCGGGAGGGCTTTGATGCTCTGATCCTCGACCTGATGCTGCCGGACATGGACGGGCTTGAGGTCTGCCGCCAGATCCGCGCCGACGCCCAGGCGCGGATCCTGATGCTGACGGCGCGCGGCGACGCCATGGACCGCATTATCGGCCTCGAGATGGGGGCCGACGACTATCTGGCCAAACCATTCGAGCCGCGCGAACTGCTGGCGCGGCTGCGCTCCATCCTGCGCCGGGCGAAGAGCGAGCAGACATCGCAGGTGCTGCGATTCGGCCGGCTGGAGATCGACGCTGCCGCCCGGCAGGTGCGCCTCGACGGCGAGGCGCGCAACCTGACGAGCTACCAGTTCGCGCTTCTCCTGGCCCTGGCCCAGCACGCTGGCCGGGTGATGTCGCGTGAGGCGCTCATGGACCTTCTCAAGAACGAGCGGCTGGAGGCTTTCGATCGGTCGATCGACGTGCACATTTCGCGCATTCGCGCCGCGATCGAGGATGATCCCAAGCGGCCGCGCCGCGTCATTACGGTGCGCGGCGCCGGCTACGTATTCGCCAAGGCCCAGGAATGAAGGCGCAGGAATAGACGATGCGGCGCCTCTATCAAAAAATCTACCTGGTGTTCCTGGCAAGCCTTATTGCCGTAGTTATGATCAGCGGGGTCGCTTGGCGCATTGGCCAGGCAAACGTCCCCCACAACGAGGCTCTCGACCTCGCCGGCAAACTCGCCGGGGCGGCGCTGCCGGCGGATGCGCCGCCCCAGGAGCTCCAGCGGGCGCTTGAGCGGCTCGCCGGGCGGTCGCGTATCGATATCGCCGTGTTCGATAAGAACCGCGCCCTGGTCATGAAGGTGGGCAAGCCGTTGCCAGAACCCACTTCGGCCGGAGAAAGCAGCGGCTGGCTGCGCGGCCCGGGCGGGCCGGCCTGGACCTTCCGCTTGCCTGATGGCCGCTGGCTCGTCGCACGCGTCCCGCTGCGGCCGGCGGGTCCTCTGCTCGGCCTGATTTTCTTTCTCGCCGCCATGGCGATCGCCATCGCGGTTTTTTCCTATCCGGTGGTGCGCGGCCTGACCCGGCGCATCGAGCGCCTGCAGGCAGGAGTCGAGACCCTCGGCGCCGGGAACCTCGCGACACGGGTCGCCGTTGAAGGGCGCGACGAGGTGGCTCAACTCGCGGCGAGCTTCAACCGCGCCGCCTCCCGTATCGAGGAGTTGGTGGGCGCGCACCGGCTGCTGCTCGCCAATGCATCGCATGAATTGCGCACGCCGCTGTCGCGCATAAGGCTCGGGCTTGAGCTTTTCGAGGCGAAGTCCGATGCGAAGATCAAGGCCGAGATTGCCCGCGATATCGCGGAACTCGACAGCCTGATCGAGGAAATCCTGCTCGCAAGCCAGCTTGACGTCGCCGCTGCGCCGCCGACCGCCGAGGATGTCGACCTCTTGGCGCTGGTGGCGGAGGAATGCGCTCACTATGACGGCTGCACTCTCGATGGGGAGCTCGTCGTGCTGCGCGGCGATCCGCGGCTGTTGCGCCGCCTGGTGCGCAATCTTCTCGACAATGCGCAGCGCCATGGCAAGCCTCCGACAAGGGTCGAATTGCGGCGCAACGGAGAGAGCGCATTGCTGTCCGTCACTGATGCCGGCGACGGCATTCCGCCCGCAGAGCGCGAGCGTGTGTTCCTCCCGTTCTATCGGCTGCGCGGCGACCGCAAGGGCGCCGGTCTCGGCCTCGCGCTGGTGCGGCAGATTGCCCGGCTCCACGGCGGTGACGCAAGAGTCGCGCCGCGCCCTGGTGCGCCGAATTCAATTGTTGTAGAATTAGTCCCGGCCCTGCCCTTGCGCGCAAGCTCCCCCACGGCGGGCGAGGGTCAACGGAAACCCTCCCCCCTGCAGAGTAGAACGCGACTAGGACAGCAGCAACATTAAGTAAATCTTTTCTGGCTAGTTTTCCACCGGGCCTGGCCCGACCTGCAGCGCATGAAACTTCTGCTACCCGGTGGCGCGGTCCTGCCGGGTCAGTTTCCTCCTAGTTTTCCACCGGGCCTGGC
>JAJPKK010000221.1 GCA_021323775.1 Hyphomicrobiales bacterium
GCGCGGGTCATGACGGACGTCAGCGACATACTTCCCGACGATGTCGGCGCGTTGCGCGCGCAGCTCGCCGCCGCGCTTGCCGGCCATGCCGCTGCTGTCACCGAGCGCGATGCGATCCGCGCCGAGCGTGACCAGCTGGCGGCCCGCAACGAGAGGCTTGAGTCGATCATCGCCGAAATCCGGCGCGCTCACTTCGGTCGCAAGTCGGAGAAAATCAACGACGATCAGCTGGCGCTGGCGCTGGAAGAGCTTGAATCAGCAACGCCAACTCACGGATTTAGGTTGAATCGTTGGCGATATTAATACCGCTGTTTTTCTAATTCCGGGAGGCGACGGGCTCTCGAAGGGCAAGATTCTCACTGGCGGCCGGCGATTGAGCCGCGGCCGACCTGCGTACCTGCCGGAGTGAAGATCAGGCCTGCAAAGATCTGGAAAAAATTCGGTAGGTCTTGACAGGCGGCCCGGCTGCCCGCTCCGCCAATGTGACCATCGGTTTGTTCGTCTCCAGCACCCAAGAGAACTCGACCCAGTCAAGGTCGTAGGTGCGCATCTGTTGAACGAATTCTGCAATCAGCAGGGCAAGCAACTCGCCGCCAATCGGGGTCGACTGATAGGCCCGCCTGATCCCGAGCAACGGCACCCGAACGGTGCGGACGCGCTCGCGCTTTAGAAGCCAGAGGAGCTTCAGCCAGTTGAACGGCAGCAGCCGACCTTTGAACGAGGCGATCGCCTCGTTAATGTTGGGGAGTCCCACCATCACCGCCGCGGGCTCACCTTTGAACAACGCGAAGCGGCCGTACTCACCGCGGATCAATGGCCGCATCTCTGCGAGCAGAGCATCGATCTCGGCCGGGCTGAAAGGGACAAAGCCCCAATTGTTCTGCCAAGCGTCATTGAAGATGTCGATGAGGGTGTGTACTTCCTCCGCATAGCGTCTCATGTCAAAGGGGCGGACCGACACGCCGGATCGATGCCGGGCCTTGTCGGCAATGGAATAAATTGAGGAAGGGAGCATGTCGGGGACGAGCCGGTAGGCATACAGGTCGATTTCCTTGCAGAGGCCGGCGTGTTCGAGCAGAGGACCAAACCAGGGCCTCGCATGTGTCATTAGTATCGCCGGTGGCGTGTCGAATCCCGACACTAGGCAACCGCATTCCTCGTTTGTAGTAAAATTCACTGGCCCAACCATGCGAGAAACACTATGCGCGCGCAACCAATCCGCCGCAGCGCCGACGAGTGCTTGGGCAGCTTCCGAATCATCAACACAATCGAAAAAGCCAAAATGTCCGCAGCCGTCGCGGTGAAATTCGAGGTGTCGGCGGTTGATCTGCGCGGAAATACGACCGATTGGCCGGCGGCTGCGGTACGCCACGAAAAGCTGTGCGTCACCGAAGGTAAAAAACGGAGCGCGCGATCGGGAAATGCGTCGCCGCTCGTGGAAGTTCAGCGGAGGCACCCATACCGAGTCGCCGGAAAAAACCGCGAAAGGCACGGCAAGCCAATCCCTAACAGTCCGCGCATCGTGCACGGCGGCGATGTCAAGCGCTGCGGTCAGATCAGCCATGAGCCCATCATCCCTGCCGCAGCCGCATCAGCAATCGATCGGCCAGAGCGTTGGGCAGGATGGCGGCCAAACGCACCGCGAACGCGAGGGGCCATGGGAAGAGAATTTCGCGCCGGCCATCCTCCAGCGCTCGCGCCACATGGCGTGCGGCGCGATCGGCTGTCCACAAGAAGGGAGGTCGGAACGGCAGGCTTGCGCTCATCGGCGTGTCGACAAAGCCGGGGCAGACGACTGAGACAGTCACCCCCAACGGGGCCAGGAGGCCGCGCAAGGCCGCGCCATACGCGCGGGCAGCTGCCTTCGAGGCAGAGTAGGCCGGGCAGGCTGGAAGGCTCACAAGACCGGCGAGCGAGCTCACAATGGCGATCTGGCCTTGCTTCCGAGCGACGAATCGCGGAAGCATTGGCGTTATTGTGTTGACGACTCCGAGCGTGTTGGTTGTTAGAATTTCTCGCGCTATATGGCCAAGTTCCCCGCAATCCCGCGCTAGCGACGCACCGCCTCCAATTCCCGCACTCGCAATGAGCAGATCTACCGGTTGAAGAAGATCGCAGGTCGTGAGCACCCGCTCAATCGCATTTGGATCAGTGACATCAGCCACGTAGACGTCGACGCCCGCGCCCCGGACCCTAACGTTGCTGGCAACGGCTTCAAGGCGGCCTCGGTTGCGGGCAATAAGCGATAGCCTTCGTCCTGAAGCGCTATAGACCTGCGCCAGGGCGGCGCCGATCCCACTGCTCGCGCCGGTGATGACGATATGCTTTGGCCCATTGCCCGGCTTGACCGACCGCATCACGCCTCTGCTCACTACCAACACTCGCTGACGCGGGCGCCTCCTGTTCGAGCCAAGGCTGGGCTAAATGGGCCTGAAAAAACCAGCGTCAAGATTCATCACAATGCGGCCTGCGCCTCAGCCTGGTCAATCGACGAAGCTCTGCCCACCCGTCGCGCCTCACGCCGTCGCAACATTGAAGGCCGCATCGTCTCAATTGCGGCAGCTAACGCCTCGACCACTCCCGATATCTGCCTATCCGTATGGTTGGAAGAGATGAAAAACCGAATGCGGGGCTTATCCTTCGGAACAGCAATTTGCACAATCGGGGGAGCGAAATAGCCGGCCTCAAGCAGCCTTTGTGCGGCAAACATGCACTCGTGATGACCCGAGAACAAAATTGAAATCACCCCGGCTCCGATTGCAGGCCCAGTATCGAGACCGCGCTGCTTGGCCTCTTCGAGAAACTGCCGGGAATTCTCTTGCAGCCGTGCTACGCGCCAAGGCTCGGCTTTGAGGATGCCAATGCCGCTGCGCACTGCTGCAGCCAATGCGGGAGACATGCCAACGCTGAAAACAAACGCGGGCAACGTGAATCGCAACCAGTCAATCATACTCTTACGACCCGCGATGAAGCCTCCGCAGGCCGCGAACGTCTTCGACATCGTTCCAACGATTATGTCGATTTGCTTTGAATCAATAGCGAAGTGTTCAGCAAGCCCCCGTCCAGCTGCTCCCAGGACGCCCAGCGAGTGGGCCTCATCTACCATGAGCCACGCTTGATAGCGGTCCCTGATCTCAAGCAGACGAGGCAGGTCGGCCACATCACCATCCATGCTGTACAGCCCCTCGACGATGATCAGTACGCGATTTGCTTGGTGGCGAACCTTTCGCAGGATCGAATCGAGGTGCTCAAGATCATTGTGGGCGAAACGAATGACGCGAGCCCGCGAGACATCCGTGCCGACGATGATGCTGTTGTGAGACAACTCGTCGACCAGAACCAAGTCGTTCTTTGTCAACAGGTGGCCTACCAAAGAGACGTTCGTCATATATCCGCTGACTAACGTAATCGTGTCGTCCGCGCCGAGAAACGCGGCTAGGTCACGCTCCAGCTCCCCGTGGATCGCTCGCTCACCGCCGACCAGGCGCGATGCTCCGGCCCCAATCCCAATGCTCATGACGGCATCGCAAGCGGCCCGCCTAACTCGCGGGTCGTTAGCGAGCCCGGCATAATCGTAGTTCGCAAAACTGACGAGGTTCTTGCCGCGACGCTCCAATTCAGCTTTTAGTGTGTCGAGCGGCTGCAGATACTGCGTCCTCAGCACGTCGAGTGGGTTTTGGTTGAACGACTCGTCGATGAACAACGCCCCCCCTGCCAATTCCAACCGCCGCTGAGCATAGCTGTCAAGGCAGCGAAATTGCTGAACCATGGACCCTCCCCCCGAAGCAGCCCGAAATTCAAAACATCCTCAACAGCCGAATTCTAGGAATAATATCCAAAACTCGGTGAGATCACCTAGGTGGAAGGCCCCGCCTCCACGAGTCCAAATGGTAGATGATCAGAATGCACGCGGCAACCTCGTCGACCTAAGAAAAAGCCAACAAATCGCCAAATTTTCGAGCAATCGGTGCAAAATTTTTAATATGTGGCTGAAATATCACAGTCGCCACACAACATGAGTCACAATACGTGAGGATGTTGATCTAATGCAGCCGCATGTTTGTCACATTCGACGCGGAGGTGCGTGGAATGGACCTTTCTATCCTGACATTTTGTGGCGACCAACACCCTCTCGACAAACCATGAGGCAGCGCCGACCACGATTGCGGTTCTTTGAGGAATGAGGCGCACAGGCCAGGCGGTTGCAAATTCATGACTAATTGCATTGCCTTCGATCTGACTCGTCTCTTCATCGGGCCAATGAGCCCGGTCCCCCGCGGCATCGACCGCGTGGACCTTCTCTACGCACGCCACTTTTTCGAGGAATGGAACGGAGACTGTGTCGGCGTTCTACCAACCCCCTGGGGTATCCGCTGGTTCAATCGGGACCGGTCCCTCCGTGTCCTCAACTTCATCGAGGACTATTGGCGCGAAACCGCGGACGCCGACAGCGATCCGGCTTATCTGTGGGTTAGAGCGCGGCTGCGAGGAAAACAACCTTCAACCTTACCGACAAACGCACGGTCGGCCGGCGCTCGCCTCGTGGCGGGGTTTCTCGGCTTTGCGCTGCGGCACGGGCTTGCGCTCGGGCGGCCCGTCAGCTCACTGCCGCCGCGAACCGTGTACCTCAACACTGGACAAATTACGCTGGCGGTTCCTCAACTATTGACCTGGCTCGGGGCGCGACAAGACATCAAGCCCGTTTTCATGCTGCACGACGCAATTCCCATCGAGTATCCTGAATATTGTTCTCCACGATTGAGCCAATCGCACGCACAAATGCTTGCCAACACGGCACGCTACGCTGCCGGATTGATCGTGACGACTGAGGCAGCTGGAGAGTCGATCAGGCGGGAACTTGCTCGCCGCCAGCGCATCGACATCCCGATGCTCGCTGCCCCCCTACCGGTGCCACCGCCGTTCTTAGAACGCGCTGCCCCCGACCCAGCCCTTCGCGACATCGCCTATTTCGTCGTCAGCGGAGCGATCGATCCGCGCAAGAACCACCTCTTGCTCTTGCACGTTTGGCGCGAGCTTGTGCGGCAGCAGGGTCCAGAATCTCCGAAGTTGGTTTTCGTTGGCTCGCGCCGGCGTACCAGCGACGCCGTTATCGATATGTTGGAGAGGTGCGATGTCATCAAGGACCATGTCCTCGAAATCGCCGGGCTATCGACCCCCGGATTGCGCCAGCTCCTGGCTGGCGCCCGGGCTCTACTGATGCCGTCATTCGCCGAAGGATTCGGCATTCCGATTATCGAGGCATTGGCGCTCGGAACGCCGGTGATTGCCTCCGACTTGCCGGCTCATCGAGAAACGGGGGGAAACCAAGCGACCTATATCAGCCCAATTGATGGGATCGGATGGCTATCAGCGGTTCGCGCTCACGCGTGCAACAACACGGCTGGTTCTGATGCCAAGCCAACGAGGGCTCCGCCTCACGACTGGAGCCACGCAGATTATTTCAGCAGGATTGAGAGGTTCGTGACACTGAAGGGGACCCCGTCGGCAGGACCACCTCGAGCGGGTTGTTAATTGGATTCTCGGCCGCTCCGATCTCCTCACTTACCACATCAAGCGTAAGCGGTGTGACGACCGCACATTTCGCCGGGGGCCGGCTGGCGGCTTAAAGCCAGCCCATGAGCAATCGATCAAACCCCACGAATCAGCTTGAAAGTGCGGACGCTGCGATCGGCGCGGTGGCCGAGGCGACCAGCGGCGGCGATCGGTGCCGGCGGTGGTCGAAGGCTGACAAGGCGCACATTGTCCAAGAGAGCCTGGAGCCTGGTGCCGTGGTGTAGGAAGTGGCGCAGCGGCAGGGGCTGACCCGGTGGCAGCTGTACGACTGGCGCCGGAAGGCCCGCGCAGCCGGCGACCGGGCCGGGCCAGCCCGGCCGAAACGCAATGGATCGGCGAGCAAGCCTGTCGAGGCGCTGCCCGCATTCGCGCCGGTCGTGATGGCGGCGCCGGCAATACCGCAGCCGACTGCCTCCGACGCGAGCCTGGTGGAGATCGCCATCGGCGGCGTGAGCGTGCGCGTCAGAGGCCCCGTCGAGGTCGAGACGCTCGTTGCGGTGCTGAATGCCGTACGGAGGGCGTCATGATCATGCCGGGCGCTGAGATAAGGTCCTGGTGGCGACGAAGCCGGTCGATTTCCACCGGCAGGCGGACACTCTCGCGGCGCTGGTGCAGGAGGCGCTGCGCGAGAACCCCTACTCGGGCTCGATCTACGTGCTCCGAGCGAAACGCACGAACAGAGTGAAGCTTTTGTGGTGGGACGTGGTGGGACGGCACCGGCATTTGTCTTCTCACGAAGCGTCTGGAAAACGGCCAGTTTCGCTGGCCTGCGATCGCGGACGGAATGATGCAGCTCACGCCGGCGCAGC
>JAJPKK010000201.1 GCA_021323775.1 Hyphomicrobiales bacterium
ACAGCCTCAGATTTTCGAAATTCCCTGTTATTTTCCCTGTTCTCAGGGAATTTTGGACCGCCGGTCTTCGGAGGATTGGCGGTGAGAGTGCCGGCGCAGCCATAAGGCAGATAACGGCGTCATGCCGATAACTGCTTCACGTTCGCCGGTTTGGCGCTGTCGAGAAAAGATTCACTTAACGTTGCTGCTGTCCTTAGTCCGCACGGATCAATGTCATGCCCAAATCCGAGGACGTCGCCAAACACATCCACGTCGGCATCGGCGGCTGGACTTTTGCGCCGTGGCGGGGCGTGTTCTACCCCGACGGCTTGCCCCATGCGCAAGAGCTGAGCTACGCGGCGAGCCGCCTCACTTCGATCGAGATCAACGGCACGTTCTATCGCACGCAGACGCCAGCGACCTTTCGCAAATGGGCGTCGGAAGTTCCGGACGGATTTATCTTCTCAGTGAAGGGACCGCGCTATGTCACGCATCGCGGCGAACTGAAGGACGCTGGCGAATCGGTCGCGCGGTTTCTGAACTCTGGAGTGATCGAACTTGGCGATCGCCTCGGGCCATTGCTGTGGCAGTTCCCGCCGTTCAAAAAATTCGACGAAGCCGATTTCGCCGGCTTTCTGGAATTATTGCCCAAGGATTTTGATGGCTGCCGGCTGCGGCACGTGGTGGAGGTCCGCCACGCGAGCTTTTGCGTTCCGCAATTCATCCGCCTGCTGCGCGAATTCGAGGTCCCGGTGGCGTTTAGCGAGCACGAGACCTATCCGGCCATCGCGGATGCGGCAGGCGACTTCCTGTATCTGCGCCTCCAGAAGGGCGACGACAGCATTGCCACCGCCTATCCGCAAGAGGCAATCGCAGACTGGGCGGCGCGCCTCAAGATCTGGATTGGCGGCGGCGCGCCCGCCGACCTCCCGTGCATCGAAGCCAAGCCCGCGAGAATCAAGCCGCGCGACATATTCGTCTATTTCATCCACGAGGGCAAAGTGCGGGCGCCTGCGGCCGCGATGGCGCTGATCGAGAAGCTGAAGTCTTAGAGCGCCTCAAAATTCGGCATGATCCGACAGCAGTTCTGCTTTACCCCAATGGTCGCGTTGGCTAGGTTTGCGGCCGTGCCGGCAGGCACCGCATGTTCCCAAGATGAGGTTTGCGGACCTCGGCGCCGGTCAGTCGAGCCCGCAGCGTCGTGGGACCAAATCTGGGAGGAGAAGTCATGAAAATCCGACTAGGAACATTGTTGCTAACATCGGCCGCGCTGATCTCGCCGGCGGCCGCGCAGGATGCCGCAAGCGTTCTGCAAGCCGCCGACAAAGCGATGGGCGCGAGCGCCGTGAAGTCCGTCGCGTATTCCGGCGCGGGCACGATGCGTTATCCGGGACAGAGCTATGAGCCGAATGGCGACTGGCCGCGCGCGCCCATGACATCCTACAGCGCGACCATCGACTACGGCAGCAAGTCCGCGAAGGAGGAATACGCGGTCGACGTGGCCAAAAAGGAACGTGGCGGCGGCCTCGCTGCGCCGCGCACGACAAACTTTGTCAGCGGCAATTACGCGTGGAATCTGAATGCGCAAGGCCAGCCTAATCCTCAACCGACGCAAGCCGAGTTGCGGGAGTTCATCATCACCATCAGCCCGCATGGCTTCATCAAGGCAGCGTTGGCGTCGGGCAACGCGACCATCGAGGACCGGTATTTCAACCGGCTGGATCAGACCGTGAAGGTCATCGGGTTCACGGCTGGCAAGTACCGGATTACGGGCGAGTTCGATAAGGACAACCTGCTCACGCGGGTGGTCACGTGGTTCCCGAGTCCGGTGATGGGGGACATGGCAATCGAGGTGCGGTACACCGACTGGAAGGACGTGGGCGGCGGCGCGAAATTCCCGTTCCACATCCACGCCCACCAGGGCGACCATCCTCTGAACACCGGCGGCCGCAACTGGTTTGACATCAGGGTCACCGACGCCAAGGTCAACGTCCCGGAGGCCGCCATTACGGTGCCGGAGAACGTGCGCAATGCGCCGGCCCCGCAGGTCCGCGTCGCTTCGCAGAAGCTCGCCGACGGCGTGTGGTACATCGGCGGCGGCTCACACAACAGCGTGGCGGTCGAGTTCAAGGATTATGTGGCCTTGATCGAGGCGCCGTTGGACGACGCCCGCACAAACGCGGCGATCGCCGAAACCCATAAGCTGATCCCGAACAAGCCGATCCGCTACGTCGTCAACACACACCATCATTGGGACCATCTGGGCGGCATCCGGGCGGCCGTGGCGGAAGGCGCGACGATCGTCGCTGACGACCGAGACAGGGATTTCTATCGCAACGTGGTCCTCGCGCCGCAGCCGCGAAGCCTGAGCCCCGACCGGCTGTCGCAGTTCCCGTTTGCCGCCACGGGTCCCGGGACGCTGGCGCTGCAGACGTTCACTGACCGCGCCACGATCGGCGATGAGACGCGTGTCCTCGAGCTGTATCACGTGGAAGGTCTCAATCACGCAACCGATATGCTGGTGGCGTATCTCCCGCAGTCGAAGATTCTCGTCAACGCCGATCTGTATTCGCCGCCGCCCGCAGGAGGCAACCTCCAGAACGTCGGCGAAAACGCAGTCGTGCTCTTCAACAACATCAAGCGGCTGAAGCTTGACGTGGCGCAGCACGTGCCGATCCACGGCAATCCCGGACCGCAGGCTGATTTCGAGCGCATTGTCGGCCCGGTTGCCGCGAGGTCGCGGCCGACGGGTGACGGCGGCTGATCGACGCGAATCGGGTCGAAAGGGCTTCGCGCAGCCAACGCCGTCGGCTTCACCGCAGGAATAAGCAATAAGCCGACGGATTTCGCTGTCGCGCGATCCCTCCGGCAACCCCTCTCCCCGCCCGGCGGGGAGAGGGAGCTTCTCAAGCACCCATCGTCCAACTTGGCCGCAGCCTTCCGCTTGGCTCAACCGCGCAGCCCGGCATTGACCGGAGCGACTCCCGGAGCAGCCTCGCCCGCGCCGCACGGATTTAGCCGGTTCAGTCCGGCGCGCCGGCAACGCGCCTACCGCCGCGAATTCGCAATCCTTTCGTACAGCTCATCAAGAAACGCGACGGCTTGATCGCCCAGAATGGCATCGGCTCGCGAACTGTAGGACGCAAACACCTGGTTTCCTGGCCGGGCAGCCGCCATGCTGGCGATCGCATCCTTCTTTTCATTCACGTAGTTTTTGCTGCGCGGCAATATCTGCGCATAAAGGACATCCAAAACGAGAAGCTGATCGGATGACGATTCCATGTAGATAGAAACAGCGAGCAGCATGAACACGTTATTCAGCCGCTCGTGGGCGGCCTCAAGGTTCAGTTCCACATAGGCGTAGGACTCGATCTGATCGGCGTCGTCCGCGGAGAGGTTGTGGAGCGCCGAACCGACATCGTTCTCGAACGACTGGATCGCCTCGTTGATGCCGGCAAGCCGCGACGCGTCATGCTCATCAAAAACAGCAGCCCGCACAGAAAATGTCGCGAGCAAAAAACCGATCACGAGCACGCACGTCCTCGCCGCGATCCGAACAGCCATTCTCAATATCCGATTTTTGGTCCGCCGCGCTCGGCATCGCGCACTGTCCCACACATGTCACCCCTGTTTCAACGGCTTTGATCTTTGCAAGGGAGTCGTCGGCTATTGATCGGATCGTTGACACTGCGATCTGCGGCGTCCACTATCCCCGGTGTGGCGGGCAAGCTGCGACGGGAAGACCTATTCGGTTGCAGCGATGCCACGACGCGTCCCGCGGAGAGTCCCGTAGAGGGAGTTAACTCTTCGATTCTGCCAAACGAGGACGCGACTGCATCAGGAGGAGAGCGACCATGGTGACCCGGCGCCGGTTTTTGTATTCAGCCGCCGCAGGCGCGGCGATGTTGTCCCGTATGCCTCAGGGGCTGGCGGCGACCTACGATTTGATCGTCAAGGGCGGACGCGTCATCGATCCTTCGCTTGGAATCGACGCCGTCCGCGACGTCGCAGTTGCCGGCGGCCGCATCGCGGCTGTCGAGGAGAACATCGCAGCCGACGCCACGGAGACGATCGATGCGCGCGGCAAGATCGTGGCGCCGGGCCTCGTCGACATCCATTCCCACGCCGCCCGCACCAAGGAAGGGCCGCCGCTCTGCCTCTTGGACGGCGTAACCGCTTTCGTCGATGCCGGATCGTTTGGGGCCGACGGGATCGACCAGGGGGCCGCCAACGTGAAGGCGGGGCCGAACCTCGGCCGCCTGCTGATCAACATCGCGCGAACGGGCGTGGCGCCCGGAGGCGAGCTGCACGATTTGAGCCGCGCCGACGTGAGCCTCGCGCGCGGGGCGATTGCGCGCAACCGCGATGTCGTCATCGGCGTGAAGGCCCGGCTGTCGAACAATGTGGCCGACGTCAACGATCTTGAAGCGCTGCGGCGCGCTCAGGAAGCGGCCGCTCCCTTCGATTTGCCGGTGATGATCCACATCGGCCAATCCTACTCGCCAATGCGTGCGATCTTACCCCTGCTCAAGCGCGGCGACATTGTTACCCACATGTATGCGCCCGCCCCGAACGGCATTCTCGACGACAATGGCCGCGTGCTGCCGGAGGTGCTCGCTGCCCGCCGCCGCGGCATCTGGTTCGACTTCGGCAACGGCGTAGCGGATCACTTCAACTGGGACGTGGTGGAGCGCTGCATGAAGCAGGGCTTCGCGCCCGATACCTTCTCGACCGACTGGAACACCATGTCGCGCACCACCGGGGTCATCGACTTCCCGAATGTGATGTCGAAGTTCCTGATGTTCGGCATGTCGCTCGACCAGGTGATCGCCCGCGCGACCGTCAATGCAGCGCGCGTCTTCCAGGCGTTCAGCGACCGCGGCACGCTCAATGTAGGCGCGCCGGCCGACATCGCGGTGCTGGAGTTGCGGGAAGGATCTTTCGAGTTCCTCGACAACTATCAGGGCAAGCGGACAGGCCGCCAGCGGCTCTTCCCGGTCGCCACCGTGGTCGGCGGCAAAAAGGCGCCGGCGCGGGCGTAATCGGTCGCGCGCGTTTGTTGCGCGATTTGGCCGCTGTAAGGGCGGCGTTGTGGTCGCCCAGGCCGACGCAAGTGTAAGGCGGGCGACCACAAGGGGTCGCCCTGCCGCGCCAACGCTTGGAGGATCGCGCCATAACATGTGGGAAGCAATCAGAACGGGAGGACGCCACGTGAGGCGCACGACAGGAATCGCGTTGCTCGCCGGCGGGATTGGAGCCGCCGCCGCACAGCCGTTTCCGGCTGCCGGCACGCTCACGCCCCAACAATTGCAGGGCCGCAATCTGTTCAATCAGTCCTGCATGGTCTGCCACGTCAAGCTCCAGATCACGTCGCCTGCCAAATACGGCCCGGATCTGTCGGGGAAGGCGCTCGGCGGAGACGAGGCGTTGATGCGTGAAGTCATTAGCAACGGCACGCCGAACATGCCGGGCTTCAAGTATCACTTCGAGCCCGACCAGATCGACGCCATCGTCGCCTATCTGAAAGCTCTGCCCGCCCCGGCGCCGAGCCCCAGTCCGCCGCGCTGAATCTTAAAATCCGTGCAAGCCGGAGAAGATGCCATGTCTTCCATTTTCCCTTTCACCGCCAATCGAACCGGAGTTGCGCTCGCGCTGTCGCTGCTCGCAAGCGTCGCGCTGCCGCACGCCGCCTGCGCGGGCGAGCTTTCAATCCTCACCGGCGCCGTCACGGCGCCGGACGGCCAGAAGATGGGCGGCGTGACGGTCTCGGCCAAGGCGATCGGCTCCCCCATCACGACGACCGTTTTCACCGATGAGGCCGGCGCCTACTATTTCCCGGCGCTTCCGCCCGGCAAATATCGCGTGTGGGCGCAGGCGCTCGGCTTCGAGACCGCGAACGGCGAGGCAGAGCTGAAGTCCGGCGCTCGCGCGGACTTCTCGCTCAAAAAGATCGAGGACACCGAGCGGCTCATCCGCCAGTTGCCGGGCGACCTCATCCTTGCCGGACTGCCGGAGGATACTGCGGACGACAGGCGCATGAAGCGCATCGTCCATAATAACTGCACCAGCTGCCACACTCCGAGCTATTTCCTGCAGCATCGCTTTGATGAGGCCGGCTGGCACGCCATCATAGAGGCGATGAAGAGCATCAACGTCTATGGCGTCTATCGCGCGAACCAGCACAATCCGGTGCTCGACTTTCACCAGGACGCGCTCGCCAAATATCTTGCCAAGACTCGCGGTCCGAACGGCGGCGCTTTCAAGATCACCAGCCGCCCGCGTCCGTCTGGAGAAGCCGCCCGCGCAGTGTTCCGCGAATATGACGTGCCGCTCAATCCAGACCAGCCGCTGCCCTCCGCGACGCCGCCCAACAACGGCAGCGATTGGACCAAGGCCACGACATCGCGCGCCGGCTCGCTGCCGCACGATGCAGCGCCCGATCTTGACGGCAATCTGTGGTTCGCGGCGGTTGCGCCGAACAAGACCATGTCGGTCGGCCGCATTGACGCTAAGACCGGCGCGCTCAAGCCGTTCCGGATCGATGCCGCCACCGGCAACGCCGCCACCGTGCATGGCCTCATCCGCGACGCAAAGGGCGTGATCTGGTTCAATGCCTGGATGCCGAAGGGCGGCCTTGCCAAGGTCGATCCCGCGACCGAAAAGGTGTCGGTCTACATGCCGCCGGAGGGGATGTCGCACATCGACGGCCCGGTGACGCTCGACTATGACGGGAAAGGCGGCATCTGGGCGGGCAC
>JAJPKK010000096.1 GCA_021323775.1 Hyphomicrobiales bacterium
GACAAACGATCCATCAAGCGCCGCCGCAAGCGCGCCGCTTGGGACCCCAAATACCTGCTCGACATATTGGGCCCGCTGCGGCGTTAACCTCGACTCGTTGCCCTGCCTCACCGGCCGGGGCCGCTTTGCTCGCGTTGATCCGCGTGGCGGGATGCGGCCCATCATTGCCCACTAAATACGGGCAGCCCACTTAGAATGAAATAAAATCACGCGGCGCCCTCCGAATATAAAACAAAATTTGGGCTGCCCACTAGTGCCCACTATGGGAGTGGGATGCTTTGTGGTTGACGGGGTTGGCGCAGCTTGATCTCATTACCCTGCCGTCGAAAGCCAGAAAGCGCGCGGCGGATGAGCGTCGGAGCTCCGGCGCAAATCGTGAGGGAACCAAGGCTGAAGGAAAAATCTGCCATGACCGCCCAAGAGCTTTTGGCGGAGATCTCCGACTTCTGTCGCCAGACAGGGTTAGCCGAATCGACGTTCGGACGCCGCGCCGTCAATGACGGCAAGCTCGCAAACCGGCTGCGCAATGGCGGCCGCATCACCACTGAGACGGTGGACCGGATTCATGCCTTTATGCAGGCAAACCGCGACGCCGGCCTCCTTCGCACCTATCATGGCGGCCAGCGGCCGCCGTCTTTCATTGCCTCAGACCGGGCCGCCGTTGGGGACGGGGCGTCAGATTCGGGAGCGAGCGGGCCCGCGGGGAAGCTGTCGCCGCCCAGCACTGCTCTCATCTCGACCGCAAGCGCTTTCCCGAAGCCGTTCATGCCAACGCCGGCGCCGCACGATCCGCAGCGCAATTTTCGCTTTTTCGATAACCGCCAGAAATACTTGCTGTTTGTGAACACCTGCAGCGAGAAGTGGGTTGTGGCCCACCGGGTCGGGCAGGAGCTGGTCAATATCCATCCGCGCCCGCCCTCGGTCCGGCTGTTCGACGCCGGCATCGGCGATGGCACCGTGTTGGCGCGGGTGATGCGGGCGATGCACGACCGCTTCCCGGCCATGCCGTTCTATGTGGTCGGCAAAGAAATCAGCCTGGAAGACACGCGTCTGACGTTGCAGAAGGTGCCTGACCGCTTTGTCGAGCATCCGGCCACCGTGCTGGTGCTGACCAACCTCGCCTATGCGGATGCGCCGTGGCTCCATGTCAGGTCGGTGAGCGCGGCATCGAGCCTGGTATGGCACGAGGTGGCGCTCACCGGGGCCACGGCCCACAGGTTCGAGGAGCAGATCACCGATCTGGAGCCGTTCCTGGCGGAAAACTGGAAAGCCCGCGTCAGTCCCAAGACGGGTAACCCGGTCTACGACCGCCCCGTGGTGCTGGTCATCTTTCGCGAGGATCATCGCTTTCTGCTCGACCCGATTCTGCCGCGGCCCGGCGGCACCCAGGCAGCCTACGACCTCATCATCGCTTCCCAGCCCTATCGGGCGCGGGCGCCGATCGAGTTCAAGATCCGTCGGGTGATCGCACCGCTCGCCCGCGCGCTCGGACCCGGGGGCCGCCTCATCGCCATCCATTCCCACGGCAACGATCCAGGGCTTGAGATCGTGCAGCGCCTGTGGCCCGGCGACAACCCTTTCATCCACGACCGGCACCAGATCATGAAGGCGGTCAAGCAGGAGCTCGGCCCGGCCGGACGCGAGCTCAATTTCAACGTCAATTCCGACAATCGTGCGCTGTTTCGCTACGACATGCACACGCTGCCCTCGGAACTATCGGATTCAATCGGCACCTCGACCCTGTTCGCCGCCTGGAACGCCGCTATCTACGTGGCCCAGGTCGAGGACCACCGTCTGGCGGAGGTCGTCAACGACGGCCGCTATCTTGACGCCACCCGGGAAGTGCTGCGCAAGAACGGCGGCCTGTGGTTCTTTGACGAATCCTACGTCATCTCGCGGCGGCGCAGCTAACAGAAGGGCCGAGACTATGACCGCACAGGTTCTCGCCGCACAGGTTCTCGCCAAATCGGCGCAGTCGCCAGTGCAGTCGTCGCCGCAGCAGCGTATCGCCGCCTTCATGGCGCGCGCCTCTTTCGAGGCGACCCGCCCAACGCTGAGCGATATCGAGGGGCTGCGCGCCGCCATCGCGCCCAGGACCCCGCTCTATATCAGCGCCGTTCCAACGCGCCCTCTTGCGGCGCAGATCGACCTTGCGGTTGGCTTGGCGGCCGCCGGTTTCGAGCCGGTGCCGCACATCGCGGCGCGCCGC
This sequence comes from Hyphomicrobiales bacterium, assembly GCA_021323775.1. Classification (GTDB taxonomy): domain Bacteria; phylum Pseudomonadota; class Alphaproteobacteria; order Rhizobiales; family Xanthobacteraceae; genus JAJPKK01. The sequence continues at coordinate 2,210 of JAJPKK010000096.1, forward strand.
TTTTCGAGCGGCGTTGAACTCGATCGCCATCTCGGCCGGCTCAACGACGAGGCAGGCGTCAAGCGCGTGCTGGTGATCGGCGGCGATCTCCCAGCTCCGGCCGGACCGTTCTTTGCCGCCATCGAAGTGATCGAAAGCGGGCTCCTCCAGAGCCGCGGCATCGTCGAGGTCGGCATCGCAGGCTATCCGGACGGCCACCCCCGGCTCGGCGCAACCGAACTCGATCGCGCGATCGCCGCCAAGGTCGAGGCTGCCGCACAGACCGGGCTTGCGGTCCACATCGTCACTCAGTTCGGCTTTTCGGCTGCCGCCATCCTCAACTGGATTGGACGGTTGCGCGACCAGGGCATCGACCTTCCGGTCCGGATCGGTCTTGCCGGCCCCGCCACCCTCTCCGGCTTGCTGCGGTACGCTCGCATCTGCGGCGTGACCGCCTCGGCGCAGGGGCTCATGCGTCACACCGGCCTTGCCAAACAGTTGTTCGGGATGGTGACGCCCGATTCGGTGCTGCGGCCGCTCGCCGAGGCCGCGGCCGAGCGCGCTGACCTCGCGCCGCACATCTTCTCCTTCGGCGGCCTCGCCGCCGCGGCGCGCTGGGCCGCTGCCGCCGCCGCCGGGCGGATCACGCTCGACCGGGCCGACGGCTTCACAGTGGAGCCGCCGTAAGCGGCGGCCTAAGCCAGCGCGCCGCGCGGCCGCAAGCCTGCGAGCGCATTGAATTCGGCGTGTTCGCGCGCTTCTTCGGCGGTACGGTCGCGGTTCTGATCGCGTTCGTCCAGGAGTTCGACCCGCTTAAGCTCTTCGGCCGCCTCCTGGAGCGAGAATCTCGCCTCGCGAAGCTGCGCTTCAAGCTCGTCGATAGATCGTTTCAGATTTTCGCGGCGAGCGATCGCGGCCTTCGCATAGGTCGGATAGGCAAAGTGGGATGGATCGTAGATGCCGGCCCGTTCCTGCTCGGCCACGATTTCGCGTTCAAGATCGGCGGCGATGCGCTGGAAGTCGGCGATCATCGCTTCCATCTGGGCGACCTTGCGCCGCTTTTCGTCAAGCTGAAATCTCTTCACGCGGATAAGTGTGTTACGCGACTTCATGGACTGCTAACCCCGGGAACAAGAACGAACCGGTCGCGCTGACGACGCGGCTTGCCGATCCGGCACCATCCATAATGCCATGATTGTGTTAGTTTTCTGTTGCCGGCAATCGGCGCCGTAAGCGCCCCCGGCCGCTCTCGGTCCCTGCTCGCCGTCCCGGCGATCGGGTTGGCTTGCAAGGGCGGACGAGACTTGCTGCTCCCGGGCGGAGCGAGATCGCATCGGCGACCACGGTCCGACCAGCGTTTCGATGACCGAACTTCTCGATGCACTGTAAGGGACGTTGATAAATTGAGCCCTGCGTTAACTAAATTCTGCGGTCATTAACGCCGTGTTTACCCGGATCATTAATCATAACTCCACCGTCGATGGCGTCACCCAACTGGTTCGTCCAGTCGCGACGGCCGAGCTAGCCTGGGAATCGGTTAGCTCCGATTCTTAACCCTGGACACGAACTGAAACGTGCTTGAAAAAACCTGTCACCCCAACAGATTAGGCCGATTTGGCGACAATTGCCTATTCGGTTCTTGCGCTTGGGAAAGGGGCTTTGTTAAGCAACCTTGTTTGAGGTCCCGAATCACTTGTCCCAAGGAAATTACCGCGGCCGCCCCGTACGGCAGGCCGACCTGACGCCGAGACGGCGCGGAAGGGGACTCTGGCATGCGCGTTCTACTGATCGAGGACGATAGCGCGACCGCGCAATCGATTGAATTGATGCTCAAATCCGAGAGCTTCAACGTCTACACGACGGATCTCGGCGAAGAAGGCGTCGATCTCGGCAAGCTTTACGATTACGACATCATTCTCCTCGACCTCAATTTGCCCGATATGTCCGGGTTCGAGGTGCTGCGGTCGCTGCGGGTCTCCAAGGTCAAGACGCCGATCCTGATCCTGTCGGGGCTCGCCGGCATCGAGGACAAGGTCAAGGGCCTTGGCTTCGGCGCCGACGATTACATGACAAAGCCCTTTCATAAGGACGAGCTGGTGGCGCGCATCCATGCGATTGTGCGGCGATCCAAGGGGCATGCCCAATCGGTCATCCAGACCGGTGAACTCATGGTTAACCTTGACACCAAGACCGTCGAGGTCAACCGGCAGCGCGTCCACCTCACCGGCAAGGAGTACCAGATGCTGGAGCTCCTCTCGCTGCGCAAAGGCACGACGCTGACAAAGGAAATGTTTCTCAACCACCTCTACGGCGGAATGGACGAGCCGGAGCTCAAGATCATCGACGTGTTTATCTGCAAGCTGCGCAAGAAGCTCGCCAACGCATCGAACGGCAAGAACTTCATCGAAACCGTATGGGGCCGCGGCTATGTGCTGCGCGAACCCTCGGACGACGACATCCGCGTTCCGGCGGAGTGACGTAAGGTTTGCGACTGCGCTCAGTCCAGCCTGGAGCTGGTTTTTCCAACCTGGAGTTGGGACGGCTGTCTCCTCCATGACTGTGACGAAGTTCTGCATGCTTCTCGACCGCGGTGAAGTCGAGAAATTTGGCTAGGCAGAAATTATTGAGGATGCTCGTTCGTCAGCTTTGGCTCGGCACACAGCCATGGTGGACGAAGTCTGGAGCCCAGTGAACCTTGCGATCGTGATAGTCACGGCGGCTCAGCGATTCCAGCGAGGCGAGGCGGCGAGCGCACTGAGTCTTATTGCAGCCGCCGCCGACATTGCTCTCCAGGTACTCGTGGCGGCCTCGCCGCTCCCGGCATCGGCCCGATCCTTTGGACCCGAGGCGTCGATTGGAAAAGCTACGGCCCGCAACTGCGCGGGAGATCGGTAGAATTCTGAGTTCACCGCCGGATCGTGCTATCAATGAACTTTTAGCGTTCGTGAATACGACTTTGCGGCGCTATGCTCCGACCGTCGACTGGCTCAGCTTCGACAAAGTGATTCGAACGTTGCCATTATTATAAAGATTCTGTGTTTACACGATGCTCCCGTTGAAGGTATTGCGGCAAGTGGGAATTGCGCATGAAAGACGCCGAACCGGCAACCCTTGACCAGCCGCGCCTCGTGCCCGGACGGGCCTGCGGCACGTGCATGATGTGCTGCAAAGTGCCGGCGATTGAAGAATTCGGCAAGCCTCCGGGCGTATGGTGCCGGCACGCCGTATCGGGAAAGGGCTGCAATATTTATCCCGACCGGCCCCAATCATGCCGCGCGTTCTACTGCCTGTGGATGCAGGACGCGAGCTTCGGCCCGGAATGGAAGCCCGAGAAGGCAAAGTTCGTGGTCTATGTCCAGCGCAACGGCGCCAATATCCAGGTCGCGGTTGATCCGAGCTTCTCGAATGCGTGGATCAGGCCGCCCTATGAGGCGCGGATCCGCCAATGGGTGGCCGACGGCGCCGAACGCGGTCGTTTCGTGTTCGTGCGCATCGGTCCCCGCATGATTGCCCTCTTGCCGGGCGGCGACGTCGATCTCGGCCGGGTCGATCCCGACGACGAGATCGTCGTGTCGCGGCGGCCGGGACCTGCCGGCCTTGTCTATGACGTGGAGGTCAAGCGCCGAACGGCCGCGACGCCCGCTTCACTGGCATAGTGCCTTGGTGACGAAGTGCTCCAGGGTGCACACACCCTCGGGCGCGTTGCGGGCCGAGACGCGAGAGCGCGGCGGGCATTTTTCGACGGTTTCGAAATCGACGCTGGTCCCGGCGGCGTAGCCCTTGGCCCGGCACAAGGTTTCCGCGGCGGTGCGGCAGTCCGGGGCGCCGTTCGGGGCGAGAATACAGCGCTCCCGGCCGGTAGTGATGCCCGAAACGGGGAGCTTCGTAACGCTCGTCGCCGCATTGCGCGCCGCGTCAGCGGCCTCCTTCGCAGCTTGGTTCGCCTGCCCGCCGACGGCGCCGACCATCGCGCCGAATCCCGACCCGACGGTGGCGACACCCTGCTGCACCCAGTTCCCGAGCGCATCGAAAAAGCCTTGCGGCTGTGGCGGCGCCGGCGCGTTTGTAGGAGCCGACGGCGCTTCGGGGCCGGGCGTTTGCGCCATCGCGGCGTCGCAGGCCGATACAGCGACATGGCACGCCAACAGGCCGGCAGCCGCGCGCGCCGCAATTCTTGCGCGATCGGCGCCGCGCCGTCGCGTCCATTTGTGCTTCGTCCCAATTCGCATCGGCGACTCCGGCCGCCCCAAGCGGCCGCCCCAACACCGCGGCCCCATCCGACCGTGCCCCCGCAACCTCAGGAGCAACCCTCCTTCCCTCTTGGGCCGGCGGGGTAGGCACGCGCCGCAGACCCCGCTCATACTAGAACAGGTAGACTGCGGCGAAAATGCCCAGGAGGAGGACCGCGACACTTAGCGTGAACCACAAGCCGAGGCGCCTTTCGATGATTTCGCGGGCTGTGTCCCCGTAGCGGCTGAGCAGGAATGCGGCGAGATAGAACCGCATGCCGCGAGCGACAAAAGAAAACACGACGAAGAGCCCGAGGTTGTATCCCGCAAAACCCGAGGTGATCGTCACAAGCTTGTATGGAATTGGGGTTACGCCCTTGAGCAGGATGATCAGGCTGCCCCAGCGCGCATAGCCCTCGCGGAATGCCTCGACCTTGTCGCCGAGGCCGTAAAGGGAAATCAGCCAGTGGCCGACCGAGTCGTAGAGCAGCGCTCCGATCCCATAACCGAGCACGCCGCCTGCGACCGAGGTGAGCGTACATAACGTCGCGTAAGCCCACGCCTTGCTGGGCCGCGCCAGCGACATTGGAATGAGCATCACGTCTGGCGGCACCGGAAAGAACGAACTCTCCACAAACGAAACCAACCCCATCAGCCAGAGGGCGTGGGGCTTGTAAGCGGCGGCAATGCACCAGTCATAAGCACGCCTCAGCATGGCGCGCCCGGATTTAGGCGACGGCCGTGCCCGGAAATGTCGATAAATCGCACGGAACTCTCACTTGGTGCGGCAGGCGTGCCTGATAACATCGCACGAGGCCGAGCGGCAAGGCGGACTCGCGTCGCGCATGAAAGAAAGATGGTCACGCGCAGCCTTCATCGCGGTAGAACTTCCATTCCGACCAGTTGAAGCGCCCAAACTTGCGCGGCTCGGCACGCGTGCGGATGCGCCAAACACAACGCGGGTTGAAATCCGACGGCGGCCCGCGAGAATCGGTAAAATCAGCAAACCCAATCAGCTACAGAACGCCTTCCACGTCGGTCTTCGCAAAATCGCCTCCGACATACAGCAGGCGGCAGTCATGCGCTTTGGCGACTTCATAGGCGAAACAGTCACCGAAATTCAGCCCCGCTGAATGGACGCCCTTGCCCCAGCGCGCATAAGCGGCGGCCACGCGCCGCGCGGACGCTGCCGTTACGGTAACAATGTCGAAGCCGAGCCCATCGATCAAGTTCGCCATCTCGTCTGCCACGTTGCGTCGCGCTGCCACGATCAGGGCTTCCGCTACCGTGCTCGCCGAAATCAAGACTGTCGGCTCCGCTTCAAGTATTACCATGCAGGCGTCGCTCTCCGCCTCGCCGAGCACGATAGCCATGAGTGCCGAGGTATCGACCGCAATCATGTCGCGTCAATCACTCGGGCAGCCCGTCCTCCCCGTAGAGGAAGTCCTGGCTTCTGGCGGCGGCCGGCCCCGGCGTCGCACGAGCGGCGCCAGATCTGCGGATCGCCTCAAGCAGCTCTCTTCGGGCCCTGGGATCAGCCATCGACCTGACCGGGACAAGGCGCACTGCAGGGTGGCCGTGACGGGTCAGGATGATCTCGTCGCCTGCTTCCGCCCGCCTGACCAAGTCGGTGAGCTGGCCCTTTGCGTCAGTTACGGAAATATGCACTGGATTGCCCATTGCTCAACCATTCTGTCGAAATGGACCATCGGATAGTCCATGTCAAGACCAGCCCAATATCGGGCGGGGTATTTGTACCGGGGCCCTCGGGCTTCTCCGCCGGCGCTCGGGAGGACAAACATGGCGAACGCCGATACCGACACGTTCCCGAAGTTGCTGGCGCGCGACGCCGCGCGCTTTCGCGACCGCCCGCCACGCGCGAGGCCGAGGCGGGCCAGCCCCACCGCATAAGCGCGCACCTCGGCCAAGAGCTGCGCCCAGGTCCAGGTGTGCCAGATCCCGAAATCCTTGTGCCGCATC
>JAJPKK010000203.1 GCA_021323775.1 Hyphomicrobiales bacterium
TCGGCAGCCTCGGCCGCTTTGCGCCTGGCTTCCGCTTCGTCGGCCTTGCGCCTGGCTTCTGCGGCGGCGGCCTCGTCGGCCTTGCGCTTCGCCTCGGCAGCCTCGGCTGCTTTGCGCTCGGCTTCCGCTTCGTCGGCCTTGCGCCTGGCTTCTGCGGCGGCGGCCTCGTCGGCCTTGCGCTTCGCCTCGGCAGCCTCGGCTGCTTTGCGCTCGGCTTCCGCTTCATCGGCCTTTCGCCTGGCTTCTGCGGCGGCAGCTTCTTCGGCCCTGCGCCTGGCCTCTGCGGCGGCAGCCTCGGCAGCCTTGCGCCTGGCTTCTTCGTCGGCTTTGCGGCGCTCCTCTTCACGTTCGCGGGCTATGCGCTCCAGCACATCGAGCTGGTGGAGGGCATTGTTCACGAGCGGCGAAGAGGGATATCTGGCGATAAAATCGCGTAGCGCGGTCCGGTCGTCCTTGTTCATCCGCTCGAAGACGATGCGGTCGTTTTGGTTGAGGTAATATTCCGACAGCAGCGAGATGGTGGTCTCCGGACGCTGGCGTCCGCCTGTCTGCGCATTGACGTCGGCGGCGACGCGGCGGAACATCATCTCGATCTCAAGGCCGGGTTCCTGAAGCCGCTTCAGCAAGGCCGCCGTGAAGGGGCTGTTGCGGCCCTGCCCATCCTGTGCGACCTCATCGGCCGCCGTCGCATAGGCCACCACCATGCCCTGGGTCTTATCGATGCGGGCAAGGCCGCGGGTCGGAGACGACAGACCGCGAAGCGCCCCTTGCAGGCGATTGGCGAGCGGATTATTGCGGCAGGCATCAAGAATCATGATCTTGACGCCATTGGCGCGGTCCAGCGCAGCCGTGACGTCCTGCAGGCCGACCATCTGGTAACGCACGCTGATCTCGTCCTCGAGCTCCGCATCGGTCGGCATCAGGTAATTGCGGCCCTGGAACTGCATGGCGTGGCCGGCATAGAAGAACAGGGCGGCGTCGGCGTCGGTCGCCCGCCGCGCAAAGTCGGCGAGCGCAAGATCCATGTCGCGCTTGGACGCGTCGACCGTGGTTTTCACCTCGAAGCCGAGGGTCTTGAGAACTGCGGAAACGTCCTCCGCGTCGTTGCGCGGGTTCGGCAGCGAGATTCCCGGGGACTTATAATTGGAATTCCCCACTACAAGCGCGACGCGGCGTTCGGCCCAAGCGCCAACGCTTCCGCCAATCACCGCGAACGCAATGGCGGCGGCCACAGCTACCAACGAAAGCAGCTTTTTCATGATGGCCCGCTTGAGGCGGCCAGAACACAGCGCTCGTGAAGCCACCCCCTCCACCCCAAATAATATCTCGAAATCGCAGTAAATGCAAGAAAATCGCAGCGCCCCCTCAGTTGGCTGGACCGGCGCCTGGCTTCAACGGACACAATGGTAAATGTCGCAGCCATGGCCGCTTTGCGCCCTTTATGTGACAATCCGATTCATGATCCGGCCTTCCCGGAAATGGGAGGAGCGAGAGGTTTTGTGGAGTTGGTTGGCGAGGAATGGCCGGCGGTTCAAAACGTGACAGTGGAGACTTACGTTTGAGCTATGAGCTCGCTTGCGCTGATCTCGGGCAATTAGCGCTGTCATACGGATGGCGGCCCAGGCTATCTCTACGGCATCTTCTGAAGCTGGAAATATTTGGCGCTGACGTTGAGCGTGAGGTTGCGCTGCGATGCCTCGGTGAGCGCCTTCGAAAAGACCTGTTCGGCGCGCAAGCCGTCCGGCGGTAATTTCAGCGCCTCCAACGGCTTCGGTGACGCGATCGCGAATATGAGTTGAGGCCGCGGCGGCCCGGGGGTCTTGCGCAGCTTGATCGAGAAGGTCATGCCATCGCCGCCTGCTTTGAGACCTTCGGTTGCGCTAAGAACGTATCCATCGTCGGTGATCAGCAAAAGCTCGACATGCCGGTCGCCAAGCCCGGAGAGAGAGCCCGTCAAGACCGCAGGGTCCTGCTTCAGTTCTGCTGTGACAATGTCGAGCCGCGGCGCAGCGCCGGGTTGATTCCTGGTGCGAAAGAGAAAATTCACAGCGGGGCACTGCTCTGCCGTGACCTGATGCAGGCCGATCGCGGGCTCGGAGCCGAACTGGCGCTGGAATTCGTAGCTGAGAACGTCAAAGGGCGCGACCGAGCTGCCTAAGCCGTCCACGTCGCGGGGCGCCGGGTGGTCGCTCAGCCGCTCCGGCGTGATGAAAAAGCAATCGCCGCCGTCATACGCCGTAAGGAACTCGATCGTGCGCTCCCGCTGCGTCCGCTGATCGGGCCGGGCTTCCGTTTTGGCTCCGCCTTCGCTTTGTTTATCGTCGGAGGTGATAGGTGGCGGCGGCGGCGGCGTCCTCACCGGCGGCAAAACCAGGTCCTTGGCGAAATAAAATCCGATGCTCCCGACGCCCAGCAGAAGCGCTGACGCGACAGCAACCTTTGTCAGCGGCCGGCTGCGCACCGCTTGCGGCGTCGCCGCGGCGCTCTCCCTCCCTTGCGCGCTTCGAGGAGAGGGGGTGCGGCCGCGCGCGCCAGAGCGGCGGGGCGCCGCCGGGGTTTGGGCCGCGAGCGGCCACGCGGCCACGGCGCCCATCGACTCGGGCCGATCCGCCGGGTTGGGCTGCAGCATCTTTTCCAGAAGCGGGCGGAAACGCGCCTCGACCGCCCGCAGATCCGGCAGGACGCGCCGCTTTTCCAGCACTTCGAACTGGGTGCCGCCCATGTCAATCGGTCGTCCGAGGAGGCATTGCGCCAGCACGAGACCGAGGCTGTAGATATCCGACTTCGCGGTAACGTCGCCGCCGAACAGGCCGAGCTGCTCCGGCGAGACGTAGTTGTATTTGCCGGCGAAGCCGCTGCCGATGATGGTGCCGTCGCCCGCGCGCGTCGATCGGGCGATGCCGAAATCGATGATCTTGGCTTTGGCCAGATCGCCGGCAGGAATAAGCACGTTATCGGGGGAGAGATCGCGGTGGACGATCCCGTGCTGGTGGGCAGCATTGAGGCCCGCGGCGAGACGCTCCTTAAGCACGCGGACGGCCTCAAAGCCGAGCGGTCCCCGCTGCAACAGCTCGGACAGCGGCTGTCCATCCACGAATTCCATCGCGAGGTAATGCCGCCCGGTCCCCGGATCATGGGAGAAGATGTAGTAGCGGACGATAGCCTCGTGATGGATGTAGTGCAGCGCCGAGGCTTCCTTGCGAAACAGCGCCAGCGCGGTCGCGTTGTCGGCGAGATCGGTGCGCATCACCTTGATGGCGACCGGATCGCCCGTTTCGACCGCGTGGCCGCGATAGATTTCACCCATGCCGCCGGATGCGATGCGCGCGTCGATCTCGAAGATGCCGTTCAGCCGTGTGCCGGGTGCGAGGCGGGCAGGTTCGGCGGCATAGACGCGCGTCGGTTCGCCAGAATAGCTGTCCGACATCGGCGCTACTCCAAGCCGCCCTCCCTGCCCTTCCCCGCATGCGGGGGAGGGCAGGGAGGCGGAGCTGCGGCAGAATCGACTCGGACCGCCACCACGGTGACGTTGTCGACCGCTCCGCGATCAAGCGTCAGGCCCACCAGGAGATCGCACGCCCTTTGCGGCGGGCTTTCTCCTGCCAGCGCCAGTATCTCCTCGTCTTCGACGTGGGCCGTGAGGCCGTCACTGCAGATCACGAACGTGTCGCCGGGCTCCAGGGCGCCGCCTTTGATCTCAAGCTCCGGATCATCGCTGACGCCGATCGCCCGCGTTATGACGTTCCGGCGCGGCCAGGCGCGCGCCTCCTCGACGGTGAGCCGGCCTGCGGAAACAAGCTCCTGGGCTTCCGTATGATCGACTGATATTTGCTCGATCCGATGCCGGCGCAGGCGATAGATTCGGCTGTCCCCGGACCAGACGCAGGCGTAGTGGCCATCGAAAATAAGCAAAACTGCGACGGTGGTGCCGATGAGCGCGCCGCGCTCATCGCCAAGCTTTTTGAGGCGGCTGTTGGCGTTGATCAAGCGCTGCTCGCAGCTTGCCAGCAATTCCGCCGCGGTGGCGGGAGTTTCGACGGCGGCGAGTTCGTCGACGACGATGCGGCTTGCGACTTCGCCGGCCTCATGCCCGCCCATGCCGTCGGCCACAGCCCACAAGCCGCGCGGCGTCGCAACAAGGTAGTTGTCCTCGTTCTGCCGCCTCACCTTGCCGACATGCGTTGCGGCGCCCGCCTCAATCCGTGACTTTGCATCTTGCATTGTGGCGCCATGCCTCAAGCCGGAGCGGCCGCGAACTTGCCGGTCAACATCGCCGCGAACAAAAACGGGTCGGGCATGCCCTTGCCCGAAAGCGCGATGGGTGCGATGCCTTCGCCGCCGATCGTCCACCAAAATGTCGAACCAGCGTAAATCTTGGCATAATCGCGCAGGCGAATCGAACTGAAAACGTCGCTGAAGCTTTGCCCGCGGGCCGGCAGCAGCACCTGGGGAAGCGCCTGAGGGAGCGGCTGCGGCCCGTCGCCTCCGCCACCCTGCGCCGGCGCTTTTGGCAGCTCCTGAAAGGGCGGCGGCAAGGCGCTGAGTTCGGCGGCCATCGCCTCGAAATTCGCGTCACGATCGAGCGTCCCCATCAGGAACGCCTCCGCGGCGTCGAACCAGTCCTCCTGCGCGGTGAACTCCGGCGGCGGGATCGCGGCATTGTCGTCGGCGCAGGCGAACAGCGTCAGCGGGAAATAGCGGCCGATGCCGTCGAGCGAGGACATGAGGGCGCCGATTACGCTCCGCCCGCAGATATCGGCGCCGAGCCAGAACCGCCAGATCGGCGCGGTGAGAAATGCCGGCTGCCATTTGTCGCCGAGCGCCTCGCGCGAGGCCGAGATCGCGGCCTGCAGCCACGGCTCCCAGGCGTTGAGGAATTCGCGCGGCGCGCCGATGGCAATGAAGTCGCGCTTTGCGGGCACCTTACCGTAAAGGCTGCATTGCATGGCCCCCTCACAGGGTCGCCGGGCATTTGAAGTCGGCGAACAGCGCCGGGTTGAACGGGTTGACGCTGGTTCCGGTAAGTATCTGGAACGACACATCGTGAGCAAGCAGAGACCAGCTCGCGGTGATTCCGTTAGGAATGGCGGACTTTGTCGCCCGGTCAAGGAGCCGGAACAGCGCCCATGCGGTCGTGCCCGTCGCGCCTCCCAACTGGCGGGAGGGAGCAACGTTCGGGCTAGGCGGATCCGGAGCGAGCGACACGGCGGTTATGCCGCCGGCGCTGCCGGTCCATTGCACCTGCTGCGGGGCGGGGGTCCCGGGCTGACTGGATGATGCGATCGGGACGCCGCTGATCTCAAGCTTTGCAATCAATCCGGTGCCGGCGAGCATCGGGGGCGTCACTGTCAGGGTCATCATCGGGATATTGCCGTTGGTCGGAAAAAATGCGTCTTTGATCAGCGCGGCGCGCTGGAACTGACGCAGCGTGTCGTCCGACATGCGCCTGGCGACAGGATTGTCCTTGCGCCACTTCCACTCACGCTGAGAAAGATCGGCGTAGGGTTCGAGGTTCTTTCTGAAGAAAGAATCGAAATATCCGTTGCCGCCGAACAGGCGTCCAAAGTCCTGGGGCGTGATTTCCGCCGCCGCGCTGCGGACGAATGGATAGCGATTGCCCGTGAGGGTGCGGCAGGGGCCGTAGACCTCGTTCTGAAATGCGTCCCTGAGCTGTCCGTAGGTGTCTTCGGCGATGGTGTTTTCGAACGAATTTGCCGATTGCAGGAGCATGCTGTTGAACGGGCTCGGCATGCGCAGCGCGTCGTTCTTGAATTGCGCGACCTGGGTCCGCAACTGCGAGGTCGCCTGCTGCTCCTGGACGGGATTGAGTACGATGGTCTGGAGGCTGTTGTTGATCGCGGTCAGGTCGCCGAGGATGACGTCGATCATGCGGCGCGAGCCGTCGCCTTCCACCACCTGGTGGAACGGCTTGAATTGCGCCTCGATATAGGCGCCAGGCGAAGCGCTCTGCGGGCCGAGCACCGGCGGCGCCGCGGACTCTTTCTTCCCGTCGCTGCCGCCTTTGGGGTCCTTGCGCTCTCGCGTCAGCACGGTTTCGTCCCGGATCGACTCTATGAGCAGCCGGATCGGCGATGTCGAAGCGGCAGCCGCGTTGAGGGCCTCGTATCGCGGCTTGCCGGCGTTGAGGGCGCGGACCCGCAATTTCTCGAGCGCCTGCTTCCAGGCGGCGACAAAATCGCGGGCGTAGATGTTAAGCAGATCGCGGACGAGGCTGTCATATTGCGCTTTGATCGCTTCCAGCTTGCCGATATCGCCGAGCACCCAGTTGTCGCGCTGGAGCTGCTCCGCGATGGTCGGCAGCTTTTCGATGAAGGCGCGCTGGAATCCCGCATAGGTATAGAAGCCCGGCACGTAGATTTTCTCGACATCCTGGCCCGGGGCTGCTTCGAACACGGTGGCGAAGTCCGGGCCGCCATGCTGGGACGCGACCCAGTCGGGGGCGATCGACTGGCGCGACTGCGACTTGAGGAGCTGATAGGCGCGGTCGGCGATGGAGAGCCGCGCCAGAATGCGGCGGCATTCCTCGATCAGGCCCAGGTTGGGTTCGACCAGCGGCTCGTCGCCGCCTTCGAGATCGAGCATCGCGATAAGCTCGCCTTCGAGCGCCTTGCGGCCCTCGGCGTTCGGGGCGCCCGGATAGATTTCGCTCCAGTCGTTCCGCATCCAGCTCACGATGAGATCGCGATCCGCCTTCTCGATGCCGGCGATCATCAGATAGACCTTGAGCGCCTCGTAGATCTGGCCGGGGTTTGATTTGTTGGCGTTGAGAAATTCCTCAAGGCGGAACATCAATCGCGGCCGGAACATCCGTTCGAGGCCGACGTGATAGACCTGCTCGGCCGAAGTCTGAAGGCGCTCGCGCTGGCTCAATCCGAATGTGCCGAGGAGGGGCGTCGGCGCTTCGCGGGTTGCGTAGCCGGTCGGCAGGTTGCGCAGTCTGAAGAGGAGCGGCAGCACCTTGTCGATGTTGCGGTCGCCGATGACCGTTTCATGCGCGTAGGGCCCGGCCTGCCGGGCGTAATCGAGCACCGCAAATTGGGTCGCAGAGATGAGCTGGCTGTTGTACCCATAGCTCACCCACCACAGTCCGGTCATCGCCACCGCGAAGAGCGCGACGGTCGTGTAGAGGCAAGCCTTGATGATCCGGGCGCGCCGCACCGCGGCTGGGTCGGTCGACACCCAGGCGGCTTCGCCGATGATGACCTTGAGGATCAGGTCGGTGAGGAAGAAGCTCTTGCCCAGGCCCGAATAGGCGTGGGCGCCGACCTGCTCGGCGCCGAAGCTCCTTGCCAGGGCCCCGATCAGCCGGTCGATCGGGGTGCCGTGCTGCGTGCCGGAAGTAAAGTAAAAGCCCCGCAAGGTCGCGTTGGCATGATAGCGGGTCGGCTCGAAAATCTGGTTGAGGAAGTCGAAGACGGGCCGCTTGAGCGCTGCGATCTGGGTGGGGAAGCCATAGAGCAGCACGCGGTTGCTTGGCGTTGGCTCTTCCTGCAGCCGGTCGGTGAGTTCGCTGTTGAGGCGCTCGACGAGCTGGTCAAACTCCTTGGGGACGTCGCCGACAAAGTTGCGCGTCTTGTCGCCGGTCTGGAACGTTGCGCCCCACACCTGGCGGCGGCCTTGATCCGACAGATTGGCGAAAAACTCGGTGAAGCCGGCGACCAGATCGCCCTTGGTGAACACCGCATAGACGGGAAAATCGACCTTGAGGCGCTCATGCAGTTCAACGAGCCGCGCCCGGATTGCATTGGCATGGGCCGCGATGTCGGCAGGCGGCAGCGTCATCAGATCCTCAAGGCTGATGGCGACCAGGACGCCGTTGATCGGCTGGCGCGGCCGGTTCTTCTTGAGGAGATCGAGGAACGCAAGCCAGCTCTGCTTGTCGGCCTTGGCGTCTGAATCCTGCGTGGTGTAGCGGCCGGCCGTATCGATCAGCACCGCCTGTTCGGTGAACCACCAGTCGCAATAGCGGGTGCCGCCGACGCCGGCGATTGCGGCGGGCGTGGCGCCGCGCGATAGGGGAAACTTCAGCCCTGAATTGACGAGCGCCGTTGTCTTGCCGGAGCCCGGCGGGCCGATCAGCACATACCACGGCAGATCGTAGAGGAAGTCGGACTTGCCGCCGCTTGCCGCTTTCAACGTGGCGAGCGCATCCTTCATCCTGTCCTTGAGGACATCGGCGTCGTCCTCGACCTTGTCCGGGGTTGCGATGCCCTCGGCGATCTTTTCGGTCGCTTTTTTGCGCCGGCTCCAATTGAACGCCATGACCGAGGCGAAGGCGGCCACCAGAACCAGAATGGCGATTTCACGTCCGATGTAGCTTTCAAGCGGGCGCCAGCCGCCGATCGAAATCAAGGGCCCGGCAAGATAAATGAGCGCGCAGACCGACGTGAGGCCGATCCCCGCAAGGACGATCCGCAAGATGTCTCTGGAGGAGATGCCCATCATGGCTTGTTCGTCCGGCTGAAGCGCCAATTACAGATGACCGGTCCATTCTCCCTCCTCTCCCCCGCTTGCGGGGGAGAGTCAGGGAGGGGGCGCGTGCGGCACGTCCTTGCCACGGAATTGGCCCCCTCCCTAGCCCTCCCCCGCAAGCGGGGGAGGGGAATCGCATGTCGCTTATCCCCCCTCATCGCGGGCAAGTCCTTTCGGCGACGGGGCCGGTGTCGGTTCGTGGAATGAGGATTTCGACGCGCCTGTTCTTGGCGCGGCCCTCAGGAGTCCTGTTGTCAGCGATCGGGGCGGTCTCCCCCTTGCCGTCGGTCTGCAAGCGATCCGGATTGGCGAGGTACGGCCTGAACAGGGCGGCGACGCTCTTGGCGCGCTCGATGGAGAGACGATAGTTGTCCGGGAAGCGGACATTGCTGCGGCTGATCGGCACGTTGTCGGTGTGTCCGATGATTTTTATGAAGCCCTCTTCCTTGTCGAGCGTCTGGGCGACGCGGGCCGCAATCGGCTTGAAGGCGTCAAGCACCGTAGCGGAACCCGAATCGAACAGGATCACGTCGCCGACCCGGACCGTGATCTGGTTTGCGGTCTGTTCCGCGGTCGCCTTGTTGGCGGCGACCTCAGGCCCGAGAGCGGCGCAGATGCGCTGCAACTGCGTAATCTTATCGGGTTCGGGCGGCGGCGGTGGCGGCGCCGGGGAAGGGATGCGAGCGATCGCGAGTTTGCCGGTGTCGTGGAGCGCGAGCATCTGCGCCGCCGCCGGATCGACGCCGCCGGTGAGCCAATAGAGCAGAACGAAATAAATGCCGAACAGCAAGAGGCCGACGACGCCCAGCACGCCCCACCACGGCACGCGCAAGCGCGACGACCGGCTTGCCAGCTCTTGTCCCTGCCAGCGCGGCGACAGATCGCGGTACACCTTGGGACGCACGCGGCGCAGCGTCTCGTAGAGATCGCGCTGGATCTGCTGCAACGTGGCGACGCCGCCCGCCGACGTGCGATGGATGCCGTGAAAGCCGAGCGCGAGGCAGGTGTGCTGCAATTCGAGCAGGTCGTAATTGACGACCGGATCCTGCTTGAGCCGCGTGAGTTCGTCAAAGAAACGCACGCCGCCGACGCGTTCGCCGAAGAAGCGGCTCAGCATGCTGTATTGCGTCCAGACGTGACGATCCTCGGTCGGGATATTCTGGACGATGTCGTCGGCAGTGGCGCAAATGATGTATTTGGCGGAATTCGCCTGCGCCTCGGAGATGCCGGCAGAGCGGATGTCGCGCTCGAAAAATTTTATCGCCTCCGCGACCTGTTCCATCAGGCTCGCGAACGAGGCGCGGGCAAGGGCGACGCGCAGGCGGCCGAGGAGAAGGAGAAGCGGACCGGCAGAGCGCAGGATCGGATTTTCATTGGGCGCGACGAGTTCGTCGATCCGAACTTCGGGCATGCGCGCCTGGGCGGCCTGCTGCGGCGGTTGGGCGCGTGCTCTGATCCAGTCGTCGGGATTCGGATCTCCGGGGGCTGCCGGCGGAACGTAGGGCGTTGCGGGGGCGGCGGCAGGCTGGGGCGGTCCCTGGCTTTCCGGCGCCGGCGTGTACGGCGCAGCCGGCGTCCCCGGTGCGTGCGGCGGCGCGACCGGCCGCCGCCCTCCCGGATTGGGGCGGATCACCGTCCGTTCCCCGGGGATGCCGAATGGATTGCGCGGTGGAACGTTGTCGCTCATCGCCGGTCTTCCAGTACGGCCCACAATTCAAGTTCAAGCTCGGGCCAATCGCCGGAAAAGTGCATCCCGATTGTGCTCGCCGTCGAGAATTCAGGCCACAGCGGCGATTTGCGGTCGAAGAAGAAATAGACGTGGTCGGTGATCGCGCGGATCTGCGGCGGCGGCGTCGGCAGGTGGAGGAGCGGCACGCCGGGCAAATGGGCGTGCACGATCTCGTTCATCTTGGTGTCGGGGCCGACCTTGAACAGATGGGGAAAATGGCTCTGGATTTCGGTGAGCGGGCGGCGCGCTGCGACCTCGAGCACAAACGTGGCGTTGCGAAACAAAGTGCGGTCGCGGATCGGCGAAATGAATGCATTGTGCGCGCGTTCGATGATCTCGAGGCGGATCGCACGGCGGCCGAATCTGGCGCTGAGGAAGTCCTGCAGGTCGCGCATCACCGGCCCGAACACGTTTTCAAGGTCATCCTGGTCATAGAGCGGGTATTCGCGGGCCCGCCGCTCACGCGTCGCGAAGGTGGCAAGCTCGCCAACGAGATGCAGGAACTCGTCGAACAGCCGCTCGGGATGCAGATAGCCGGACGTGCGGTAATGCTTGAGCGCCGCAATGTGCCGGTTCAAGAGCTGCAGAACCAGGTAATCGACGCTCTGCAGGCCTCCGCCGGCGGTCGGGTCGGCGGCATAGCGCGCCAGTTCTTCGAGCCTGTTGTCGATCCAGCCGATCACGCGATCGATCCAGCCGGCGACAGTTGGGTGGGCGCTGCACAAAAGCAGCGGCGGCACGTATTTTTCGTCGAATACGATCTGCTTGTCGCGGACTTCCAGCACGCGGGCGATGCCGAGGTTGACGTAACCGGGCTTCGCGGTCTTGCGAAGTTCGAAGGCCAGCCGCGGAAACGCTATGTCGACCTCCTCTTCGAGGCGCAGCGCCGCGGTCGAGTCGATGAATGTCTCCGAGCCGATCACGAAACGCGCGGCGCTGTCGGATTCGCGGTCGTCCGCTTCGCGCATATTGGCGGCTGCGACCGGCATCGAGAGCCAGACGATGTGCTGCGAGGCGGTGTCCGGCACTGCGATGGGCGGCGGCAGCGGACTGTCCGTCGGAATATCAAACGGCGTGCCATCCGGCATGACGCCGGCGGCGCGGCGCAAGCCGAACTTGCTTTGCTGCGCGAGGTCGCGATCGATTTCGAGATGCGAGAACCCCCACGGATACGGGGTCGCTGCCCGCACCCGCAATTCGAGCAGATGCTCGTGATAACGGTCGCTCTGCTGAAAATGGTGGGGTCGAAGGAACAGGCCCTCCGTCCATGCCACCTTGGAGTACCAGGACATAAACTGTCTCTACCGTCTTGACCGTGGATTTTTCGCTTCGATTTGCAGAGCATGCAAGAAGTTAGTGCGCCATCCCTTCCGAGCGGTTCAGCTTTCCCGGGCCGCTGTTCGCGGGCACGATCTTGTAGGATGGGTTGAGCGACAGCGAAACCCATCAGGGCCCTTTCCAGAGGCGATGCTGATGCCGGGTTTCGCTGCGCTCAACCCGCCCTACATGCGCAGATCGGCGACCGGCCGCGCCCGAGCGCACCTCATCTTTCGTCGCGGTCGTAACAATCGGCGAAATAGTCCATGAAGGCGTTGAGCATGCCGTCGACGCGGCCCTGGGTCCGCGCTTGCCAGCGCGCCACGTAGATGTCCCACAAGCGCGCCTTGCGCGACCCGACCATGCCGGCCAGGCCGCGATCGGCCGCAGCGGTGTTGTCGATAACGTCGGGGTCGAACTCGCCAAGCATCAGCCGCAACGCGTGCTGCATGGCCGAGAAGGTCCGTAGCTGGTGGCTCTTCAGGTCGTCGAAGCTCTGGGAGAATGCGCGCCAGGCATCGAGATAGCTCCTGGTCGGCGGCCCGAACATGATGCGCAAGGCATCCTCGGCGCTCGGCGCGAATTTGAGAGGGTTGTTGTCCACCGCCTGGACCATGGTCTGGTTCGAGCTGCGGGAGAGGCGCTTGGCCATCTGGCGCGCTTCGAGGAGCTGCCTCACGTTTTCGGCGACGAGGCGCATCAGCTGACCGAGCTGTTCGGCAAATTGGGCCGGATCTCTCCCCGTGAGGGCATCTTCCGGCAGGCCGGCGCCGCGCGCAAACAGGCGGACGAAATCAGTCATGGCCGCGCCATCCATCCCGCTGAGCGCGGCAGGATGGCCCGAAGCTGCCCCCTCCCTGCCGTCCCCCGCACCCCCTCCCCAACCCTGCCCCGCAAGCGCGGGAAGGAGGGGAGGAGGCGCGGCCGGCACGCTCGCAGGAGCCTCTGCGCTCGCGGGCTGCGCCGCGGTCCGCGGCGCCGCCCAAGGGCCTTGCGGCTCGTTTGATACCCAGACCGGCCGGCGCGGGCTGGGCACCGGGGGCACTTCAGGTGCTGGCGGCGGCGGCTTCGGGGGGCCCTGCGCCCAGCTCATGTCCCCGGCTGCCGGCGCCGGCGAAGCGTTCCATGGCGCGGGCTCGCGGGCGGCCCGCTGCGGCGCAGATGGCGGCGGCGAAGGCGACGGCGTGTAGGGAGCCGGCACGTCGATCGCCCAATCAAGAAAATCCGGATGGACCGGCTGCAGATCGCGCGGGGCCTTCAGCTCTTTGGGATCAATGGGCGGCGCCACTTCGCCGACCGGCTTCCACAAATCCTCATAGCTCGGCGGGGCATTCGAACGTGGAGCATTCGCGTCGAGCCGATCGCCGGCGCCTTCGTCGTCGATGGCGGCGACGATGATGTAATGGCCGATCGCAAAGCGGTCGCCGTTGCGCAATCGATGCGGCCCTTTGAGCCGGCTGTCGGCGCCGTCAAGAAATGTGCCATTGGTTGAGATATCGTGGAGCCAATACGCGCCGTCGTGCCAGCGCACTTCGCAATGCCGGCCGGAAATGAAGCGGCTCGGATCCGGCAGGGTCCAGTCGAGGTACTGGTCGCGTCCGATATCGATGCCGCGCTTGCCCTTTATCGACACGCTCAGCGGGCCGCCGTCGGGCAGGCTGGTGTGGTTCTCGATTTTCAGCGTCAGGCCCATCGGCGGCTTCTTTGCAGTCGATTAACTTGCGATCGATCCCTTAAGGCCGGGCGGTACGCCCGCGCGTTGGCGCGAACCGGCTGCTGCCGGATAGGTCTAGGTCAATGCCGGTTGTCGTTCAAGCCACGTCGCCATTCCGCAATCCCTTCGTGGCATGCGCCAGGCAGCGCGAGGATTGCGACAATGCATGATGTGAAGCCGCTTCATTGCGGCCCAACCTATCATAGCCCGGTTTCGGCGAGCTTCACGCCATCCGCGATGCAGGCCTCCAGGCGCCCCGCACGTTGCTGCTTGCCGGCCTTCGCGACGCTCAACAGCACGGCAATGCGGGCGGCTCTGGCGGTCATATATGCCGGCGTCGGAACAAGCAGGTTAGGGAGCGTGACAAGCAGCCCGCCTGACCATCCCGCGGCGAGGGCAAGCCATGTCAGTGGATCGTTGCTGTCGCTTTTGGCGCCGAGATCCAGCGCGGCTTTTCTGTGCTCGTCATCGGGATTGTAAACCCACGCCTCAGCGGCGAGAAGGCACGCATTGCGGTCCTGCGGAATTTCGCCTAATGACGCCCGGCTGCAACCGCACGCCCACCACACCGCTTCGCGGCGCGGCAACAGGTAGGCGCAGAACGCCACCGCTTCGTCGAGCTTGCCTTTCGAGGTCAAGCCGTTGAGGAATTCGATCGGGAATTGATCGGTCGGCGGGAGCCTGATCTTATCGTAGACCTCCGGAAAGGTCTCGTAGAGGGCGCGAGCGGTGGCAAAGCGGACACGGGACATGGACTGACTACACCGGGGGCACGACTACTCCCATGGCAGCGAGGGGACCCGGCGCGATAGCTACAGGCCCGCCCGTGAAAGCCGTCGCGCCGGCCGCAACCGTGAAGACAGCCGTCTGAATGTTGAGAGCGGCTTCCGCAGTCAGGTTGATCGTCGGGGAAAGGAGCGTAATCGACGCCGGGGTGATCGAAATTGTGCTCAATCCGTAACATACATTGAGGGTTATTCCCTGCAAGGTATTGGTGGTCTGCATGCCCAGATCGAGGTCGATCTGCTGGTTGCCCATCTGGAGGTTGATATTTTGATTGCCCATCTGGAGGGTCACGTTCTGATGGCCCATGTTGATCGTCAAATTGTCGTCGCCCATTTTCAGCGTGGTGTCGCGCGACGGGCTGCCCTGGGGCGAGGGGAAGATCTCGCCAATCGTCCAGCTCTCCGAGTTCCGGATGACCACTTCGTGATCCTTTTCGCCGTGCATGCGAATCTTCTCGGAGCCTTTCTTGTCGTCGAACACGAACTCGTTGTAGCCGTTGTGGCCCTTCGAGGAGTCCGACTTCCAGCCGGCCATTGTCTTGTTATCAGGAAGGTCGTAGGGGGGCTTGTTGTCGCCGTTGTAGAGGCAACCGGTCACCACGGGCCGGTCAGGGTCGCCTTCCAGAAAATCGACAACGACCTCCATGTCCTTGCGTGGGATAAAGATGCCGCCCCATTTGTTGCCCGCCCACACCTGGGCGACCCGCACCGGGCAGGATTTCTGCGGCTCGCGATCCCAGTGGAACTGGACCCAGATGCGGCCTTGTTCGTCGGTTGATATCTCCTCGCCCTCCTCGCCCTTCTTGGTCACGACCTTAGCGGTGTGGATGCCATAGATGCGCGGCTTTGGCGTCAGCGGCAGGCTGCGGAACGGGCGGTCGCTCGGCTGGAGCACGAAGGCGCCGTTGTAGCCTTGCGTTCCCTCGTCGGCGCCGCTGCGGTACTGCTGCGCGGTATAATGATGCGAGGCGCCAACGATCAGGTACTCGCCATTTTCCTTTGAGGAAGGATGCTTTTCGACCGTCACGAGCCCGCCCGGATAGAGCGAGGCGGCGTCTCCTTGCGCCCGGCGCCGGTGGTCAATCGCCTGCTCGGCCTCGAGGCGGAACTGGGCGTGATCCTCGCCCTTGCTCTTTTCATCATATTTGTAATGATAATCATATAGTTCGAGCTTCGAATGGTTATATTTTTCCGACGCTTCCTTCGGCGCCTTCAAATCCTTTTTTGGCTGCTGGTAGTCGTAATCGTTGAACTGGACTTTCCCGGTGCGGAAGCGGCGTTGCGCAACCCAGTGATAAAGCGTTTGCTCTTCGTCCTGATACCCTCCCGCGGAAGGGTTGAAAGCCACCTTTGGCAGGTCGGAAATCGGCTTGTGTGAGGAGCGGGAATCCGCCAGCACCAACGTGTGCTTGTCTTCCGACGGCTCGAAGAAATAGTAGATGCCGTAGTGCTCCATCAGACGGGACACGAAGGCGAAATCGGATTCGCGATATTGTACGCAGTATTCGATCTTGTCGTATGAGGCGGTTGTCCGGAACTCGAAATCGCTGAATCCTGCCTTGCTGAACACCTCCTGGATAATGTCCTTGACGGTCTTGTCGAGAAAGATGCGGCAATCGGCCTTGTGGCCAAGCAGCCAAAGCCACGGGCGCAGCACGATGTGGTAACGGGGGTATTCCCGATGCCAGCCGATCCACTGCGCTTCCGTCATGATCCCGTGGAAGATGCGGCTCTTGCCGTCATCGGTCTTGAGCTTGATCGAGCATCCCTGGCCGATCGCCTGGTCGAAGTCGATGTTCTCCTGTTCGCTTAAGGCTTCGATATGGTACTCGAACAATTCGCCGAGCCCTTCCGATCCGGAAAAATCAACCAAAGCAAGTACGTCTTTGCCAAGCGGCGTAGAGAGCTCGGCGCCGCGGTCTGCCTGAAGAAGATTTCCGTTCATAAGTGTCGCTTTCGGTGAGGCGATCGGCGGGCGGACGATATCTGACCTCTATCGCCTAGTCGAGCGGCGGGGAGGTTCGGTTCAATCCGCGAGGATTTGGCGGGTTCCAATCCGTTCTCCCTACGAGCTGGGCAAGCCTGACTTCGGCGGGCGGCGCCCGACTCCGCGCGCGCCGAAGAGCGGGCATGGTTCGCTCTGCGCTTGTCGAAAGGCGCCCGCCTGCCACTCCCGCCTGGTCCCGCGATATGTCATATCTTCAGCCAAGATTGTTGACCGGCCCTGACATTGGCTTGACGCGCCAGCACATTAAGCCAAAAGGTCGGCTGCGCATGCATGCCGTGCGATGTGCAGTCCTTCTCTTTTCGCTCCTTGGCCGGCGCGTGTAGCCAAAATGAACGACAGCCTTCTTTAATCGAAAGGCCTTTATCGTGGCGGACATCGATCCATCGGCGGAACCGGGCGACGGCGGCCAGGAGGCCGGCGTCCTGCCCGACCCCAAACTCGCCGCGCTTTGCACTCCATTCTCGGACACCGACCTGTGCGGTCCTGACCTCGATATGGAGGGCGATGCCGACTACCTCAATTTTTTTGCGAGCGTCGAGGGCGTTCTCCCGACCACGTTCTTCTCCGTTGAGGACGGCAGTCCATTTGACCGCTCGACAGTCGACATCAAGGGCCAGCTCGATGCGCTCGCGCCTCTCCTTCAACGCACGCGCGACATCCGGCTCTTGCTCGTGCAGGCCCGCCTTTTGATATTGAACAAGGATCTCGGCGGGTTTGCGCTGAATCTGGCGGCGGTCGCCTACTGGCTCGATAAATTCTGGGACGCCGTGCATCCGCGTCCGCAACCGGGCGATGCAGCGCGGTCCGGAGCGATCAGCACGCTCGATCTGCCCACTGTGATCTTCCCGTTGCAATATGCGCCGCTGATCGAGGCGCGCCGCCTCGGGCCGATCAGCTACCGCACCTGGATGATCGCGACTGGCGAAGTCAAGCCCCGAACCGGAGAGGTCCAGGTGTCCCAGGGGGCGATCACCGAGGCCATCAGCGCGGCCGATCCAGAGGTTCTGGCGACGGCGCGCAGGAACATCGCGCTGGTGAAGAGTTCGCTCGATACGATCCGCAACGCTTTCCTGGCCCATGGCGAATCCGCCGGCCTCGACAAGCTTTCGACGCTTGCCGCAACCATTCGCGGGTTCATCGATCCGCAGGCATCGGCGGCCGAGGCGGGTGCTGCCGCCGCCGACGCCTCCGAGGCCGCCGCTGCGGCGGCTGGCGACGTCGGTCCGGCGCCGGCTTCGCTGGCGCAAGCGAGCGAAGCGCTCGCTGCGATCGCGGACTATTACAGCCGATCGGAGCCTTCGAGCCCCGTTCTGCTTCTCGTCCGGCAGGCTCACCATCTGATCGGCAAGTCGTTCTTCGAGATTATGAACATTTTGATACCCGCACACGTAGAAAAGGCGGCGTTCCAGATTGGCGTCGACCAGTTTTTCGATTTGCCGCTCGAAAAACTCTCGGATTTTGCCGAGGTGCCGCCTGTGGTTGCCGGCAGTGGAAGCGAGACAACGGAGGAGTCCTCTCCGACGGACCCGCCACGCTACACGATCACGAACCGCGCCCAGGCGATTGTGCTCCTCGATCTCGTTCACCGCTATTTCCGCCGGTCCGAACCATCGTCGCCGGTGCCGATGCTCTGCGATCGCGCCCGCGCGCTGGCGGAGCGGGATTTCATGGGCGTCTTGAGAGATGTCCTCCCGAAAGATGCGCTCAGGAGCATCAACGAGGAGAGATGACCGGCCGATGCGGGGGCGACCCCTGGCGGCGCCCTGCTGCCCGGGACGCGGGGGTTAGTGAGGTCGAGGCAAGGGGCGGGCGACCAAAAGGGTCGCCCCTACGGCCGCAATGCCGCACGCTGCTTCAGCGTGCGCTCTTGCCGCGTGCTGTTAGCCAGGGAACAGAACTACTGCCTGCCACTACCATTCGGTTGACGGGACGTAAAAAAAATCTTCTAATTCTTCCAACCTCGATTTGCGTCGGGTCGGAGGTTTTGACAGGTTAGGCTTTGGGTTCGCCCTTTGAACCCAGGATCAGGCGTTTGGCACAAAAAAATTGTACTGGTCTTTGAACCTCGGGTCGGGCTTTGACATACAACTTGTCGCGTTCTCCACAGCGCTTCGGCGGCTGGCAGCCGGGGAATCCCGACCGCCTGTCAGGCCTGAATCGACTAACAAGAGGTGAAAACATGGCGCGAGACAGTGGTCAGAGATTCATCAGGCGAAATCGTCCGCCGCGAGTGCATATCACTTACGAGAACCCCGATAACGCGGAAGAAAAGGTCGAAATCCCCTTCGTTATGGGGGTGATGGCCGATCTCTCCGGAAACAATCCGGGGGTGGAGAGGGAGGACATCGCTAATCGCAAATTCCTCGATTTCGACATGGACAACCTCGACGCCCGCATGGCGGCGATCCAGCCCGGCGTGAGTTTCAAGGTCGACAACAAGCTCAATGACGGGGCCGGCGAGAAGATCGGCATCAATCTGCGCTTCGACAAAATGGCTGATTTCGATCCTGCCGCGGTGGCGCGGCAAGTGCCGGCGCTCGCCAAGCTCCTCGAGGCGCGGCAGCAGCTTGCCAATCTGCAACGCTACATGGACGGCAAAGTCGCAGCCGAAGACGCGTTGCGCAAATTGCTGGCCGATCCGCAACTCATGGCAGCCCTGAAGAGCCGCGCTGCGGAAGGCGGCAATGAGGGCGAGGCCGAGTCCTGACGCATCAACTATAACCGGAGAGACTGGCCATGGCCGAAACAACAGCCGCCCAAGCCCCCCAGGAGGCGCGGGTCGAGGTCCGTGAAGCCGACGAATTCGCCGCATTGCTGAAGCAAAGCTTCAAGCCCCGTACGGAACGGGCGGCCACGGAAGTCGAGAACGCGGTCAATACCCTCGTCGAGCAGGCTCTTGCCGACACGAGCGTGATCAAGTCCGACGTGCTCGACACTATCGAGGAGATGATTGCGCGCCTCGACAAGAAGCTCTCAGCGCAGATGAACGAAATCATGCATGCGCCGGAGTTTCAGCAGATCGAGGGGGCCTGGCGCGGCCTCGCCTACCTCGTCTTCCAGTCCGAGACTGACGCGATGCTCAAGATCCGCGTCATGAACATCTCGAAGAACGAGCTCTACCGGCACCTGCGGCAATTTCCCAATGCCGCCTGGGACCAGAGCTCTTTGTTCAAGAAGATCTATGAAGAGGAGTTCGGTCAGCTCGGCGGGCAGCCCTATGGCTGCCTGATCGGGGACTATTATTTCAGCCATCAGCCCACCGACGTGCAGCTTCTGCGCGACCTCAGCAAGATCGCCAGCGCGGCTCATGCGCCGTTCATAGCCGGCGCGGATTGCGCCTTGATGGGAATGGACTCGTGGAACGAGCTGATGAACCCGCGGGACCTGACCAAGCTGTTCGACACCCCCGACTATGCGGCCTGGAGATCGCTGCGCGATTCCGACGACGCCCGCTACGTCGGACTCTGTCTGCCGCGCGTGCTGGCCAGGCTGCCCTACGGGGCAAAGAGCGAACCGGTCGCCGAATTCGGCTTCGAGGAGGAGACCGACGGCCACAAGGGCGAGAAGTACACCTGGATGAATGCGGCCTATGCAATGGCCGCCAACATCAACCGCGCGTTCAAGGAATATGGCTGGTGCGCCCGCATTCGCGGCGTCCAGTCTGGCGGCGAGGTGGACAATCTGCCGGTGCACACATTCCCGACCGACGACGGCGGCGTCGACTTGAAATGTCCGACCGAGATCGCAATCACCGACCGGCGCGAGGCGGAGCTCGCCAAGTGCGGCTTGATCCCCCTGATCCATCGCAAAAACACCGACCGGGCCGCGTTTATCGGCGCGCAATCGCTCTTCAA
>JAJPKK010000267.1 GCA_021323775.1 Hyphomicrobiales bacterium
AAACCGAGACATTACGATGCAACGTTATGCCATCGGAGGGAAGAAGTCGATATTTGCCAACTACTACAGCTTGAGGATTGATTGCTCTCCGAGTGGCTGGCAGGAGGTGAGAATAACTAAATCACCCGAAAATGGAAAAGCCAGGCTGACGGAAACTCCGACGATTATTAATTATCCTGCCTCAAACCCGCGCGCCAGGTGCAACGGCAGATCAACTCCATCCAAGGCTTTGGAGTATACACCCAATGTCCCAATGTTGGTTATGCTGGCAATGACTCGATTGAGGTTGAACTAATCAATGAAGCGGAGCAACGGAAATGCATTTACTTATAACATCATAGTAAAGTAGAAAGCCAAAGGCGCGAATACGGCGCAGACTTATGCCGCGCACCCGAGGCGGGTCATCAGATCAGCGCTCGTCGCCAGTAAAATCGGCAGGACCGAGAGAAAAAATCCGGGGCGCGGCTGTGTTGGAGCTCCCCGGGTTTCGTTTGGTTTCATCGGCGCTACGCTCGCCTTTGAGCGGAGGAGCGCCCGTCCCATGGACTATCGCGACGCCTTCAGAAATCCGCCTTGTCTGCGTGCGGTACGCCGATCTCCTTGTCGGCGTGGAATCCGACCGGGTTTTCGGCGCAGACGATTTCCGGCCATTCGAGGTGGTCGCGCACATAGATGACGCTTGCGGTCCACGGCGTCGTGAAGGCGCCCTCGTCTTCGACGGTGAGATCGAGTTGGAGGAACTTGTCCTTGTAGTTAGGGTCGGGGGGGAAGGGGCCAGCGGGGCGCCAAAGCTCCTTTGCGGCGCGTTCCAACGTGCCTTTCGCGGCGTCGCGGTCGAGAAGCCTGTAGCGTTCCACCAGGTGAAGCCTGTCGGTGTATGGGGTGCCAAATAAGTCGACCATGGCATAAGGCCGATCACTCTTGATGCCGACAGTATCGATGACAAGCGTGCCGCCTTCGTAATGGCCAACCGCATCGCCGTGCCATGACGGCGTGACCTTCGCCGGATGAGACTGGTTAAGCCGCACATAGCGCACTTCGTGGTCCTCGTTGAAAAGCATCACGATCTTGTCCGGCGCCTGCAATAGCTGGATGGCCATATGCTTGAAGAGGAACGGCGGAGGCTCGGGCCAACACTGGTTAGCCGGGTTCGGATAGGTCACGCCGGCCAACGAGAGTTCGCCCTTCTTCTTGACGACTTCGGCGGCCCAAGGCTGCAGGATCGGATTGGTGTAATCGCCGACCAGCTCGGCGTAGTTGCTCACCCCGTTATCCTTGCGCCGCGACCTGTTGGTGACCGGGCCGGGACCCGACGTTGGCGGCACCAGCGCCGGAAGTGAGTTGTGACGCCATATTCCAGAGAAATCGGGGATCGACTCGGCGCTTTTCGAACTGCTCGTCGTTTGCTCGGCTGCCGACGCCTGCTGCGCCGAAACGAGGCCGGTGACAGCCGTCAATGTCAACAACATCAATAAATTGCGTTGCACATTCATCTCGACCCTCCCTCGGTGCTCACTCGATTTGAACCCGGGCCTTGCTTAGGTGCGGGCGCGGTTGCTGCGACGAATATATCTCAAATGCATGCCCAGCGCACGACCCGGGCTGAAGTTCGCGGTCGAGCCGCAGCGCCCTCCACAAGGGCTGCAGCCGGTAGCGCCGGGCAAGGCAAAACCCGCCGGGGGTGACCGGCGGAGCGACAAACTTGATGGTGTCGGGCCTTCTTGCTGTTGTTGTTGAGCCTGTGGATTTGTGGGCGGCGGTCGGCGCTTCCCTCATGATAGGCCCCTTTCACATGATCGGTTTCACGGAATCGATGAACTCGCCCCTGCGTTGGTTGCTTGACGTCAGCTTTCTTATTGCGCTGCTCCAGGATCAACATATTTGTTGTGATCGCGCCCACGCTTGTGGGCAGCCAATAGAGCGAAAGGCTGGCCATCTTGAGTGTGAGGGCTACGCCACTCCCCTCAAGGTTTCAACGCCGTCATGTTACAGATCGCGGTCCGGTCTCGGTGCCACAGGGCCCGTCGCCGGTCGAGGCGCAGGTACGTCGCTCGACTTCGGATCCGGCTTGTTCGGATTCGGCTTGGGCGCGGGTCGCAGGCCTGGCCGGGCCGAACCGGTCGTTTCAGGCTCCTTGAAGTGAAGGCTTGCGTGATCGGTCCGGCTGTAGCCGATGACCAGTCCGAGAACCACGACAACGGCGATGATTGCCGCCAGCCATGTCCAGATCATCCCCGCGCCATTGGACCCTTGGAGATCGAGACGACGCAGCGGATCGCTGCGACGCGGATCGATATGGTGCGGGTCAGACATTAAGCCTCCGGTCGTGAGGGGCTGGCACGCTGCTAGGCAAAACGGCCAAACTGCCACAATGTTCCGGCGCCTTGATTTCCCGGCATCGATCTGCAACATCCGCGTGCCATGAACGAAACCTTCAGCGCTCCCACTGACGCGGTCACAGCGGTCGCCAGCGCGTCTCCGCTCGCATCCGAGGTGGCGCGGCGGCGCACCTTCGCCATCATCTCCCATCCCGACGCGGGCAAGACCACGCTCACCGAAAAGCTTCTGCTGTTCGGCGGCGCCATCAATCTGGCCGGCCAGGTCCGCGCCAAGCGCGACCGCCGCAGCACCCGCTCCGACTGGATGAAGATCGAGCGCGAGCGCGGCATCTCGGTGGTCACCTCGGTGATGACGTTCGCGTATGACGGCATCGTCTTCAATCTGCTTGACACGCCCGGCCACGAGGACTTTTCCGAGGACACCTACCGTACGCTCACGGCCGTCGATTCCGCCGTCATGGTGATCGACGCCGCCAAGGGAATCGAGGCGCGCACCCGCAAACTGTTCGAAGTCTGCCGGCTGCGCGACATTCCGATCATCACTTTCATCAACAAGATGGATCGCGAAAGCCGCGACCCCTTCGACCTCATCGATGAAATCGAGAAGACCCTTGCCCTCGACACTGCTCCGATGACATGGCCGATCGGCCGCGGCCGCGACTTCATCGGCACCCTCGATGTCGCGACGGGCGCCGTGCGGCTGATCGGCGGCGGCGCCAGATCAACACCGGAGACAGGGCCCAGACCCGGCGACAAGAC
>JAJPKK010000207.1 GCA_021323775.1 Hyphomicrobiales bacterium
AAGGAACCCATGAAAATCGTAGTGGCCATCATCAAGCCATTTAAGCTCGACGAGGTCCGCGACGCGCTCACCGCGATTGGGGTGCACGGTATGACCGTCACCGAGGTCAAGGGTTATGGGCGCCAAAAGGGCCATACGGAAATCTATCGTGGCACCGAGTATGCAGTGAGCTTCCTGCCGAAGCTGAAGGTGGAGGTCGCAGTCCCGGCCAACCAAGTCGACAAGGCGGTCGAGGCGATCACAGCGGCGGCCAAGACGGGCCAGATCGGAGACGGCAAGATCTTTGTTTTTGGCCTTGAGCAGGCGGTTCGCATCCGCACCGGCGAAACGGACGCCGCTGCGCTGTGAAGATCAACGGCTGTTACGTACCGTGCGGCGCGGACTTTTCACGGCCGACCCGGTTGGTCGCACGCACATTGCGGTGTTGGCTGGAGTTTTCTCAAAGCCCACGCTCATTCGCGTCGCCGTTTTGCAGCAACCGCCGCTGCCCGAGCCGATCTCCGCGGTCTCCCTCAACGGGCCGATCGCTCACCCTGGAACCAGATCGCCTGCGTAGCGCAGTGAACGCCCAGGTCGTTGCTATGATGCGCCACTGAGCTCCAGCCGTCCGCGGGCCGCGCCCTCTTCCTCTCCGTTGGCTCCTCCTCGCCGGAAAGAAAAGGGGCGGCCGGGACTGGGCGTGATACGGCGGGGCGAATACCCGGCATCGCCCTCGCCGTCACGGGGAGGCCCTGGTGAAAGCCAGGGCCTCTTTCATTTTCTAGGCATATTATATCTTATATTGGCGCGAATTACGGCAATCAAGTAAATTAAATGATTTGTTATTAGGCATATGACGAATATATATTCAAACACGGCTGTGCCCATGCTCGATATTCACGTTGAGATCGAATTGCAGTCCGATTGAAGCATTTGGCGCGCTATGAGTGTTCCTCCTTGCCGCCGCCGATTATTTTGCTGTGGCCGCCGCGTTCGACGCGTTTTCCTATGGCATGTCATTTGCTCTCTACTAACCGGAGTTCGCAAAGGCCGACCAAAGGGGGCAGCTCGCCAAAATCGCGATTCAATTCAAGCATCGGAGAGGTCAACCCGTCGCCCTTCGGAACTCTTTTTTCGCGTAATCCAACTCCCGTGGGAGGTAGCGATGAAAACTCTTTTTGGTACGGTGTTTGGGTCGGCCATGGTTCTGGCCTCGGCCAGCGCTTTTGCGGCCGGCGGCTATCTTCAGGCCTCAAGCGAAGAAGACCAGATCGTGAAAGAACCCAACAAGCCGCAAATGGTCACTATGGCTTCGACTGATGCTGCGAAGGGCATCAAGAACAACAAGGGCGTAGTGATCCTCGATCAAACCGGCACCTATTTTACGATTGTTGGTGTGCAGGTTGGCAGCCGGGGCGGCACCGGCTTGGTAAGACTCTGGTTTCAGACGAACGGCAAAGACGTCGACAACAGCAACTGCGAACAACTGGTCCCGACGCCCGAATTCACGACGGTCATGATCTCGCAGGGGGTGGGCGAATACAAAAAGGGCGACAAGGTCAATGCGATGATCTCCGGCTCCGCGCCGGGCATTGGTCTCGTCTACAAGAAGCCGGCCGGCGAACCGGCTGTGCCGAGCGTGATCTTCTCCGCCTGGAAGATCGACTGAGCCGCGGCAGTATCAGTTCACAAGGGGCGCTGACAGGCGCCCCTTGGCGTATTGGGCGCATCACGGGCGCCTCGCATTCACGTGCTGCCAGGGCCGGACTCTTGTGGTCGCCCGGTTGGCGCACCGGGCCGGTTCAAAACAGTCTCGTAGGGTGGGCAAAGGCGCGAAGCGCCGTGCCCGCCAACCCTCGAAAGGCCGAGCGCTGGTAGGTACGGCGCACCCCGGTCGGGCTTGCCTGACTCGGGCAGTCAGCAGTGCCAAAATCGGTAATAGCCGATCTCGGTTGCGCCTTTGTCCGCCCTATAACCGCACCATCACTCGCCGAACAGATTGCTCCAATCTTGCCCCTTCGCCTTGGCGTCAACGGCATCGCAGGCGTCTTTTCTGCCCTCGCATCGGGTTTGCACGATCGCATTGAGCGAATCGCCGGCTGGTATGACTTTAAGGCAGGCCACCGCTGGGTATGCTGGCTGCGAATCCCGGGCAAAAGCCCAGATCATCTGGTCGCCCGCAAGTATGACATGGGTCGGGCGCTCGATAACGCGCCAGCCGCGGGCGGCCTCGTTGCGGAGGTCCAGGTAGAGTTGCGATAGCGAATCGAATTGCCGGCCACAAAGCTGAGCGGCGCTCGTAGTGTTGGGCGCAAGACCCAGAAAGGCGCAGATCGCCAAGAGCCGGGGCAGCAAGATCGCGCACGGGCGGAGCGGTCCTGTCTTGAATGGCATGATCGCGGCCGCTGGTGTCGGTCCACTGGTGGCAGGAATGTCCAGAACTATGCCCGGCGGGGCGGCGGAAAATCAATAGCGATTTGTCCGATGCGACCCCATCCAACTGCCCGCTGCAGGGCGACCCTCATAGGCGTCAGGTTAAGGCTCAACGTCGCCGCGGGGTCCTCCCTCCCTTACCTTGTGGGGGTCGGCCAAGTGGCACTGCCCTTGCCTTGCCGCACGCCGCCCCATCCCTTCGCACAAGAGAGGGAGTCGCGAGTGGTTCGGCCATCGCTTAACCTGACGCCTAGGGGATCAGTCCTTACAGGGCGTTTTTCGCGATGCTCCGAATATCTTCAAATCGGCCGAGGCGAGCCAGAATTGGCTCGCGCCCGGTCTCCGAGCCGCCAACCTAAAATCTCGGCATCAAGGCCAAAATCTATGCAATCAGGCGGACTTTTCGGGCTGTCATTGGCCTTTAGCCGAACAAAATTGCGGCCAGGACGGAGCGCCCGAACTGACAGCCTTGCCCACAAAGCGCGCCAGAAACTGCGAATTTACCCGCCGCTCGTCGCTCCAGCCATTTTAAGGGACCGCTGAACAGCGAGTTGGTCTCGGACTTTGGCGACCTAAAATCTAGGCATATCGACCAAAATATGTGCAAACAATCGCAAGGCTTGTCGGGCTGCAACAAATCAGACTGCGACCGGGAGAGGTCAAAAACCGAAGCGGGCGACATGCGCCAAAAACGCGCCGGCGCCTCCGCCGCCGGCGCTCAAGCCATCAGCCGGCCGCAGAACCAAACCTGCCAGTCGCGATATCCCGGTGTTGTCCATCCAGAGTCCGCACGTCGGTGCTGCGGTTTGCGCCGATTTATTGCGAATCTTCCATGCATTGCCCTGGTAATTCCTCCATTTCCGCGCATCGGGCCGGCGACTTGGCACGCCGTTTGATTCCTTGGACCGCGGCATTGCTCGCGGGGGGGCTTAGACTTCGCGCGGCGAAGCTTTGTTGATACCGCCGGACCTGCCCACCGCAGGCCGGACGCTCAGGGGGAAGCTCATGAAACTTGTGATGGCGGTCATCAAGCCATTCACACCCGGCCGGATCGGGAGCGGCAAAGTCTTTATTCCCGACCTCGAAAGCGCCGCGCGCGTCCGCGCCGGCGAACCCGACGCTGCGGCGATTTGAGAACCCGCACCTTCACTTCTACGGACAGGAGCAACACCATGACGATCAAGAAGCCTAAACGTGCGGGACTCATGGCTCTCATTTTCGGAGTCCTGCTCGGCCTCTTCCTTACCGTCTCTGTCTACACGCCAGTCTACGCTCAGGATCAGGCGCCGGCGGCCGAGTCCTCCGGGGTGACCGTTGAAACGCTGGCGTGCGACTCGAAGGTCCAGAAAGAATGCTCGCCCAATTCAGGCGACACGGCGTGGATGCTCACCTCGATGGCCATCGTGCTGATGATGACCATTCCGGGGCTTGCGTTGTTCTATGGCGGCATGGTGCGCAAGAAGAACGTCGGCGACACCGTGATGACGAGCTTCGCCATCACCTGCCTGATCAGCATTTTATGGCTGTTCTTTACCTACAGTTTGGCATTTCGCGAGGGCGGTGAGATCTTCGGCGTGGATGTGGGCTGGTTCATCGGCGGGCTCGACCGCGCCGGCCTGCAGGGCATCCTGAGCGATATCGCCAATAACAAGGGCAATCCCAACTCGCTGGCGCCGACGATTCCCGAGTCTGTCTATTCGATGTTCCAGCTGACCTTCGCGATCATCACGGCAGCCCTTATCGCGGGCTCATTCGCGGAGCGCATGAAGTTCTCGGCCATGCTCTGGTTCATCGGTCTGTGGGCGATCTTTGTCTACTCGCCAATCGCCCACTGGGTGTGGGGGCCTGACGGCATGCTCAACAGCGCCAATCCCCACAATCTCATCGGCGTGCTGGATTTCGCCGGCGGCACCGTGGTGCATGTCAATTCGGGCACTGCGGGCCTTATGACGGCGCTGATGTTGGGCAAGCGCACCGACACTGGCCCGGCCCACAACGTGGTCCTGACCATGATCGGCGCCTCCTTGCTGTGGGTCGGCTGGTTCGGCTTCAACGCCGGCTCCGCGGTCACGGCCGGCCTGCAGGCCGGCATGGCGATGCTCGTCACCCACACCGCCACCGCGACCGCGGGCTTCACCTGGATGATCGTCGAGTGGCTCTTGAAGGGCAAGCCGACCGTGATCGGTATCTGCTCGGGCGCCGTGGCGGGTCTCGTCGCCATCACGCCCGCCTCGGGCTTTGTCGGCCCGCTCGGTGCGTTCTGGATCGGCGTTGCGGCCGGCATCGTGTGCTACTGGGGCTGCACCGGTCTCAAGAGGATGTTCGGCTACGACGACGCGCTCGACACCTTCGGTGTGCACGCGGTCGGCGGAGCTGCCGGCGCGCTGCTCACCGGCGTGTTTGCCGTCCAGCAATACGGCGGCACGGCTGGCCTGCTTGAGGGCAATCCGGGGCAGGTCGTCAACCAGGCCATCGGCATCGGCGTCGTGTTCATCTACGACTGCGTCGTGACGCTGATCATCCTCAAGGTCGTCGATATCTTCATCGGGCTGCGCGTCACCAAGGACGTGGAACGCGACGGTCTCGATCTCGCGCTCCACGGCGAAACCGTGCAGTGAGGGCGGACCGGCGGACGGCATAAACTGAACCGTCGGCGATGATTTGGAGCAAGGGGCGCCCGCGATGGCGCCCCTGATTTTGTTGGGAAAGTAACTGCAATCCACGTGACTGCGATCGGCCGGGGTACATCGCGACGCTGGGCACAGATCCACCCCAAAAGGCAGCTCCGGGCAGGAAAGGGTGGGTTGACCCCGATGGTTAATCGCGTCTTAACCTCGCTGCCCCTATGTTGGAAGAGGCTGCGGACCAACGCAGCCGTGTATATGGATGTCCATGAACACTGCCAGCGCCGAACGCGAGCCTGCCCTCCCGGCCCGTCGGAAGACCGACACACGTTCCCCTTTTGTCCGACTGACAGAGCTGCTTGGCGACATCCCGCCCGGCCAGCCGGTTATCGACCTCGGCGTCGGCGAGCCCAAACACGGGGTGCCGGCATTCGTTGGGCCGGTGATGGCCGCGCACATCAACGAGTTTGGGTGCTATCCCAAGAACGACGGCGCGCCGCAATTCCGTCGTGCCGTCGCCGAGTGGGCGGCGCGCCGGTACAAGCTCGATCGTGTTCCGGACCCGGATCGCGAGGTTCTGGTGCTGAGCGGCTCGCGTGAGGGACTCTTTCTTGCGTCAATCGCGGCCAGGCGACACGTGACCGGCCGCGCCGGCCGACCCGCCATTCTCATTCCCAACCCCTTTTATGCCGCCTATGCGGCGGGCGCGGCAGCAGCCGATTGCGAACTCGTCTATCTGCCGGCAACGCGGGAAACCGGCTTTCTGCCTGACCTCGACGCGCTCGACGATGCGTTGCTCCGGCGCACCGTCGCGATGTTTCTCGCCTCGCCCTCCAATCCGCAGGGAGCCGTTGCCGACATCTTCTACCTGCAGCGCGCCGCTGCATTGGCGCGCCGCCACGGTTTTCTGGTGTTTTCCGACGAGTGCTACTCGGAAATCTACACGCGATCTGCGCCGCCGGGGATGCTCGAAGCAGGCGGCAGCCCGTTTGAAAATGTCCTGCTGTTCCAATCGCTTTCCAAGCGTTCAAATCTGCCCGGGTTGCGCATCGGCTTTGCCATGGGGGATCGTCGTTTCATTGCCAAGTTCCTTGAATTGCGCAGCGTCGCCGCCCCGCAGGTGCCCCTTCCTGCCCAGGAGGTCGCAATCGCGGCTTACGGAGACGAAGTTCATGTCGAAGCGAATCGTAACCTTTACCGG
Organism: Hyphomicrobiales bacterium; assembly: GCA_021323775.1. Classification (GTDB taxonomy): domain Bacteria; phylum Pseudomonadota; class Alphaproteobacteria; order Rhizobiales; family Xanthobacteraceae; genus JAJPKK01. Next base: position 6,238 of record JAJPKK010000207.1, read on the forward strand.
GAAAAATTCGATCTTGCGGATCAGATCATTGGCGATCGCTACGGCTACCGGCGGCCGGCCGGCGGCTTCTTCCTCTGGCTTGACGTTGCCGCCCTGGGCGGCAGCGAGGCCGTCGCCCTGAAGCTATGGCGGGAGGCTGGCGTGCGGGTTCTGCCGGGCCGCTATGTGGCGCGCGACCAGGACGACGGCAGCAATCCGGGCGCCGACTATGTTCGCGTCGCCATGGTGCATGACAGAGAGACAACAGCGGAGGCGCTGCACCGCATCGTCGCCGTACTCGGGTAGTAATTCAAGCTTGGGCGCATCGTCCTCAACGCGGCCCCATCCTTCCTCCGCAAGCGTGGAGGGTAGGGAGGGGGCGCGTGAAAAGCTCGGTCATGGGGGCTCGCAAGGTGACTATGTCATCGGCCGCACGACGCCAGTACGGCAGATCGTCCCTGTCGGACGATTTCCACGCGGCGCTCCGACGGCGGTTGCGCGAGCTCGGCGGGCTGGTCATATTTGCCGCCGTCGGCGTGGCGGTCTTTGCGCTTGCGTCCTGGTCAGTCAATGACCCCAGCCTCAGCTACGCGACGAGCGCTCCGGTGCGCAACCTGTTGGGCGTGACAGGCGCCATCGCGGCCGATCTCGCAATGCAGCTTTTCGGCGTAGCGACGATTGCGATCATTCTCCCGCCGGCTTTCTGGGGCTGGAGGTTCTTCACTCACCGCATGCTCGACCGGCTGCGCTTGCGGGCGGTCGCATGGATCGCAGGGCTCATGTCAGCGGCGGCGTTCGCGTCATGTCTGAGCCGCCCGCCTGTGTGGCCGCTCCCGACCGGCATCGGGGGCGTCGCGGGTGACGCCGTACTCCGCGTGATCGCAGGCGCTACCGGCGGGCCTCTTCACGGCGTAGGACAAACATTTGCCGAAGGGGTATTCGGCCCTCTCGCATTGCTGACCCTCGCGATCGCCTGCGGCTTTGGTTGCCATCAACCGGATCGCGACATGGATGTGGAGTATGGTGCGCGCCGGGCCGGCGCGTTCTCGGTCGGCCGGCTGTTTCGCGCCTTCCGGAACGTCAAGGCCGGGCTCACTCGAGCGGCCGTCCTCATATCCATGGCAGGCCGCGCTTGTGCTGCTGCGCTGTCCAATCGCCCGTTGCCGCCCGACTGGCGGCGCACCGAGCCGCCGCTCGGCGGCATCAGCGGCGTGGCGGTGCAGGAAGCGAACGACGACGACAGTCGGAGCGCGCCGGAAAAGACGTCGCAAGGGCGCAAATCGACTTGGAAGGCCGCACAGGCCGCCCGCAGATGCGCGGACGGATATGAGCTGCCATCGCTCAGTCTCCTGGCCGCGCCCAGGGCATCGGAACGGTCCGCGCCGAGCATGGAGACGATACGTGAGAACGCAACAGCGCTTGAGCACGTGCTCGGCGACTTCGGCGTGCGCGGCGAGATCATCAATGCGCGGCCCGGGCCGGTTGTGACGCTCTATGAGCTTGAGCCGGCGCCCGGCATCAAATCATCCCGCGTCATCGGCCTTGCAGATGACATCGCGCGCTCCATGAGTGCGCTATCGGCGCGCGTCGCGGTGGTTTCCGGACGCAACGTCATCGGCATCGAATTGCCCAACCCGACCCGCGAGAAAGTCTATCTTCGCGAGCTTCTGGCTGACGGCGATTACACGCGCAGCGGCGCGACGCTCGCGCTCTGCCTCGGAAAGACGATCGGCGGCGAAGCCGTCATTGTTGATCTCGCCCGCATGCCGCATCTCCTGATCGCAGGGACCACCGGCTCCGGCAAGTCGGTCGCCATCAACACCATGATCCTGAGCCTCCTCTATCGATTGAGGCCGGAACAATGCCGGCTCATCATGGTCGATCCCAAGATGCTGGAATTGTCGGTCTACGACGGCATTCCGCATCTGCTGGCGCCGGTCGTCACTGATCCAAAGAAGGCCGTCGTCGCCCTGAAATGGGCGGTGCGGGAGATGGAAGATCGCTACAAGAAAATGGCGAAGCTCGGCGTGCGCAATATTGACGGCTACAACATGAGGTTGGCCGAGGCGCGCGCCCGCGGCGAGGTGCTGTCGCGCACGGTGCATACCGGCTACGACCCGGAGAGCGGAGAAGCGATCTACGAGAAGGAGGAATTCGATTCCGAGCCGCTGCCCTACCTGGTCGTGATTGTCGACGAGATGGCCGACCTGATGATGGTGGCCGGAAAAGACATCGAAGGCGCGATTCAGCGCCTGGCCCAGATGGCGCGCGCGGCCGGCATCCACGTGATCCTGGCAACGCAGCGGCCGTCGGTGGATGTCATCACCGGCACCATCAAGGCCAATTTTCCGACCCGAATCTCCTTCCAGGTGACCTCCAAGATCGACAGTCGAACCATCCTGGGCGAACAGGGCGCCGAGCAGCTGCTCGGTCAAGGCGACATGCTCTACATGGTCGGCGGCGGGCGAATCAGCCGCATTCACGGCCCATTCGTATCCGACGATGAAGTCGAAAAGGTCGTGCGCCATCTCAAATCCCAAGGTCAGCCGCACTACCTGGAGGCGGTCACGGCCGAGGACGACGCGGAAGGCGAGGACGGCGCCATCTTCGATGTCACCGGCATGGGCGGGGCGGAGGGTGCGGACCTCTACCAGCAAGCCGTGCAAATCGTGGTCCGGGACCGCAAGGCATCGACGAGCTACATCCAGCGCCGATTGCAGATCGGCTATAACCGCGCCGCCTCTCTCATTGAGCGGATGGAAAAGGAAGGCGTCGTCGGCCAACCCAATCATGCCGGCAAACGCGAAGTCCTGGTTGGCGGCGGCGACGACGAGGACTATTGAACGGCGGTCTCATTCGCCTTGGAGGCTGAAGCTGATCAGGCGACCGAAAATGATGACCAGAACCCAGCAGGCGATCGATATGCCTCCGGCAAGCCTCGCGCGCGGCGGCGGCGTCGGATCAAGATCCCATTTTTGCACGTCGCGAACCGTGACGAATTCGAAGATCGCCATGTTGATGCCTGCGACGGCAATGAGCGACATCTTGATCCAGAATACGGGGTTCGTGAAATAATCTGTCGCCCGGCTGATGAAGAGAAGCGAGCCTGCAGCAGCCGCCAGCACAAAAGCGGCCCACGTGAACGGCAGAACCTGCCGTGAGAGCTCGGCGAAGGGGCGCTTGGCGGGGCCAAACCCGAGCAGGCGTAAGTCCACAATCGCTATGGTGCCAAGCAGCATCGAAACTGCGAAGACATGCGCCACCTCGACGGTCGTGAACGCCCATGCTTTTCTGTGAATGAAAACAGCCCATGATGAGGACTGCAGCGCCTCCAAGAGCGCGGTGATGGATTGCAAGCTCACCTCCCGTGATGTTCTTCGCTCGCTTTTTGTCGTCCATGGCCCGGAGGTTAGCGCCTGTTTGGCAGCTCTTCAAATGCTTCGCCAGCCGCAGCGCGCCCGCGTTGAGCGCAGCGAAACCGGGGTCCGCGGCGCCGCAAACAGTTGCGTGAATGTCAAACAGCGGCGTCAATCTCTTGGCCCACCTGTTTCCGGATTTCGCTGCGCTCAATCCGGCTGCCGGATCACGGGCCGGCCGCGGCGTTCGCGGTTGTCATCGGGCTCAAGTTATACGATAATTATTGACCGGCTGGGCCTCGTCGCAGAGCCCAAACCACGCGGAAGAAGCGCCATGAACATCATCCTCAGCATAATGAGGGAAGATACGTTCTGGAAGATCCTGCTCTTTATCCACTTCCTGCTCGCGGTCGGTCTGCTCGCAGGGGTCACCCTTCAGGCGGCAGCCGTTTTGATGCCGGCGCGGCAGGTCGCAGGCAAGTTCATTGACCGCGGTCCGGTGCCGACCGCCTCCTATGCTCCCCTGATCGCGGTTCTCTATGTGCTGCAAGCGCTCATGGGGGCGTGGATTTACATCAAGTACCGCACTTACGTGCGAATTCCAATGGAGGAGCTCCGCCACTTTTGGACGGTAGGCTCGTTCGAATTCAAGGAGCATATCGTGGCCATGGGCTTGGGCCTGCTTCCGGCCTATTGGTATTTTTGGCAACAGCCCTACTCCGCAGAACATGCGGCCGTCCGCAGGTGGGTGACCATTTTTCTCGCGCTGACCGTGTGGTACTCCTTTATTGTGGGCCATGTCGCCAATGATTTTCGCGGGGTCGGATCATGACGCAGACCTTGGAAGTACGCGAAGGATTCGCCCAACTCGCAAGCACGGGCGGCGCGCCCGCATCGACGGCGCAGACGGGCGCAAGGTTCGGGACCTTCGCGATCACATTCGGCATCGCATTCCCGCTGTTGTATACAGCCTTCGAACGGCTGAACTGGCCGCTTTTCACCTATCACCCGGTCCTCGGAAATCTCGATTTCTGGCGGCAGAACGCCGGGGTCGGCCCGCCCATGTTCTGGTATGGCTGGATCGCCCTCGCCATTCCCACCGCCCTCGTCGTGGCGTTGGCCGCGACGGTCATTTCCAAGCAATGGCTCAGCCGCGGAACCGTTTTCTGTTGCGCCCTGGCGGCCTTCTGGCCCGCCTCCCTTACGGGCTTGAGGATCTTCATCGTTGACTGGGCGACTTTTGACGCCGACTTCTTGAACTCCGTTTGGGTGGCGGCGATTCCGGCGTTCGTAGGCGCAGCGGTCATCACCTATTATGTCCCCGTCCGGTGGGCGGAACGCGTGTGGACGAGCTGGCTGCTGATCGCGCCGATCGGCGGACTAGCGGTGCTCGGCTATTCGCTGCTTCAGCCGTGGTTTTTGCGGTAGTCGCTGGCGCCAACCCATGTGAAGGGGATTGGAGCATTTTGTGTGCAAGGGCGGCTCCCTGCGGTCGTCCCGCTGACGCGCGGCGCGAGCGGGCGACCACAAAAGCCACCCATATTTCCGTCGTCTACATTTCTCTCGCATTGCCGACTCTCTCGCATTGCCGACGTTGTGCGAACACAAGAGCGCCAAATTGGCGGCCGTGTTTGGCGCTGGAATCGCGCCTGCGCGCGTCACAAAATCAACATCCTGAACTGGTTACTCCGCCGCGTTGCTGAACTTGCTTACTCGCACCTCAGGAGGCAGCCAGCCGTCGATTACGTGCCAGCCGCCTAAATTCGATCAAGAGAAGCGGCTAGACAAGCCGCGCCGGCTGCGCCACGCTACGTCACGCATCCGATGCGAGAATCAGATCGTGCGACCACGAGGGAGCCCGTCATGAAGGACTTTCTTGCCGCCGCAGCGATGGCGATATCTTTGGCGCCGTCGGCGGCGCTCGCCCAAGAGCGCGCGGGAGATGCGGCGCTCGGCGGATTATCCGGTGCGATCGTGCTGGGACCCGTGGGCGCCGTCGCCGGCCTCATCGTGGGCTACACCGCGGGGCCGGCTATCAGCCGTTCGTGGGGACTAAAGCGAACGGATTCACGCAACGCTGCGAGGAGTGCGCAGCGTCCCGCCGCAGCACGGGCTAATAGCGCCGCGTCAAAGGAGGCTGCCGCCGAGACTGCTTCGGCAGCTCCCGGCAGGCCGGCATCGGGGCCGCGGACCACATGGGACTCGCCGCCGGTACAGGGTTTTGAGTAACGGACCCACCGGATTGTCGCTTGGGCAAAGGCGCCTGCGAGCGGCCCGTCCGGCGGTCATTGGCCTGTCGCGCCTCTGAGCTTGTTTGAACGAGCCCCCAGCCTTGGCAAATCCGCCCCAACTGCCGGTGCGATTCGCCAGATATCTGTGACTATTCAATTGCCTGCGGCGGGCCAGCGCTCGCGCGATGAGGCGCCCGGGCCGGCTTGATGTTGTCCTTCTCACGAGCGGCTTTATGCGCTAGACTGATAAAAATTAGCAATTGCCACACCAACGGGCCGATAAGCGGGCGGAAACCATGACAAAATCCCAACGTGCATCTCTTCTCTTAGGACTTGCGCTGTCGCTCCCTCTCGCGTTTGCCGGAATGGCATGGGCCGGAGGCGCTTCCTTGGACGAAGACGACGAAGATCAATCGAACGCGGGCGTTTCATTTTTTGGATTTGCCAGGGATCTGGACCGCGGCGGCGGCGTCGCTGACGCCAAGGTTAGCGCCGAAATCAAGAACCGCAATGCCAGCCTCGTGACTCGCACCGACGATCAGGGCCATTTCAAATTTTCCGGTTTCAGCAAGGACATCGATCCGAAAGACGTCGTGATCTCGTGCAGCAAGGACGGCCTCAAGCTGCAGCGAACCGTGCGGCGCCAACCGCCGGGCGGCGATGCAGCGACGTCGATCGAGGTCGATTGCTTGATGGTCAAACCATAGTCGGCGGTTGGCATCGCGCTCAGTTGGCTATCCGCGGTGCCCCGTACAGGGTGCATTCGGATGAGACCTGTTCCCCTCGCCGTCGTCGCGCTCGCCCCTGGACTTGATCCGGGGAGTGCCGCCGGCGGCAACGTCTTTGTTCCAGCCCTCCCTTACCTTCCACCGCTTGCAGGGGGCGGCGGCGAAGGCGCAGACGTCGGCCCGGACAAGCCTGGACAAGCCCGGCCATGACTCCGCAAGGATGGCTCAACATGAGCGTGATCCGCTCCACTGCTCTCGCCGGAATTTTTCTGAGCAGCCTGCTGGGCGTGCTGCTTCCGGTCAACCCGGCTTTCGCCGAGCTGCCGTCGGATTCGCCCAACGTGGCGCTGACCGGCCGCGTGACGTCCCCTCAAGAAGGCGCCATGGAGGGGGTGCTGGTCAGCGCGCAGAGGGCGGGATCGCCGATCACCGTGACGGTCGTCACCAATCAAGCCGGCCTCTACAGCTTCCCGGCCGATCGCCTATCGCCGGGAAAATACACGTTGCGCATTCGGGCAATCGGCTACGAGCTTGAAGGGCCGGCCGCCGTCGATGTTGCCGCGAAGCGCGCCGTGACGGCTGATCTCGCGCTGCGCAAGGTCGACGACATCTCCTCCCAGCTCACCTCGACCGAATGGCTGATCAGCATGCCGGGCGGCTCCGAACAAAAGCGCCCGCTGATCGAGTGCATGAGCTGCCATACGCTTGAGCGCGTGGTGCGCTCGAAGTTCACGGCCGAGGAGTTCGTCGGCGTGCTCAAGCGCATGGCGAACTACGCCAACAACTCCACCATGCAGAAGGTGCAGGCGCGGATCGCCGAACGCGAAGTGCCAGACGATCGCGCGCGGCGGGTCGGCGAATATCTGGCGACGGTCAATCTGAGCAAACGGGACCGCTGGGACTACGCGCTCAAGACCCTGCCCCGTCCGACGGGCGCAGCGACGCGCGTTATCATCACCGAATACGACATGCCCCGCAGCACGATCGCGCCCCACGATGTGCGCACCGATGCCGAGGGTTTCGTCTGGTATTCGAATTTCGTCGAGCCCTATCTGGGGCGGCTCGATCCGCGTACTGGAGCCCACACGGAATTCGCGTACAAGCTGCCGAAACCGAATTTTCCGGCCGGCGCGCTTGCGCTCGAGCCTGACCATGACGGCAACTGGTGGCTTGCCATGATGTTCCAGGGCGGGGTCATGAAGTTCGACACCCGCACCAGGACGTTCCGCCATTATCCGCTGCCGCCCGAACTCGATTCCGACACTGCCCAGCAGTCCATGGTGATGCCGCGTGAATCCCATGTGGACGGCAAGGTGTGGACCAACGACGTCAACACGCATTCCATTCTCCGGCTCGACGTGGCGAGCGGGGCCTATGAGCGTGTCGATCCCTTCGAGGGCATGCCGATCGGCGCCAATCGCCAGCATTCGCCCTACGGAATGGCAGCCGACAAGAACAACGACCTCTATTTCATGGATTTCGGCGACGAGAGCGTGGGGCGCGTCGACGCCAAGACCTTCCGGGCCACCATCTATCCCACGCCGACATCTCATTCGCGCCCGCGCCGCACCATGCTGGACGACAAAGGGCGGCTGTGGTTTGCGGAGTTCGCCGCGAACAAGCTCGCGATGTTCGACATCGAGCGCGAAAGCATCAAGGAATGGGACGCGCCGACGCCGCACAGTTATCCCTATGACGTCTATCTGGATCGGAACGGCGAATTGTGGAGCGGCTCGATGTCGGATGACCGGGTGTTGCGGTTCGACCCGCAGACCGGCAAGTCAATCGAGTATCTGTTGCCCCGCCAGACCAACATTCGCCGAATCTTCATCGACAATTCGACCACGCCGGTGACCTTCTGGGCCGGCAATAACCACCACGCCGCCATTATCAAGATCGAGCCGCTTGATTAAGATCGAGCCGCTTGATTAGTGTGCCGGGCATTCGATTTGGCGAACGTCGGATCAGAACCGGTGTACGCGGCTTCGCCGGCTGGAGATCAGCTTCAGCCAAGTGGCCGAATGGAAGGCGCTCATCAGCAAGTACATCGGCGCCATTCCGGTCAGCGGCGACGCATCTTGCCCGGCTGAGCAGAACATATCTGGCGGGCCGCCCCCGAGACCCGTAAGCAGCGCCATGATTGCGAAGGTCGGCGCGGCCGCGAGGGATAGCCAGCGGCCCGCGCCCAGGGCAGCGGTATTGCCGCTTCCGGGCAGTTCAACGCGCGCCTTCAGCCATTCCTCGTGCGAAACGACCTGATTCCGCATAGTTAACCTCCCGTTTGTTGAGATGCTCGTCGCGTGGGCATGATCAACTCTGGCCGAGCAGCCGGGTCAGGCGGTTGATTTGGAGATCGCGGGTTCTCCGGCTGCACCGACGACACCCGCGGCTCCGCTCACCGCTTGTCGTACATGTCGTGGTGGCGCCACCAGAAGCCCGTCTCGTTGCGCCCCTTGGGAGCGCGGTCGAGCCACTGGTACATGCCCCAGAGCCCGTCCAATCCGCGCGCATAGGTGGAGTAGGTGTGGTAGACGACGCCGTCATCGAGCGCGAACGCGCTCATCCCCGGCCTCTGACGCATGAAGGTGGCCGCGTCGGTTCCGGTCATCGCAGCGGCCTTGGCGCCCGGCCCTTGGTCGGCGCGCGACGGCAACGCCGCCCCGGGCCGGTAGTTGTATTCGAAGCCACCCCGGCGCTGTTGATCCTCGGTAATCGAGACGTTGAAGTCGAAGTTGAAGTCGCTGCCGCGGGAGGAAGCCCAGGGAAACGTCCACCCCATGCGGCGCTTGAACGCCTGTAGCTTTGCGAGCGGCGCCTGCGACACCGCCCATAGCATCACGTCATGGTTGGCCAGGTGAACCACGAAGCCGTTGAAGCCGTCCGCGATTGCCGAGCAGGAGGGACACCCCGCCCTATAGTCAGGCCCGAACATGAAGTGATAGACGAGGAGCTGCGAGCGCCCTCGGAAGAGGTCTGCCAGTGAGGCGCTGCCTTCGTCGGTCTCGAATCGGTACTCCTTATCGACTTGAACCCACGGCAGCTCCTGCCGCCGCCGCGCCAGCTCGTCGCTGCGCCGCGTGAGTTCCTTCTCCGCCTGGAGCAGATCGAGCCGTGCTGCGAGCCACTCTTCACGAGTCCCGATTATGTGCCTGGTCATCGCTGCTCTCCGCTCTTCTCAAGGGGCTTTCCTTTGCCTGCGGTAATCAGGCTCCGCAGACTGTCGTTGACAAGAAAGCCCCATGCGCTCGAACAGGCATCGAAACACTCGAATGCGGGAACCAGGCCCTGATGAGTGAAACGGACTTCCGTTTGGTTGCCAGTCGCCGGCTGGGCGGCGAGCGGGCTGACGGCGAGCGCGGCGACAAATGCCAGCGCAAAAAAAGTCGCAGGTTTCAGTCGTCTTGACATGGTCGGTCGCTCCTTGCGGGTCGATAACAGCGAAGCCGGTGCGCGGTCGAAATAAGAAAACAGCCTTCTCGGTAGACCCTTGCGGCCGGTGTATGTATCAACCTCAACCAAAGTGTGACATTCGATGCCTTGTGACGCCCGGAAGCTGCGGCGCATAATGTTAATTAGGAAACGACTGAAAGGCGCGATGCACAAGATCGCGTTGTCGAGGAGTGGAAGCATGAGCGAGCAGGTCTACGAAGTTCCCGCCGAATGGAAGAAGCGCGCCTACATCGACGAGGCCAGATATGTCGCCATGTACGAGCGTTCGATCAAGGATCCGGCCGGCTTCTGGGCCGCGGAAGGCAAGCGCATCGACTGGTTCAAGCCGTTCACCAAGGTCAAGAACGCGTCGTTTGACCCCCACCATGTGTCGATCAAATGGTTCGAGGACGGCGTCACCAACGTGGCGCACAACTGCGTGGACCGCCATCTCGCGGCGCGCGGCGATCAGGTCGCGATCATCTGGGAGGGCGACGATCCAAAGGATGACCGCAAGATCACCTACCGCGAGCTTCACGCGGAAGTCAGCCGTTTCGCCAACGTGCTCAAGGCGCATGGCGTCAAGAAGGGTGACCGCGTTACGATCTATCTGCCGATGATTCCGGAGACCGCCTACGCGATGCTGGCCTGCGCACGCATCGGAGCGATTCACTCGGTCGTGTTCGGCGGCTTTTCGCCGGATTCGCTGGCCGGGCGCATTGAGGACGCGAAATCCGCTCTCGTGATCACGGCCGACGAAGGCGTGCGCGGCGGCCGCAAGATTCCGCTCAAGGCAAACGCCGACGCGGCTGCCGACCGCGCCGGCGGCGTCGCCACAATGATCGTGGTGCGCCGCACGGGCGCCGGCGTGAACATGAAGGCAGGTCGCGATGTCTACTACGACGAGGTCGCCAGGACGGCGGCGGCCGATTGCCCCTGCGAGCCGATGAATGCCGAGGACCCGCTTTTCATCCTCTATACCTCAGGTTCCACGGGCAGACCAAAAGGCGTGCTGCACACCACCGGCGGCTATCTGGTGTACGTTGCGATGACCCATAAATACGTCTTCGATTATCACGACGGCGATGTCTACTGGTGCACCGCTGACGTGGGCTGGGTGACGGGGCACAGTTACATCGTCTATGGGCCGCTGGCGAACGGCGCCGTCACCGTGATGTTCGAGGGCGTGCCGAACTATCCGACCACCTCCCGGTTCTGGGAGGTCGTCGACAAGCACAGGGTCAATATCTTTTACACGGCGCCGACCGCGATCCGCGCTCTGATGCAGGGCGGCGACGCGCCGGTCAAGAAGACGTCGCGCGCGAGCCTGCGGCTGCTCGGCACCGTCGGAGAGCCGATCAATCCGGAGGCCTGGGAATGGTACCACCGCGTCGTCGGGGAGCGCCGCTGCCCCATCGTTGATACATGGTGGCAGACCGAAACCGGCGGCATTCTGATCACGCCGCTGCCGGGCGCTATCCCCCTTAAGCCCGGCTCGGCCACCCGGCCGTTTTTTGGCGTTCAGCCGGAAATCGTTGACTCCGAGGGCAGGGTGCAGCAGGGCGTCGCCACTGGAAATCTGTGCATCGCGGATGCCTGGCCCGGAATGATGCGTACGGTCTACGGCGACCATGACCGCTTCGTGCAGACCTACTTCACGCAGTATCCGGGCAAATATTTCACCGGCGACGGCTGCCGGCGCGATGCCGACGGCTACTACTGGATCACCGGCCGAGTCGATGATGTCATCAACGTGGCCGGTCATCGGCTCGGGACGGCGGAGGTCGAGTCGGCCCTCGTCGCCCACCCGAAGGTCTCCGAGGCCGCCGTGGTGGGCTATCCACACAATATCAAGGGCCAGGGCATTTATGCCTACGTGACGCTCATGGCCGGGGAGCAACCCTCCGAGGATCTGCGGAGTGAGTTGATCGCCTGGGTGCGCAAGGAGATCGGCCCGATCGCGTCGCCCGACCTGATCCAGTTCTCGCCCGGCCTGCCGAAGACGAGGTCCGGCAAGATCATGCGCCGCATTCTGCGCAAGATCGCGGAGGACCAGTTCGAGGATCTTGGCGACACCTCGACGCTGGCGGAGCCGGCCGTTGTCGACGACCTTGTCAACAATCGGCAGAACCGGAGAGGGGCGGCAACGTAAAGACCGGTTCCACTTGATGGACCCCTTGTGAGATCTCGCGCGAGGCGAGAGAGGTCTGATGCCACCGAACCAAGATGTCGTTGCGACGTTAAGAGACCCGGCTCTTACAGGCATTTGGCGGTGCGGTGCATGACGCAAGTTAAGGCGCTGATGGCAATCGCGGGCTCGCTCGCGACAATTCTGCTGGTCCGTTCTTCTCTCGCGGTTGCGCCCGCGGCCGCTCGCGAGACCGTGGCAGCGAGCGGCTACGCGCCGGGCACGATTGTGATCCGCACCCATGAGCGGCGGCTCTACTATTACCTTGGCGGCGGAAAAGCGCTGCGCTATCCGGTCGGCGTGGGCCGGGCTGGAATGCAATGGTCGGGCACTGCCTTCGTGAACGGCAAATACGTCAATCCTGCCTGGGCGCCGCCGGCGGATATCCGCCGCGAGAACCCGGACCTGCCGGCGGTGATTCCGGGAGGATCGCCGCATAATCCGATGGGGGTCGCCGCCCTGACCTTGTCGGGCGGCGAATACGCGATCCATGGCACCAACCGCCCGGAATCGATCGGCGGCTTTGTATCGCATGGCTGCATTCGCATGTACAATGAAGACATTACCGACCTGTACAGCCGTGTCGGCTACTACACGCCGGTGGTGGTGACGAACTAAG
>JAJPKK010000246.1 GCA_021323775.1 Hyphomicrobiales bacterium
CATTGCGGCCAGGCAGAAGCCCAGGGTCTGGCGACACTTTCTCTCGTCCGTCCGCCAGCCTCTTCACCTGCTCAAGATTCAAAAGAGTTTTCCACCGGGCCTGGCCCGACCTGCAGCGCATGAAACTTCTGCTACCCGTGGCGCGGTCCTACCGGGTCAGTTTCCTCCTAGGCGCAAAAGTCATATCCGGATCGGTCGAGGTTACGCATCAGGGGCCCTATTGTCGCGTAACCAGCCTGCGCGCCTCCATCTCCGCCCAGATGCCGGAGGGTGACATGCCCTTGAGTTCGGAAAGTATGATCTTCGTGCGCTCCGGATCGCTCGCCATATTGATAAGCGCCAGCCAATCGGGCGAACCGAAGTGATCAACTTCATTTCTGACGAGCCAATGAGCAAAGTCTTTGTCGGATGCAAACTTCTTTCGTGCGTCCGCATAGGCTTCGACTAAATCAAGCAAGTGTCTGACCCAATGCGCGCGGGCGTGCTCGGTTGCCTCGTATGCTTGCTGGATCTTTTGGCTGTCATCGCCATCGTTGCGTAACGAAGTGACCTTGGCGGCCTGATGTTCCTGCGCTTGCTTTGCCAGGGCCTTGCGCCTTTCGCGCCAGCGTCTTTGCTTTTCGGCGTTGGTAAGTGCCATGGGAAACTCTACATACGGCCTCAAGGAAAAATACGAGGAACCTTCCCTGAGCGCACGCTGAAATACGGAACTTTGCGCATGCCTAACGACGATTCCCAAGTTATCGTTCCACTGTCGCTCGGCGACATGCGCCGCCTCAGTCCGCGCCCGCCGTTCGCGATCGCCGGCGCTGCGGCGATGAGACGTCGCGTCGGCGCAATGGCGCGTTATGGCCTGTTGGCGGCGGGGCCTTTTCATTCCTATATGTCGCGGCGCTCCTATGAATGCCGGCCCGACGCACTTTTCGCTTCTAAACAGCCGAACTGAGACGACATGCACCCGATAACGAGCGTTCAAACCCCGCCGCGCATCGCAACCGAGGCCTTCACCGATGCCGCCGCGGCGGTCGCTCGCCTTGAGGAGATTTACGAACGCAACACCTGCTTCCTGCGCGAACGCTTTGAGGCGTATGCCAATGGAGGAGCGCTCGCGACGCGCGTGCGGGCCACCTATCCGTTTGTGCGCATCATGACTTCGTCCTATGCGCGGCTCGATTCGCGTCTCTCCTACGGCTTCGTTGCGCGACCGGGCGTGCATGAGACCACCGTGACGCGGCCCGACCTTTTCCGCGCCTATCTTACGGAGCAGATCAGGCTGCTGATCGAAAACCACAGCGTTCCGGTCGAAATTGGCGAATCGGCCGAGCCCATTCCGGTTCATTTCTCCTATCGCCGCGATGTCAATATCGAAGCCGCCAGCTCCGGCAACGGAAAGTCGATGCCTGACCAGCCGCTGCGCGATGTGTTTGACACGCCAGATCTTGCCGCCATGGATGACGCGATCGCCAACGGCACGCTGCAGGCGCCGCCTGGGTCACCGGAGCCGCTCGCTTTGTTCCGCGCCGCGCGCGTCGATTACTCGCTGCACCGGCTTTATCACTATACCGGCTCCGATCCGGAGCACTTCCAGAATTTCGTGATCTTCACGAATTATCAGTTCTATGTCGACGCCTTCGCGCAGTTGTGCCACGAGCGCATCGGGTCGGGCGAAGCCCGCTTCGAAGCTTTTGTCGCGCCCGGCAATGTGATCACCCGCAATGTGCGTCTTGGCGGAGGCAAGATCGGGGTTTGCCCGCAGCGGATGCCGCAGATGCCGGCCTTTCATCTCGTGGAACCCCGGTGTCGCGGAATCACGCTGATCAACATCGGCACCGGTCCGTCCAACGCCCGCACCATCACCGACCATGTTGCAGTGCTGAGGCCGCACGCCTGGTTGATGCTCGGGCACTGCGCCGGCCTGCGGAGCACGCAGAAGCTCGGCGATTACGTGCTCGCTCACGGTTATGTGCGCGAGGATCATGTGCTCGACCAGGAATTGCCGCTGTGGGCGCCGATACCGGCCTTGGCCGAGATGCAGGTCGCGCTTGAGCAAGCGGTCAGCGAGGTGACCGGGCTCGGAGGCTTCGAACTAAAGCGCGTGATGCGCACTGGAACGGTCGCAAGCGTGGACAATCGCAATTGGGAGATTGGCGACCCCGCCATCATTCGACGCTTGTCGCAGTCGCGAGCCGTCGCGCTCGACATGGAGTCCGCAGCGATCGCTGCTAACGGCTTCCGCTTCCGCGTGCCCTACGGGACGCTGCTCTGCGTGTCGGACAAGCCGCTTCATGGAGAAATCAAGCTCGCCGCCATGGCCAGCGAGTTCTACCGGCAGCGCGTCGGCCAACATCTCGAAATCGGCCTGAAGGCGCTGGAGAAGCTCAAATCCCAGGCATCGGAGCGCTTGCATTCGCGTAAGCTGCGAAGCTTTGCCGAAGTTGCATTCCAGTGACATTGTCCGGAGAGACCACAGCGGTTTCCGGCGGATTTGAGCCGGGGTTCGCGCATCCGCGGCCGTCGCCCGGGGCTTGACCTGCGGGTCCACCGGCTTCGCGTAGCCTCATCGAAGCTGATGAATGCGCGGATGCCCGCGCATGACGACCAAAGGATCGACTCCATGAAATCCGCTGTAGCCCGTCGCCGCCGCGGATGCTTGCACTTGGTATGCAGCGATAAGCATGAAGGGCCACGGGACCGTAACTACTCACCCCCCTGCGGCGTTGTGACTCGGGTCTGCGATGTTGAGCCGACTGCGGCGAGATGATTCACGCTCTCCATGCGGGAGAGCAAGAGCGATTCGCC
>JAJPKK010000251.1 GCA_021323775.1 Hyphomicrobiales bacterium
CCATCACCGTCTACGTCGTCTTCCCCTCCTGGCAACAGCTCATGGCCACCCTCGCCTTCGACAAACCGCTCGCCAGACCCCCATAGGTCAAAATGAGAATTGCTGGTTGCGATGCGCGAGGGTGGACGGCCGCCGCGATCGGCCTTATATCCCATGCGGAAAGGCTTGTTCGTGACCGCTCTGCCCAAATCGATTGACGAAACGCTCGCGCTTCTCGCTTCCGCTCACTATCTCGCCGACCGTTCGCTCGCCACCGTGCTGTTTCTGGCGCTGCGCATGGGGCGGCCCCTCTTCCTCGAAGGCGAGGCGGGCGTCGGCAAGACCGAGATCGCCAAGGTTCTGTCCGCCACGCTGAGCCGCCGGCTGATCCGGCTGCAATGCTACGAGGGGCTCGACGTTGCGGGCGCGGTCTATGAGTGGAATTACGCCGCCCAGATGATCGCCATCAGGCTCGCCGAGGCCGAAGGCGCGGCTGACCGCGAGCGGCTCTCCCATGACGTGTTCTCGGAAAACTTCCTGATCAAGCGGCCGCTCCTGCAGGCGCTGGAGCCCGACACCGCGGGCGCACCGGTGCTGCTTATCGATGAGCTTGACCGCACCGACGAGGCTTTCGAAGCGTTCCTTCTGGAAGTCCTCGCGGATTTCCAGGTGACCATCCCGGAGCTCGGCACCGTCAAGGCCGCCCACCCGCCGATCGTGGTCGTGACATCGAACCGGACCCGCGAGATTCATGACGCGCTCAAGCGCCGGTGCCTTTATCATTGGGTCGGCTATCCGACGGCCGAGCGGGAGCTTGCCATCGTGCGCGCCAAGGTGCCGGGCATCGCCAAGCGCCTGTCGGAGGAGATCGTGCATTTCGTGCAGGCGCTGCGCCGTGAGGATTTGTTCAAATCGCCGGGCGTTGCCGAGACGCTCGATTGGGCGGGTGCGCTCACCGAGCTTGACGCGGTCGCGCTCGATCCGGCTACCGTATCGGATACGCTCGGCGTATTGCTCAAATATCAGGACGATATTGCGCGCATCGAGGGCTCCAGAGCCAAGGAGCTGGTTGAAGGTCTGCGCGCGGAGCTGCGGGCCGCGGAGTAACCTTTTACCCTCCCCTCTTGCGGGGCGGGTAGGCACGGGGGCCGCAGCCGCGAGGCAATTGACGAGGTTTCTGGTGACATCGCAGCGTCCCCCTCCCGACGCGCTGCGCGCGTCGGCCCCCGATCAACCCGGGGGCAAGCTCTCACCGGCGAGCGGACGAGGTGAAGGGGTAGCCGGCCGCCTCGCCGAGAACATCCTGTATTTCGCCCGTGCGCTGCGCGCGGCAGGCATTCCGCTCGGACCCGGCGCCGTGATCGACGCGCTTGAAGCCGTCAAAGCTGCGGGCCTCGGCGAGCGGCAGGATTTCTATTGGACGCTCCACGCGGTGTTCGTGAAAAAGCACGAGCACTCCGTCTTGTTCGACCAGGCGTTCCGTCTCTTCTTTCGCAAGCGCGGCTACTTCGAAAAGATGGCAGCGATGATGCTGCAGCCGGCGCCCGGCCCCGCGCAAAGGCCCGAAGCCGGCTCGACGCGCGTTCAGGACGCGCTGTTCGCTCCCCTCAAGGACAAGCTGCCGGAGCAGGAGCATCTGATCGAGATCGACCGCCGCTTCACGGTGTCTGACCGCGAAGTGCTCCAGCGCAAGGATTTCGCCCAGATGACGGCAGCCGAAATCGCGCGCGCCAAGGACGCCATCAGGCGCATGGCGCTCTCGCTTGAGGCAGTCCAGGTGCGCCGCCTCGCGCCGGATCGCCGCGGACATCTCGTCGACATGCGCCGCACCCTGCGCGCCAGCATGAAGGCAGGCGGCGCGCTGATCGACCTGAAATATCGCGGGCCCCAGACGCGACAGCCGCCGATCGTGGCGCTGCTCGACATTTCCGGCTCCATGGGCGAGTACACACGGCTGTTCCTGCACTTCCTTCATGCGGTGACGGACGCCAGAAAGCGCGTCCACTCCTTCCTGTTCGGCACGCGGCTCACAAACGTGACGCGCGCCCTCAAAGCCAAGGACCCGGACGAGGCGCTTGCCGCCTGCTCGGCGAGCGTTGCCGACTGGTCGGGGGGCACGCGCATCGCGTCTTCGCTCGCCGCCTTCAACAAGCAGTGGGCCCGCCGCGTGCTCGGCGGCGGCGCCATCGTGCTCCTGATCACCGACGGGCTGGAGCGCGACTCCTCGCCCGACCCTCCCCCGCGCCCCCTCCCTAACCCTCCCCCGCAAGCGGCGGAGGGAAGGGCGGGGGCGCTTGCCTTTGAGATTGACCGCCTGCATCGCTCCTGCCGCCGCTTGATCTGGCTTAACCCGCTGCTGCGCTTCGAAGGGTTCGAGGCCAAGGCCCGCGGCGTGCAGGCGATGCTGCCCCACGTGGACGAGTTTCGTCCGGTGCACAATCTGGACAGCATCGAGGCGCTGTGCCGCGCGCTGTCGGGGCGGCATGGGTTGGGGACGAACGACGAACTGAAGGGGTGGCGGGGACGAAGGGGTGGCGAGACCGGGGTACGCCGGAGCGAGCGGGGCACGCCCAGATCAAATTCGGCGTACAAGCTGCATTACTGTGATCAGGCGAGTTGGTCTCCCCTGTAATATGCTGCCGGACGGAATGACCGTGCGCATCGATGACTCCACCGCCCGCGAGCCTGACGCATTGGCTTACTGCCGACTCGAACTCCCGCCTCCGCTCTCGAAATGCCGAACCCCATCATCGTGGCGGAGGTCCTGTCGCCTTCGGCGCGCCGCATCGACGCCTCTTTCAAACTTGCCGGCTATTTCCGCGTGCCCAGCATCGCATTATTTGATCGCCGATCCGGACCAGCCGTCGATCATTCACCACGCGAGGGAATCAGGATACGATCCTCACGCATATCGTGCGCGAGGGCGCGATTAAGCTTGACCCGCCCGGGCTGGAACTCGTTGCCCGCGAGGTTTATGGCGCGGCATGATCCTGACCGGTCCCAAAGACCGATCTTGAGCGAAGTGACGTGTGCTGCTTCCGCTGGCCTCGGCCACGCGCCGTCTCGCATCCCTCACTACAGGGTCCGAAATTGCCTTACATGCTCTGCGCAAGACGCTTCGATGCGGCCGAGCGCGCTCTAGCCGCCCGCTCCCGCGCGCGCCCAATCGAACACGACACCCAACGCCGTGATGCCGAACGCGACAGCCGCGAGGGGCAAGAGGATCTCAATCGCCGCTGTCGAAGCTCTTTCCTGATTCGTCCAGGTCGCAAATCTGCCGCGCAGCCATTTATCCAAGGTTTCGGATGTCTGTTCGGTTGCGTGCGTTGAACCGCCGGCCCGCTGCGCCGTCTGATTCGTACGCCATAGCGCGAGCGGTATGGCGATGGCCATGAATACAAGCACGCTCACCATGGTCAGAGCGAGCTCGATATAGCCGGCGCCACCGAACAGCAGCCACGCTGCGATCACAAACCAGACCAACAGCCCTGCGGCGGCCATGTGAATCCGCGGGTGAAGATGGTTTGAAGCGTCTTGGGGCGAATCGGCATGGGTGTTCACGATGCCCTCCTTCTATTTTCCGGTTTTGCGCTGGCGCCCTCGCTGAGTTTCTCGAAGCGCAGGCGTTTCGCCACCCTATTTGGTACGAACAAAAATGGGCGAGACGCTCCGGCTTCACAGCGGAAGCACCGCTATTCATAGGTGGTCAGCTTGCGCGACTGGGCGACGCTCGTGCGGCGATCGACCGCAATCTCTGCGATTGGAGCAGCATTTTGATTTTCCTTCCAAAGCGGGGGACACATGCCAACCGTCCCGAACAATTAATGTTCCGGACAGGCGCCGGTAAGGTTTGCGGATCTGCGGACGTAAGCCATTGGCCGAAGAACGCCGCGCTGTCCTTGTGAGCGCTGCGGGGCGATGATACCGATTGGGTATTCTTGACACGGGAGCCGAGGGGATCGGCGCCGACCCCTGCCTTCCCAGCGAAACCGGGGAGCTAAGGGCGGGGGAGGGCCAAGGGAACGCTGAGCCGATGAGCGCGGAGACCATCCTCGAGACCGAGGACCTGACCAAGGATTTCGCCGGCTTCGTGGCGGTAAGCGGCGTCAATCTTAGGGTGGCGCGCGGCGCTGTGCATGCCTTGATCGGCCCGAACGGCGCCGGCAAGACCACGTGCTTCAATCTGCTCACGAAGTTTCTCAGGCCCACGCGCGGGCGCATCCTCTACAAGGGCGAAGACATCACTGCCCTGGCGCCGGCCGACGTGGCGCGGCTCGGGCTCGTGCGCTCGTTCCAGATCTCGGCGGTGTTTCCCCATCTCACGGTGCTGGAGAATGTGCGCATCGCGCTGCAGCGCAAGCGCGGCGGCTCCTTCGACTTCTGGCGGTCGAGCCGGATGCTCGACGATCTCAACGACCGCGCAATGGGCCTGATCGCTGATGTCGGTCTCGCCGCCGATTCGAGTACCGTCGCAATCGAGCTGCCATATGGCCGCAAGCGAGCGCTGGAGCTCGCCACCACGCTGGCGCTCGATCCCGAAATGCTGCTGCTCGATGAGCCGACCGCCGGCATGGGGCGCGATGACATCGATCGCATCGCGCCGCTCATCAAAGCTGCCGCGGCGAACCGCACGGTTCTGATGGTGGAACACAATCTGAGCGTTGTGGCAACGCTATCCGACCGCATTACCGTGCTTACGCGGGGACGCATACTGGCCGAGGGCGACTACCGCGAGGTCTCCGCCAATCCGGACGTGCGCGAGGCCTACCTGGGAGTGGGGCATGGCTAGCCCCCTCCTCACGGTAAGCAACCTTGAGGCCTGGTATGGCGAGTCCCACGTGCTTCATGGCGTGAGCTTTAAGGTTGACGCCGGCGAGGTGGTCACGCTGGTCGGCCGCAACGGCGCAGGCAAGAGCACGACACTCAAGTCCATCATGGGGATGGTCGCCAAGCGCAGCGGATCGGTCAAATTTCGCGACCGCGAACTCATCGGCCTTGCATCGAACGTTATCGCCCGCACGGGCATTGCGATCTGTCCGGAGGAGCGCGGCATCTTCGCAAGCCTTAGTGTCGAGGAAAATCTCGAGCTGCCGCCGGTCGTCCAGGCAGGCGGTCTGACACGGGAGCGGATTTTTGAGCTGTTTCCTAACCTCAGGGAACGGCTGCGCAGCCAGGGCGCCAAGCTGTCCGGCGGCGAGCAGCAGATGCTGGCAATCGGTCGCATCCTGCGGACCGGCGCGCGCTTGCTATTGCTTGACGAGCCGACCGAGGGTCTGGCGCCGGTCATCATCCAGCAGATCGGCTGCACCATCCGGGCCCTCAAGGAGCAGGGCTTTACGATCGTATTGGTTGAGCAGAACTTCCATTTCGCTGCGACTGTGGCGGATCGCTATTATGTGATGGAGCATGGCTGCGTGGTCGAAGGCTTTGGCCAAACGGAGTTGGACGCCAACCGAGATAAGCTGCACGAATATCTCGGCGTGTGAATGACTGCGCTGTTAGCGTACGACTAGGGTACCGATGCGATGAAGCCGATCATATGCTGAGTTCAATCATTCCGGGGCGCCCCGCAAGGCGGCGAACTCCCGAACCCATAACCTCGGCGGTTATGGATTCCGCGCTCGCGGGCTGAAGCCCGCGCCCCGGAATGACGCCGCGTATGATGGACGCAGGAAAAATATGAAGGGCCGCCGGCCCGGCATGGAGGGAAAGGATGAAAACGATACGCAACATGATCGCGACGGCGGCGCTGCTCGCGAGCAGTTCCGCCTTTGCGCAATACACCGACGGCGTCGTCAAGATCGGCGTCTTGAGCGACATGTCGAGCCTTTATGCCGACATCGGCGGCGCCGGGTCGGTGGCGGCGGCGAAGCTCGCGGTGGAGGATTTCGGCGCCGCCGCCAAAGGCATCAAGGTTGAAATTGTCAGCGGCGATCATCAGAACAAGCCTGATGTCGGCGCCAACATCGCCAGCACCTGGTTCGACGTCGATAAGGTCGATGTCATCGTCGACGTCCCCAATTCGGGCGTCGCGCTCGCGGTGAGCGAGATCGCCCGCCAGAAGAACAAGCTTTTCCTGGTATCGGGCGCTGCGGCATCGGACCTCACGGGCCCGAAATGCAACGCCAACACGATCCACTGGACCTACGACACCTGGGCGCTCGCCAACGGCACCGGCAAAGCCGTGGTGAAGACCGGCGGCGACACCTGGTTCTTCCTCACCGCTGACTACGCCTTTGGCTATGCGCTTGAGCGCGACACCGCTGCGGTCGTCGAGGCCAATGGCGGCAAGGTGCTCGGCCGGGTCCGCGCGCCGCTCAACACCAATGACTTTTCCTCATTCCTGCTGCAGGCGCAGGCGTCGAGGGCCAAGGTGATCGGCCTTGCCAACGCGGGCGGCGACACCATCAATTCGATCAAGCAGGCCTCCGAGTTCGGCATCGTCAAGGGCGGTCAGAGCCTCGCTGGCCTTCTGGTGTTCGTCACCGACGTGGCGGCGCTGGGCCTGCCGACCGCCCAGGGCCTTGTTCTGACGGAAGCCTGGTATTGGGACATGAACGACGCCAACCGGGCCTGGACCAAGCGCTGGCAGGTCGAGCGGCGCGGCAAGTTTCCGTCGATGGTGCAGGCGGGGGTTTATTCGTCGGTGCTGCATTATCTCAAAGCGGTGGAGGCGCTCAAATCTGACGCCGACGGCAAAGCGGTGGCCGCCAAGATGAAAGAGATGCCGACCGATGACCGCCTGTTCGGCAAGGGCACCATCCGTCCTGAC
>JAJPKK010000077.1 GCA_021323775.1 Hyphomicrobiales bacterium
CCATCACCGTCTACGTCGTCTTCCCCTCCTGGCAACAGCTCATGGCCACCCTCGCCTTCGACAAACCGCTCGCCAGACCCCCATAGGTCAAAATGAGAATTGCTGGTGCGCCGGCTGGACATTGGCGTCGGATAGGCACATGTTCATATCAGCAAGGAGGCTAGACCCCGCCCGGAACGCAGAGTGACTGTTCACCATGACGAAGATTCAAATCGAACTGCCCGAGGCGACGGCGAAAACCGCACACGCTGATCGAGCGGGTTCGGGCGGGGCGCGCTGACGCTGGTGAGTTCCCCGGCGCTGCTCGCCGAGTTAGCTGAAGTCGCAGCCCGTCCGAAGTTCAAAGATATTCTTGTCCGGTCCAACACAGATCCAGAGCTGATGCTGGCGCAGGTGCGGTTGCTGGCGGAAATCGTAGACCCGCCGCCGCTGCGGGAGCCGGTCAGCCGCGATCCGGACGATGATGCGGTGCTCGCTCTCGCTGCCGCAGCCAAGCCCGACCTAATCGTCACCGGTGACAAGGATCTCCTCGTTCTCGGTATCCACGCCGGCATTCCCATCGTCAGCCCAGTGGAGGCGGTTGTCAGGATTGGAGGCGGATAAGGCGCCTTGGCGTTGATTTGCGGTTTGATTTCCGAACTGCCACTGACGCATAAGGGCCGGCGGCGAACTTTCTTACAAATTCTTAATAATCAGGACTAGTCTTTCATTTTGCAAGAGAATTTCATCCGTGCCGCGGCTTGGGTAAAATCGCGCAGCAACCTTGACGTTGAAAACAACACCGCTTTGCTTGATGAAAGCGCCGCGAGGCGCAGTTCGTGCGGCAGATCTCGCCGAGCCGCTCGTCAGAGCCCGGCAAGGGTCGCCGCAAGGTCGCCGGTTAAGGAGACCGCGGGGAATGAGTGAATCGAAAGCCTGTCATGCCCCGCTTCAAGCGGGGCATCCAGTAACCACCGGCTTTGATAGTATTTCGAAAGCAGCTCCGCTGGTTGCTGGATCGCCCGGTCAAGCCGGGCGATGACACTCATCTGAAGCCGCGTCGGACCGCCATGCTTGAGGAAATCAGACATCTGTTCGCGGAATTGCGCGGCGGAGACAAACATTCCAGCCATTTCGATGCAGATGACTACCGGGTGGCGGCCGCGGCGCTGCTGGTCCACGTGGCGACGCTTGACCACGATCTCACCCAGGAAGCCCGGCGGAAGCTCGCCGCCCTTCTCAAGGCGCAGTTCTCCTTGACTGACGCGCTGACTGATGAACTTATCGAGGCCGCCGTGGCTGCCGATCGGGAGGCGGTCGATTTTTATCACTTCACGCACCTGCTCATGCGCAGCCTTGATGAACAAGGCCGCTTACGGATTGTCGAAATGTTATGGAAGATGGCTTTCGCAGATGGCGCCATCAGCGAATTTGAGGACAATATGATGTGGCGCGTTGCCGAGTTGCTTGCCGTGTCGCCGCGCGAGCGCATTGCGCTGCGCCGGCAGGTCGTGGGCGCCGCCGATTCGAATAAGGAGGAAACATGAGCGGGGCCGCGCCAATGCGGCGGCCAGTGGCGCTGATTACCGGGGCGTCGGCGGGCATCGGTGCGGAATTTGCGCGCGTATTTGCGCAACACGGTCATTGCGTGGTCTTGGTGGCCCGGCGGGAACGACGACTCCATGAACTTGCTGATCAGATAGCCGCCGCAGGCCAGCCGCGGCCGCACGTGCTGGCGGTCGATCTTTGCTGCAATGGCGTATCGAAGCAGATCGCGGCCGAACTCGATGCGCTGGGCGTTGAGCCCCAATATGTGGTCAACAATGCCGGCTTCGGTTTGCTCGGGGCGGCGGCCGAACTCGAACCTGCAGAGCAGCTCGCCATCATCGAGCTTAATGTTCGGGTTTTAACGGAGTTGTCGCTGGCCTTCATCGACAGTCTCGGTCGCCACCGCGGCGGCATTCTCAATGTAGGATCGGTCGCGAGCTTCCTGCCCGGCCCCGGCATGGCGGTCTACTACGCTTCCAAAGCGTTCGTGTTGTCCTTCAGCGAGTCATTGCACCAGGAACTGTCGGCCCAGGGAATCCGCGTGACCGCCGTGTGCCCCGGCGTAGTGCCGACTGAATTCCAGGCGCGGGCCGGCATGAAAAAGATGCCGGGATGGAAGTTGTTGCATACTCAGCCGGCGGACATTGCTGCGGCCGGATACGCCGCCCTGATGCAGGGACAAAGGGTGATGATACCGGGTGTTGCGAACAAATTCGTGACTTTCCTGCCGCGGATTCTGCCCAGAGGCTTTCTGCTTCGCCAGGTTGCGCGCTCACAATTCAACCGACACAAGTCCGCGTCCTCGCCATAGGTGCCGTGCGCATAAGCCGCTTGCCATTCGCTCTCCCCGACAGTTTGATTTTGTCGAGGGCGCGCAATCCTTAAAGCATTCCGGACCGCCAAAATCCGCCGATGACACTGCCCGTTCTGATCGTGCTGCATCAAGAGCAGTCGACGCCCGGCCGCGTCGGTCACTATTTCCAGTCCCGCGGCGTTCCATTGGACATTCGTCGCCCCCGCTGCGGCGATCCGCTCCCGGACACATTGGCGGCGCATGCGGGCGCAGTCATCTTCGGCGGGCCGATGAGCGTCAACGATCCGGACGACTTCATTCGCGCCGAGATCGAATGGATCAAGGTTCCGCTCCGCGAAAACAAGCCCTTTCTTGGGATTTGCCTCGGCGCCCAGATGCTGGCGCGGCACCTGGGCGCAAGGGTCGGCTTCCACCCTGAGGGCAAGGCCGAGGTCGGCTATTATCCGATACGCATCACGCCCGCCGGGCGATCGGTGGTGGAGGCCTGGCCCGAGGTCGTGTATCAATGGCACCGGGAGGGGTTCGACCTCCCATGCGGCAGCGCGCTGCTCGCCGAAGGCGAAATTTTCAAGGTCCAGGCATTTCGCCACGGCCGCGCAGCCTACGGCATCCAGTTTCACGCTGAAGTCACCCATGCCATGATGTGCCGCTGGATCACGCGCGGCGCAGCGCGGCTCGCTCTGCCGGGCGCCAAACCTCGCAATCAGCACTTCATCGATCGACCGGTCTATGACCTCGCGATCCGCACCTGGCTCACCGAGTTCCTGGACCACTGGTGCGCGCTTGATCGCGGCGGCGCCGGACATGCGGTCACCGCGTAGCGGCCAATGCGCAGCAACGAAATCTTGCGCTGCGGGGAGTCCTCATGGATGAGGCTTGCTCTGCCGGGTCGTCACGGACGCCGCTTGAAAGCCCTGGTGGTTGCGGGGGCTGAATCGGGGCCTGCGGCCCCGGCGATGTACCTCCGACTGTGGCCGCCGTTACTGGTTCGTTTACTGCGATCTGCCGGGCGCGCCGATCGCTTGAACGACCGCGCCGACTCTTTCGACTTTGGCTTCGCGGCCGCCAAGGCGACCTTCGAAGTCATGAGAGTCCTCCCACAAGGTAGCGTCAGGGCAAACGGAAATGTCTGCTCTGCTGACCCGGCGTCGCGTGCCGTGCGGCGCTGCTTATGAACACCACATGAATTCAGATAAGCTGGCTTACGAGATCGTCATACAGAGCGCGCAGCGGCGCGCTCTGTTCCTGCCGCAGCGCGGCCATCGTTTCGGAAAGCGTTCGCGACGGGAGCATCACGGCGAATTTTATTCCGCAACGCGCCGCTCCTCAACCAACCCGGCGATCACCTGCGCGGTGAACGCCTTGGTGCCCAGCGGACCACCGAGGTCGCGGGTGCGACGATCCGGCGCCGCGATGGCGGCGTCGAGGGCGTTCAGAATGCGCCGGCTGGCAGCGGCAAATTTTTCTCCGCGCCCGCGCTCGTTAAGCCATGCCAGCAGCATCGCGGCCGATTCGATGAGCGACGTCGGGTTGGCGAGATCGCGTCCCGCAATATCGGGCGCCGATCCATGCTGCGCCTGGGCCACCGCAAAATGATGCCCGGCGTTGAGGGAGGCGGCGATGCCGAGACTGCCGGCAATCTCGGAGGCTTCGTCCGACAGGATGTCGCCGAACATGTTGGTGGTGACGATCACGTCGAACTGGCCAGGCTCTCGGATCAGCAGCGCCGCCATGGCGTCGACCAGGCGTTCCTCGCAGGCGATGTCGGGGTGCCGCGCCGCCACGCGCCGCGCGCAATCGAGGAAAAAGCCGTCGGACAGGCGCAGCACATTCGCCTTGTGAACGACCGTAACCTTGCGGCGGCGGCGCGCCGCAATTGAGAATGCCGCCTCAACAATGCGCTCGCAGCCTTCGCGCGTGATTTTGCGAACCGCAATCGCAACGTCCGGCGTCGGCATGAACTCGCCCGGACCCGCGTGCATCGAGCGGTCCGCATAAAAGCCCTCGGTATTCTCCCGAACGATCACGAGGTCGATGTCGCCCCCGCACCGCGGCGGCAATCCGGCGCGGGAGCGCGCCGGCCTGATATTGGCGAACAGGTCCAGCCGCCTGCGCAGCTCGCCGGACGGGTTGAGGCCGCCCTGGGCGACCGGCGGATAATCGTTATGCGACACCGGCCCCAGAATGACGCCATCCGCCTGCTTCGCTTGCGCAACCACTTCATCCGTGATGGTGGCGCCGGCGCTCTTGAGCGAATCAAATCCGATCGCGGCCGTCTCAAAGGTCAGACCGAGTCCGAACACGCGATCCGCCTCGCGCAGGACATCGAGCGCAGCGCCGACGATCTCCGGCCCGATGCCGTCGCCGGGAAGCACCAAGAGGCGGGTGGCTCGGGCTTCGACTTGCGGGCCGCTTGTTCCGGCTTGATCTGGCAAGACTGTCTCCTGTGGACCGCGCGCCAACCATGCTTGCATGACCACACTTCGGTGCGATGATGCAACGCGAATCAGCATCGACCTTCAGCCATAATACAGCCATGCCAAGACCAAGACTTGCTGCCCAGCGGCGCGACGCGCGCAAATCCGCACAAGCCCGAGACCGAAAATCCTCCGGCAGGCGCCGGGCCAAAGCTGTGCTCGACCGGCCTGCCTCGCCGCCAGGTTGGCACACCAGCGACGACCATGAAATCACGCTGCGGCGCTGGCGCGGGCGAACCGAAATCCTGTCGGTCAAGGCTCTCGAGCCGGACCATCCCTATTTCGGCACGTTTCATGCCCAGTCGGTGAGCGGCGGCAGTTACGAGGTGGAAATCCGCAGCCTGAACGAACTGATCAATTCATGCGGCTGCATTGACCATCGCGTCAACGGGCTCGGCACCTGCAAGCATATCGAGGGAGCCATTACGGCGATGGCGCGCGGCCGGGCCAAGAGCTTTCGCGCCGCCAGGACAACGGGCA
Organism: Hyphomicrobiales bacterium; assembly: GCA_021323775.1. GTDB lineage: Bacteria > Pseudomonadota > Alphaproteobacteria > Rhizobiales > Xanthobacteraceae > JAJPKK01. Next base: position 5,299 of record JAJPKK010000077.1, read on the forward strand.
GCTCGCGCGTCGAGGTGTTCCTGGATCGCCGCGGGTCCGGCATGCCGGCGGTCAGGTGGCCGGCCGAGAGTCCGGGTCGAAACGACAAAGCGGTCCGCGAGTGGCTTGCGCCCTATCTGGCGCCAGACGGGACGTTGACGCACGATCCGGAGCAAATCGAAAGCATGCTTGCGGCGTGGGATCGGGCGCCAGCGCGAATCCGCGCCGCGCTGCGCGTGTCCCGCTATTTCAGGCCGTGGCTCGATCGCCTCCGGCGCGAGCGGCAGCGCGTCGAGGCGCGCAGAGCTTTCGAAGCCGAGGTTCAGGCAGGACGTGAGACGCTCGACATCGTCAAGCATCCGCTGCTCCCCTATCAGCGCGAGGGCGTGCTTCATCTGGCGTTCGGCGAGCGCGCTCTGCTCGCCGACGAGATGGGGTTGGGCAAGACCATTCAGGCCATCGCGGCCTGCGTACTGTTGGCAAAGCTGAAACAAATCGGGCGCGTTCTCGTGGTGTGCCCGGCGTCGCTAAAAGCGGAATGGGAAGAACAGATTGTCCGGTTCTGCGACCGGTCCACGCGGCTCGTCTTTGGCCCCAAGGCACAGCGCCTTGCCGCCTATCGCGAACCCGCGTTCTTCACGATCGTCAATTACGAGCAGGTGCTCGGCGACGCCGAAGAGATCAACGGCACGCTCAAGCCCGATGTTATCGTGCTTGACGAGGCGCAGAGGATCAAAAACTGGCAGACCAAGACGGCCCGCCGCGTCAAGTCCCTGCGCTCGCCCTACGCCTTCGTGCTCACCGGGACGCCGCTCGAAAACCGCATCGATGAACTTTACTCCATCGTCCAATATCTCGACCCGGAAATCCTTGGACCGCTGTTCCGCTTCAACCGGGACTTCTATCAGCTCGACGAACGGGGCCGCCCGGTCGACTACCAGAACCTCGCGGAGCTGCGGGCGCGCCTTGAGCCGCTGCTGTTGCGCCGGCGCAAATCCGACGTCGAGGCGCAGTTGCCTCCGCGCACCGTCAAGACCTATTTCGTCCCGATGGCGCAAGAGCAGCAATCGCGCTACGAGGATTATTATGCGCCGGCCAGGCAGCTGATCGCCAAAGCGCAGAAACGTCCGTTGACACAGGCGGAATTCGAGCTGCTGCAAAAGCTGCTCGCCTGTATGCGCATGGTCTGCGACACGCCCGCCATCCTCGACCTGACCTGCCGCGTCAGCCCCAAGCTTGAAGAGCTGGAGGGCATCCTGGAAGACCTGCTCGATGAGCCGGACCGCAAGGTGATCGTATTTTCCGAATGGGAGCGGATGCTGACCATGGTCCGCGAACTCGCGGGCGAAATGGGCATCGATGCGGCATGGCACACCGGGTCATTGCCGCAGCAGCGGCGGCGCGCCGAGATCAACCGCTTCAAGCACGATCCCGACTGCCGGCTGTTTCTGTCAACCGACAGCGGCAGCGTGGGCCTCAATCTGCAGGTCGCCAGCGCGGTGGTCAACGTCGATCTGCCGTGGAATCCGGCCAAGCTCGAACAGCGCATTGCCCGCGCATGGCGCAAGAATCAGATGCGCCCGGTGAGCGTCATCAACCTCGTCACGGAAAATTCGATCGAGCATAACATCCTGCGCCTGCTTGGCCGCAAGCAGGCGCTCGCCGATGGTGTCATCGATGGCGCGGGCGATCTCGCAACGCTGAAGATGCCGTCGGGGCGGGCCGCGTTGGTCGAGCGCATGCAGGCCATGATGGCGGGGTCGCCGCGCCTTGTCACGCGTGTGCGGCCGCCGGAGGAAATAGTGGTTGCCGAACTCGTCGAGCGGCACGGCGACAGGCTCCTGCTGGCCGAGGCGCGGCACGGCGGCGACGGACGCCCGAAACTGCTGGTGGTGTTCGATCTGGACGCGCCAACTTTCGCCGCGGAAGCCGCACGGCTGGCATCTGCCGGCTCTGTGGCGGTCGACGTGGTCGACCGCGCAACCTGGCTCGCGATGCAGCGATTCGCGGCTTCCGGGTTGCTGCAATTTGCCCATGAGTCGCGGCTTCTCCATCGCTCCGCGGCGCTCAGCCAGCAGTGTGCGGAGGCGCCTGTCCCGGACCAGCGTTCCGAGCGCCTGATCGAGGACGCTCAACGCGCCCTGCGGATGGCAAAGGTCCTGTCGTCCGGTGGCTTTCCGGAGGAAGCGCCCGCGCTTCTCGCCAAGGCCGTGCAGAAGGCGGGCGCGGCGCGGATGGCGGACCGGAGGGAACTTCCCGCCGGGGCAGCGGCTGCGTCGGACACGGACATCAGGCGCCTCGTGGAGCGCGGCGATTTTCCCGCAGGCGCGCTCGCCATTCTCGACGCCAGTCAACCGAGCGCCGGACCGCCGGCGCCGGAGGCCATCAATGCGCTCGTTACGGCGGCCGAGCAGATTTTGATGGCGATCGGTCGGCAGGAGCCGGCGCAGCCAAGCCTGCGGGCGGCTTAGTCTGAGACTAAGAACGAGCTAGAAGATCTGATCACCGAGCACTCGCTGCTGTTCTCCCGCGGACAGCTTGGCTTCACGGATTTCACCGCCGAAGAGCGGGTGAAGTTCGCGCCGGTGCGCCATCGGCTGGTGCGGACCAATCCGGCAACAGGCCGCAAGTCGCTCTTCCTGTCGTCTCATATCGGCGGCATTGTCGGCTGGCCGGCGCCCGAGGCGCTCGCCCTCGTGCGCGACCTCGTCGAGCATGCAACTCAGCGGCAGTTCGTCTACACTCATGCCTGGCGTCAGCACGATCTCGTGATGTGGGATAACCGCCAGACTATGCATCGCGCCCGGCGCTACCGCGACACGGGCGAGGTGCGCGACATGCGCCGCACCACGCTCGAAGGCGACGGGCCGACGACAGCGCAGGCTGCCGTGGCTTAGAGCTGGCAGCGTGAGCGAATTCGACTTCATGGGGTAGGCAACATCGCCTGCAACGGCTTCGTCTTCTGAGGAAGCGTGGCCTGCGGTTTTGCCCACGCGGTCGGGAGTTGCGCGGTTTGACTGCGTGGGCAAAGGCGGAACACCGGCCCTGCAACTTCGGAGCCGCGATGGGCCGCCTTTGCCCACCCTACCTCCAACCCTGAGAGGGGACCATGATGAAACTGCCCCGCCGTGATTTCCTTAAGGTCGCGTGCGCCGCTGCCGCCACATCGGCCCTCCTGCCGCCTGCACTGGCGCTCGACTATCCGACCCGGCCGGTGCGTTTTGTGGTCGGCTTTCCGCCCGGCGGCCAGCAGGACATCATGGCGCGGTTGATAGGCCAGTGGCTGTCGGAGCGGCTCGGGCAGCAGTTCCTGGTTGAGAACCGCTCCGGCGCAGGCGGCAACATCGCGGCCGAGGCAGTGATCAACTCGCCGCCGGACGGCTATACCATGCTGCTGGTGGGCTCGCCCAACGCCATCAACGCCACGCTCTACGAAAAGCTTAATTTCGTATTTCTGCGCGACATCGCGCCGGTCGGGAGCTTCGCCCGCACGCCTCTTGTCATGGAGGTGCATCCCTCGGTGCCCGCGACGACGGTTCCGGAGTTCATCGCCTATGCGAAAGCAAATCCCGGCAAGATCAACTATGCCTCCGCCGGAATGGGCACGCCGCAACATGTTTCTGCGGAGCTGCTCAAGATACTGACCGGCATCAACATCGTGCACGTGCCTTATCGCGGCTCGGCGCCGGCGCTGGTCGACATGCTGGCCGGGCAGGTGCAGGCGATGATCGATCCGCTGCCGGCCTCCATCGAATTCGTCCGCAGCGGAAGGCTGCGGCCGCTGGCGGTGACGTCGGCAGCGCGTTGGCCTGCGCTGCCCAACCTGCCGACCGTAGCGGAATTCGTTCCGGGGTATCTGGCCGAGTCCTGGTACGGGGCCGGCGTGCCGCGCAACACGCCGGCTGAGATTGTCGACAGGCTCAACCGCGAGATTAACGCGGGTCTCGCGAACGCAAGGATTGCGGCCCGGATCGTCGAACTTGGCGCCACCGTGCAATCCGGCTCGCCGGCCGATTTTGGCCAGATGATCGCAGAAGAAATCGAGAAATGGGGCAAGGTGGTCAAGGCCTCCGGCGCGAAGGTGGAGTAGTGGCGGCTGACCCCTGGCGCCGGTTCCGCGCTTGTAATTACTCAACCCCTTGCCGAAAAACGACAGGTTTGGCCGCCTCTTTGGGCCGAGTTCGACGCGCTCGGCGAACGAAGGCGAATCGAAGGGGCGAACAAAAAGAGTCTGAGAATCTCGAGAAGTGGCCAGTCTACAGGTTTTGAGCGAGGGGTGAGTAATTATCTTGAGGCTACTTAAATTTCAGAAACAGATATATCTTAAAAGATATATCATAATAATTTAAGCAGTTTGATTTATAAGTGCGATTTATGGGGATTTTTCAGAGGATGTGGACTGAAACGTTATCAGTGAACGCAAGTCCGACAGATCGTGGAAATTATTGATGATCCACAAACCGGCGAGGGCGATGAAGCCGGCGATCAGAATTGTAGGAAGAGTTACGATCACCGTGCCGACAAACGTCGCGAAGGCCGCCAACACATTTATGGCTGCCGCCCAAAGCTGCCTGGCGGCAATGAATAAAAAATACACAACAGCCGCAATTACAACGATGAAAAGAATCTGTTTCCAAAGCGGCCAAGTCTCCCACTGGGCGTGCGCCACGTTGACGAACTGGTCGCTCGACCACGTCCAGACGAGCTGAACAAACCGGAGAACTTCGTCAATGCCCCGTTCCACGTATTGCCGGGACTCGTCGGGAACCTGTTCCATGGCCAAAGCTCCTTGCCCCACCGCGGCAAATAGTTTCAACAACATAGCTTGCGTGGCAGGCGCCTTCGAACGTTGTGGGACTGCTGATCGCTTCGTCAAGTAGGTAAGGCGGGTTAGCGCAAGCGCAATCCGCCGGTCCGGGGTTCACCCGACGCCCTTCCCCGCCGTCCGCCGCACGCAAGGGACGGCTGCGCACATCGGCAACAGCCGACGTGCGGATTAGGGTGCGCACATCGGCGGCAGCCGATGTGTTGATCAGGGTGCGCACATCGGCAGCAGCCGATGTGCGGAGGCGCAATACGCCCTCGGCTATTGCGCCATACGCTGCCGCGGTCACCCTGATATAGTGCGAATTCACTCACCCGGTTCGCCGCGGCACGCCCCGATGCGAACCCCGATGGGCGCGTAATGACTTACATTCTCGCCATCGATCAAGGCACAACGTCCTCGCGCGCTATCGTGTTCCGCTGCGATTGCTCCGTGGCGGCCATCGCTCAGCAGGAATTTGCCCAGCGCTTTCCGCAATCGGGATGGGTCGAGCACGATCCAGAGGACATCTGGCGCACGGTGCTGGCGACGAGCCGCGACGCCATCGGCAAGGCGGGCCTCACCGCGCGCGACATCGCGGCGATCGGCATCGCCAACCAGCGCGAGACCGTCCTGCTGTGGGACCGCGCCACCGGCAAGCCGATCCACAACGCCATTGTGTGGCAGGACCGGCGCACGGCTCCAATGTGCCGCAGGCTCAAGGATGCGGGCGCGGAGGCGCAGGTCGCGGCGCGCACCGGCCTTCTGCTTGACCCGTACTTTTCCGCCTCCAAGATCGCGTGGCTTCTCGACCACGTGCCGGGGGCGCGGGCGAGAGCCGAGCGCGGCGAGCTTGCCTTCGGCACCGTGGACTCGTTTTTACTGTGGCGGCTGACGGCGGGCGCCGTGCATGCGACCGACGCCACCAACGCGTCACGCACCGCCCTCTATGATATTCACGCGAACGCATGGAGCGACGGACTTTGCGCCCTGTTCGGTGTCCCGCGGCCGGTTCTCCCCGACGTGCGCGACTGCGCGGCCGATTACGGCTTAACGGCGCCCGAACTGTTCGGCGCCAGCATTCCGATCCGCGGCATTGCGGGCGACCAGCAGGCTGCCCTGATCGGCCAGGCCTGCTTTTTGCCCGGCATGATGAAATCGACCTATGGCACCGGCTGCTTTGCGATCCTCAACACCGGCGCGACTGCAATGAGATCGCGCCACCGCCTGCTCTCCACGATCGCGTACCGGCTCGGCGGCGCGACCACCTATGGCCTTGAAGGCGCGATCTTCGTCGCCGGCGCCGCCGTGCAGTGGCTGCGCGACGGCTTGCGTGTCGTCCCTACGGCCGCTGCAACAGGCCCGATGGCTGAGGCCGCCGATGCGGGCCAGGATGTGATCCTGGTGCCGGCCTTCGTCGGACTGGGAGCACCCCATTGGGACGCCGATGCCCGCGGCGCGCTGTTCGGGCTGACGCGCGACACCGGGCCGAATGAGCTTGCGCGGGCCGCGCTTGAGAGTGTCTGCTTCCAGACGCTTGATCTTCTCGAGGCCATGCGGGCCGATTGCCGTGACAGCGCGAGCGCCGGCAAAGATCGGCGGGATCCGGCCGATACGGCTTTGCGGGTGAGCAAAAACGGGAGCCGTTTCGCCGACACGGTTCTGCGGGTCGACGGCGGCATGGTGGCGTCCGACTGGACCATGCAGCGGCTGGCCGACATCCTCGCGGCCCCGGTCGATCGCCCCACCATCCTGGAGACCACCGCGCTCGGCGCCGCCTATCTGGCCGGCCTGCAATCAGGGCTCTACCCCGAGCCGCAGGCCTTTGCGGAGCGCTGGGCGCTGGACCGCCGCTTCACGCCGGCCATGGACGACGCAACACGCGGCCGCAAGATCGCGGCGTGGAAAGATGCGGTCGGGCGGACGCTGAGCGGAGGGCGACCGGCGAGGTAAGCCCTCCGCTGCATCAGCCGTCATACTCCGCCGAGATATCCTTGCCCGTGTAATCCGGCATGAACGCGGCCGCTGCCAGGCTCACGATGGCGCAAGCCGCAATGTAGATCGAAATCGCATAACCGGTTTGATACGTGGCGAACAGCGCCGTCGCGATGATCGGGGCGGGCCCGCCTGCGATCACGGAAGCAAGCTGGTAGCCCAGAGAAGCGCCGCTGTAGCGCAGGCGCGGCGTGAAAGCCTCAGCGATCAACGCAGCCTGCGGCCCGTACTGCATGTCATGCGGGATGAGGGAGAGCACGATAGCGATGAAGACAGCCGACAGAAGCGCGGTGTCAACCATCGCGAAATACAGGAAGCCAAACAGGCCCACTGCGGCGACGCCTATGAGATACATCTTCCGCCGCCCGATGCGGTCGGAGACATAGCCCGACAGCGGGATGGTGACGAACGAGACGACCGACGCCGTGAGAACGGCCGCCAAAATAAAGTCTCGCGACATATGCAGCGTATTAACCGCATACGCGAAGATGAACGCGGTGAAAATGTAAAACGGCGCCTGCTCGGACATCCGCAGCAAGGCTGAAAGGATGATCTCCTTCGGCTGCTTCCGGATGACCTCGATGATCGGCGCCCGCTCGATTTTGTCTTCATCCAGCAGGTGCTGGAACACCGGCGTCTCGAGAATGCCGAGGCGAATCCACAAGCCTACGCCAACCAGGATAATCGAAAGGGCGAACGGCACGCGCCAGCCCCAGGTGGCGAACTGGTCGCCCGACCAGGCGCTGAATGCCAGGATGGCGAGGTTCGACAGGAACAGGCCGCATGGGACCCCAAACTGCGGCCACGACGCCACCAGGCCGCGCTCTCCATGGTGGCGCGACCACTCCATCGCCAGCAGCACCGATCCACCCCATTCGCCGCCAACGCCGATGCCTTGAATCATCCGTAGAAGGGTGAGGATGACAGCACCCCAGATGCCGATCTGCTCGTAGGTCGGCACGAATGCGACCAGGAAGGTGGCAATGCCCATGCAGAGAAGGGTCGCAATAAGCGTTGCCTTCCGGCCGATGCGGTCGCCATAATGACCAAAAATCGCTGCGCCAATGGGCCGTCCGACAAAGCCGATGAAATAGGTGCCGAATGCCGCAAGCGTGCCCGTCAACGGGTCTTCATTGGGAAAGTAGAGCTTGCCAAAGATGAGGCCGGCCGCCGTCCCATAGATGAAAAAGTCATACCACTCGATCGCAGTGCCGATGGTTGACGCGATGATCGCTTTGCGCAGTTGCGCGCTGTGGTCGGACGCCGACAGGGTCCCGTACGTAGCTGCCGTAGCCATGGGAATCCCTCCTGGCCGTTTCGTCATCCCGTTCGCAACCGGCTCCTGCCGGTAAGGTTTTGTTGGAAAAGCATAATCGAGCCAGCGCACTGGTCAACACTGGTATGGCAGCAAATCACGACCTGTGACAGCGTGCCGCCCAACGAGCGCGCTGACCGACGTGGAAATTCACGCCGCCGCCTGGGCGGACCTTGACGCGTAACCGCTCACTCCCGAGCGGCTAGCCCAGATGCGCCGCGCGCCGCGCCCGACGTCAGAGCGAGGCGCGCTCAGCCTTTCGCAGGAGGAATTTGCTGCGCGCGAACGAGGCCGCTTTGAGCCGATGCCGCGCGCCTACCTCAGAGTCATGCGCGCGAGCCGGAGATCATGCCTCGCGCCCTGGAACGCAGGCCTTGAGTTTCAAAAGCCCTATCGCGCGGCGATGATGTCGGGGTCTGGCCCGAAGTGACATCGCGGGGCCTGGCGCCGTTGGCGAGTTGCAGCGGACTTGGGGAGCAATGCAACGTTATAAATTTCTTGCGCGCCGAATCTGACAGAATGCTCCTCCTATCACGTCGCTGATAGCTGACATATCTTTCTTTTTTTCGGGCGGACATTGCCACTCGGTGAAAACAATATTCTACTTCGCGCGGCGTCGCGGCGCCGTCCCTGTCCTCAGCCGGCAACCGGCGAGGATACGGCGGAGCACATGAGCGTGAGCGGCTGGCCGCACGAGGGGTTCGCCTATGTCCGTCACGACCGAAACAGCGCACTGGCCCACAACGGCGGAGCCGAGGCCCTGGATCACCGAAGACTGGCTTTCTGTCTGGATCGGCTTGGGCATCGTCGCGTTGGCGCTGGGCTGGCTCTGGGGCGCTGATTTGCTGGGATGGGTCGTCAATACCGCGGTTTGGATCGATCCTGGCCTGGCTCTTGGCACTTTCTCTAAGACCTATGCGCAACTCGGCGGCGCCGGCGCTCTCGTCGTGACCTACGTGGCGCTTCTCGCCGTGCTCGCCGCCGGCGCAAAGGTTCTTGGCCTCGACACGAGACGCTTCGCCATCGCCTTCACCGCGGTATTCGCCTTCGCCTATGCGAGCTGGATTATCGGCAGCTACGCCTACGTCGCTGTGGTCACGCCGGCCGACCAGCAAAAGTTTGGCATCGGCTGGTCGCTGAAGCTCACCAACGAAGGCGGCTATGTGGTGGCGCTGCTCGTGGGTCTTGTGATCGCCAACTTCTTCCCGCGCCTCGCCGAATGGCTCAAGGAAGCGATCCGGCCGGAGCTCTATATCAAGATCGCCATCGTGATCCTGGGCGCGTTTCTGGCGGTGACGGCGGCGGGCCGGCTCACCCTGGCGACGTCGCTCCTGTGGCGCGGGATTGCGGCGATCATCGAAGCTTACCTGATCTACTGGGCGGTCATTTACTACATCGCCCGCAGATGGTTCGGATTCAATCGCGAATGGGCGGCGCCGCTCGCATCCGGCATCTCGATCTGCGGCGTGTCGGCGGCGATCGCGGTGGGCGGGGCCATCCGGGCACGCCCGATCGTGCCGGTGATGGTTTCCTCGCTCGTCGTGATCTTTGCGGTGGTGGAAGTGCTGATCCTGCCGTTCCTGGCGCAAAGCGTCCTGTGGCAAGAGCCGATGGTTGCCGGCGCGTGGATGGGCCTCGCGGTCAAGACCGACGGCGCGGCGGTTGCGGGCGGCGGCATTACCGAGTCTCTCATCCTGGCGAAGTCCGCAGCCGAGGGCATCCGCTACCAGCCCGGCTGGGTGCTCGGCGTCACCGCTGCGGTGAAAGTATTCATCGATATTTTCATTGGCATCTGGGCTTTCGTACTCGGCTATATCTGGACCACGCATATCAACCCGACGCCGGATCGCGCGCGGGTCGCCGAGATCTGGCAGCGTTTCCCGAAATTCATCATTGGCTTCGTCCTGACCTTCGCGGTCGGCCTTGCGCTTGCGCTCGCAACGCCGACCGAACTCAGTTCCAGGCTGCCCGTTGCAATCGGCGAAGCCAACACGTTTCGGGTCATCTTCTTCGTTCTGACATTCTTCTCGATCGGCGTTCTCTCCGACTTCAGGAGGCTCTGGCAGGAGGGCGTCGGCAAACTGGCGGCTGTCTATCTGCTCAGCCTGTTCGGTTTCGTGATCTGGGTCGGGCTCGTCATTTCCTGGCTGTTTTTTGCCGGGGTGAAACCGCCGCTCGCCAGCTAAGCAGACTGAGGAGAATATGCAATGCCGGAGTCCAACCTCCAACGCGAGCTGCAGAAGGCGCCGTATGAGCCGCTGTTGCCGATCGAAAAGAAGTTGATCGGCTGGAGCCTCGGCATCGGCGTGGTCCTGCTGGTTATTCTCGTAGTCGTCAGCCGCTTTCTTCCGGCGTCCCTGTGAAGTCCCTGGAAGTCCCTGCAGGATGGGTTGAGCGAAAGCGAAACCCATCAACGGCTTTGCCAGCGGCACAGTCCAGGGATACATACATACCCTCGCTGCGCCCAGGGAAAGATCTCGCCCGCCGGGGCCGCTGGTCCCCGATCATGCTGCGCTCCATCGGGACTACGGGCAGCTACCGCGTCGCCATCCGCCGCTTCACCCATTCGTTCACGGCCGGCAGCTGCTGCGCGGAAAAATCCGCAGCCGTCATGATGCGCTCATAGGCTCTCGCCGCCGTGATCCGGCCGCCCGATGTCGCATGGGCGGGCGCAAAATTTGCAAGCTCCTCCGCGTGCGCCGCGTCAGTGAAGTTCGTCAGCAAACTTGCGGGGAAGTTGTCCTGGAACGACGGCCCGAGCTTCGCGGCGAGTGCGTCGAAATTCGCCTTCACGAAATTCCAGGCAAGATCGCGATGCTCGCCTTGGGAGGCGACCGCAGAGATCAGGCGGCCCACGAGGGTCGTCGGCAGCTCGTCGGTGAGCGCGATCGCGAGCGTCTCGTTGGCAAGCACTGGATCGCGCGCGCTCGCTGCCGCCATATAGTAGCGGACCCGCTCCTCGGTGCTGGTCGTGCCGCGGCCCAGCGCCAGCAGCGTCTCGTAGGTGGCGCGATCCGCGTAGCGGCCGGCGAGGCCGGTGACGGTCTCGCGCAGCGCGGTGGGGAGCGATGCCGGGTCGCCAAGGAATTTCGCAAAGCGGAGCTTGGCTTCCGCCACGATCGCGTCGTCGCCGAAGTCTCCGAGCAAGCCGATGAGACGGCTGCGCAGCAGGGCATGATCAGCCGGCTCCGATGGCGCCGGGTCCCACCCGATGCGGTCGAACACCGGCCGCAGCACGGCGCGCGCATAGGCCTGAAATGCTGCGCGCTCCGGCCGGCCCCATTGCAGATGGTCGATCCGAGTGAGGGGACGGATGATTTGGTCGACAACGGCGCGATCGTCGTCGCCGGCCACGCGCTCAACGAGCTCTAAGAAGGCAGCCGGCGCCGCGCGGCCGGCCTCCACCAGGGCCCACGCATCGCCAAGGAGATTAGACCGGTCGGCCGGCGTTAACCGATCGATCGATTGCGTCAGCGCTGCGAGCATGGCGGCATCATATTGGACCCGGTAGTAGCCCACATCGCCGAGGTTGAGCTTGACGGGATCGCCGCAGCGCCCCCCTGCAACCTCGGCGGCGCCGTCGAGCAGCACCATCGCGTCCGTCCCTCCCCTGATTCCGCCGAGCACGACCGGCACCCGCCAGTGTTGCGGTTGAGGCGCAGGATCATGGATGGTGAAGCGCTCCTGGCGCAGCGTGATGCGCTGCGTATCGCCCGCGCAGGACGTCTGCGCGATCACCAGCGGGATGCCGCCTTGCTCCGTAAAGCCTGACGCAACAGCCGCGACAGGCTTGCCGGACGCCGCCTCCAGCGCGGCCCACAAGTCCGCGGTGGTGGTGTTGCTGTAGGCGTGCTCTCGCATGTAGGCGCGGATGCCGGCCCGAAAGGCGTCCTCGCCGAGATAGTTTTCCACCATGCGAATGATCGCCTGGCCCTTCGCATAGGTGATTGAATCGAACGCCGCCATCGCCTCCGACTCGTTGGCGATCGCATGCTGGATCGGATGGGTGGTGCGGCGCGCGTCTTCGCCCATGGCCGCCTGCTTGAAGCCGTTGCCGTTGAGCCACGTCCGCCAATCCGGATGGAGAGCCTCCGCGGCCTTCGCCTGCATCCAGCTTGCGAAGCCTTCGTTGAGCCAGATGTTGTCCCACCAGGCCATGGTGACGAGGTCGCGGAACCATTGATGCGCCATTTCATGGGCGATGATGTTGAAGATGCCGCGCCGCGCGTCGCTCGCGCTGGCGGCGGGATCGAACAACAGGCGGCTCTCGAAGAAGGTGATGCCGCCCCAGTTCTCCATGGCGCCGCCGAAGCCGCCCGGCACGGCGATCAAGTCGAGCTTGGGGAGCGGATAGGCAACGCCGAAATAGTCATTGTAGTAGCGCAGGAGATCGACCGCGCTGCCGAGCGCATAGCGTCCCTGCTGGCCCTTGCCGCGCGCCGCCACGACGCCGACCGTGACGCCGTCGACATCGGCGCTGGCGCGCTCCAGTTCGCCGGCCGCCAGCACGAAAAGGTAGCTCGACATGCGCGGCGTCGGCTGGAATGCGACGCGCTTCCTGTCGTCGCCCGCAGGCTCCTCGCGGGCAATCGGCATGTTCGACACCGCGAGGAACGCCTGCGGCACCGTGACGGTGAGCGCGATGCTCGCCTTGAAGGCGGGTTCGTCCCAGCTCGGGAAGATGCGGCGCGCGTCGGCGGGCTCAAGGTGAGAGGAGATCATCCGCTTGCGGCCGTCCGCGGCCGGATAGTCGACCGCGAACAGGCCCCGGCCGAAGCGGTTGATGCGGCCGGTGAAGGAGATCCGCAACTGGTGGCGACCGGCCGCGATCGGATGCGGGAAGGCAAACGTGACGGTCTGAGCGTCGGCATCAGGGGCGATCGCCGATGCCGCCTCGCTGTCGACGGCCGCCGCGTCGATTGTCATGTCGACCGCATTGAGCACCAGCCGTTCGGCCGGCGCCATCACCTCGATGTCCACTACCTCGGAGCCGGACAGGCTGAGCTTGTCGAGATCGGGGATGAGATCGAGCGCGTAGCGGATCGGCGCCACGGTCTTCGGCAGTTTGCCGGGAGTTGCGGCGAACGAGAATGCGGGCTCGGCCGCGGCGCGGCCGACGGCCAACAACAGGAGGAGCATCAGCCCGATGCGGAGTATGCAGCGTGAGAGAAGCTGCTTTCGAGATGCGGTCATGCGCTACCTTCCAAGATGCTTATCGAAGAAGCTGGCGATTTCGGCGAAGATGCGGTTCGTTCATGCGCACGCGGCGCAGTTCGTGGCCCTGGCGGTAGACCATGAGGATGTGGTCCGGCTGTTGGAAAATTTGCACCAGGAAATCCCAGAAGACGTAGGGTACGCCGCCTGGCCAGCACTGGTTGCTTGGCGTCGGATAACCCTGGCCGGCCAAGGAAATCTCGCCGTGCTTCTTCACGACATCGGCCGCCCAGGGCTGCAGGATCGGATTGGTGTAATCGCCGACAAGTTGCTGGAAGTTGGCGACGCCGTCTCGCCGCCGCGACCGGTTGCGCACCGGCCCGGGTCCCGAGGCCGGCGGCTCGAAGCCGGTCAGATAAGGGTGCGCCCATGTTCCCGAGAAATCCGGTATCGAAGCCGCGCCGGGCGCGATGCTTTGCGCTGGCCCAGCTGTCGGCGGTGCTGCCTGTGTCCAGGCGGGCGTCGAAATCGCCGACCCTACTGCCACCAGCAAGCGCAAACTTCGCCGCACATTCATGTTCCCCTCCCGCTGACCTAAGCCTCAGGCTCGCCCGAGGAAATTCTAGCGTAGGGCGCAATAGCCGAAGGCGTATTGCGCCAGTGCGCCGGATGATGCTTGCGCTAATCCTGCTGCGCCAGAAGTCGCTCCGGTGCGCCATCGCACATTGGCTGCTGCCGACGTGCGCATTATAGCGCCGATTTCCCGTAAACCCGAGGTCGGACGCGGCGAGCCCGGAAGCCATGACCGGGGCGCCAGGGCAAGGATTCAGGAATTGAGCGCGTCGCGCGCATGGCCGAGCCGCCACCCAGGATCGCCGAACCGGACCTCTCTCACGCTGGCCTTGACCTTGAAGCGCCACGAATCGCCGGCATTGCGGGGAAACAGTCGTTCTACCCCATTCGCGCCGGGCGCTTGCCCACGTCGAGTTCGGGACGCGCTGCGAGCACCTGGTAATGCACGCGGCTGATCCAGTGCCGCCGCGGCCCAACCTCGCCGTCCGGCGTGGAAAAGAGATATTTGCAGCGGCGCGCCAAATCTTTCAAACACCTCCTGCGGGTGTCGAGCGGAATGCTGGGCTGATCAGCCACGGGAGGTCTTTTGCGTCACGCGGCGCCAATCATACAGGAGGTCCGCCCTGCATGGATATTGCGCGCGGAGTCGGCGCAAGGATGATCGGACTGGGCCTGCTCGGAGCTGTCTTCGCGTGCTATTAAGTACTGCGCGGCGGGCGCGGCAACGCCGCCGCCGACCGTCACAGCGCTGAGCGCAGTCCTGAGCGCAGTCCTGGGCGAAGTTCCTGGATCGCAATTCCTGGGAGGATTTCATAATGAGCGCAAATCCGAACCTCTGCACCATGAGCATGAGCTTGTTAGCCGCCGGCCTCACTGCCGGCGTAATCACCGCAGCCGCGGCCGGCTCGCTCGGCGGCCCGCTGGAGCTCCAGGACGAGGGCGTTTTCTTCGTCAACGGACAGGCGGCCGCCACGGCGTTTCCCGATTCGCCGCCGACCGGAGCGGCGCCGCCCGGCCAGATCATGATCGACCAGATGTATGTGCAATACCGAATCCCGAAGAACGTTTCCGCGCCGCCCATCGTCATGGTGCACGGATCGGGGCACACCGGCGTCACCTATGAGACCACGCCTGACGGCCGCGAAGGCTGGGCTACCTATTTCGCGCGGAAAAATTTCCCGGTCTACGTCGTCGACCATGTCGGCCGGGGCCGTTCGGGCTTCGATCCGACGCCGATCAACCAGGCGCGGCGGGAATCCAATCCGGCCCTCCTGCCTTCGGTGCCGCTCTTCACCCGCGAGCGCGCGTTCGCGAATTTCCGCTTCGGCCCGCAATATCCGACGCGGTACCCTGGGGGGCAATTCCCGGTCGACGCGCAGGACCAGTATTACGCCCAGCTCGTGCCCAATACCGAGACCATGCTTGCGGGCGGCGGCGCCAATACCGTCAAGGCGCTCG
>JAJPKK010000208.1 GCA_021323775.1 Hyphomicrobiales bacterium
CCATCACCGTCTACGTCGTCTTCCCCTCCTGGCAACAGCTCATGGCCACCCTCGCCTTCGACAAACCGCTCGCCAGACCCCCATAGGTCAAAATGAGAATTGCTGACTTGTAGGTGGGCAGGGCCCCCCTTCGACAAGCTCGGGGAGCGCCGTGCCCAACTGCGGTCCGGCTTTCGAGGGGTGGGCACGCGGAGCCTGTTATCGGGCCGGCCGAAGGCCGCACCCGTTGCTTTGCTCACCCGGCGACGCTTCCATAAGACCAGATCCGTGTGGGCCATGCGTCACACTGTCAGCCCCGTCGTTGCTGACGCTGCTGTCCGTCTGACCAGCGCTGCTTTATGCATGATGACCGACTAGCCCATGTTTGAGCCTATGCCCGGTTATTGCGGTCCGGCGATGGATCACTTTGGCAACCCCGGGAACCGATCATCGCAACGGATCTTGCTGAAGAATAAAACCGCCGATGCCGCCTATGTTGTTCTTGGTTGCGGGATCGGAGCCTCGTCCCGCCGCAAATGCGATATCTTCCATGCGTCTCCCATGCAGCAGCCCCGGGAGGCCGAAGTTTCCTTCGATACAGCGCGGCTCCATATAAAACCTATTCTCCTGGTCGCTCTGCCTGGTGAATTCCTGTACCACGGTCCACGGCTGCGTCCACACTGTCGGATCTTCGATGGTGACCCGGTATTCGAGCGTAGTCGGGCTCGTTCGCATCCAGCGCTCAACCAGGTGCAGGTTCTCACGCGAGCCCTGAAAATCGGTCTTCGGGCTGAAATTCGTCACGTCGACGACGAGGGTATCGCCCTCCCAATGGCCGCGCGAGTCGCCATACCACTGCCTGATGTCAGCCGGCAGGTGCGGGCTGCCGTTCATCACGATGTTGCGCTGCCAGCCTTGGCCCTGACCCACGTCATAAAAGATGGCGATGCCGCCGGGCGTCTGCACGATTCGGCGGAAGCTCCCGACCCCGCCGCCAAACTGGGGCAGCCCGGCGGTCAGGCAACGCTCAGCCAACGAACTGTCCTCGGGACCGTCGTTGCGATTCATCCCCCCGGTATTATAGCGCGGAGGAGGTTCGGTACGTCGTGGCGAAGGCGTCGGATCGTATTTCCCGCCGCGACAGATCGGCGCCTGGGTCTTGCATGCTTCCGTCGCCTGCAACAGGGCGAGGCGATATTCCCGGTCGGCGGCGGCGATCTTCTGAGCCTCCGGCGTCAGCGGCGGAATCCGGCCGTTGGACGGATCGACAATCAGCGACGTGCGCACGCCAACATGCTTCCAGGACACGAAAGATGAGTTGTAGGCGCCGGCGAGGTCGAGCTCGGTCCCGCGTTCTCCCCGCTTGTCGCTGCTCAGCACTTCCGATCGCTCTTTATCCAATTCGGCTCGCTGCGCCGGGGTGAAGAATTCCTGCTCTGCATACCTGGCGGGGCGCTGCAACGGCGTATCGGCTTCGTCGGTCCAAATGCCCTGCAGGTCTGGTTCGCCCCAGGGCGTTTTCAGCGCCTGGGCAGTAGCGGCCGGCGCTTGAGCCTGCGTCTGCGTGATGGGCGCCGCGATGACGGCGCCTGCCGTCGCAATCACAACGGTTATGATCGAGCCAGAGAAGCGGTTGGGCATGACGATCTCCTCCTTGGTCAGGCAAAGCCAGGAACGCGATGCAGGCAAACGCCGACGTTGCCGCATTGTCTACGTCAATCTCCTATCGACGGCTCGAACGGTCATCGGGTGGCTGGCGCCGATATGCACCCGCCGATATGCGCCCGCCGATACGCACCTGCGGGACAGACACCGGTGATGTTAATGAGCGGCCGCCGCTGGTATTAGCGCTGCCGATAACTGAAGGACTGCGCCAGGTCCGTTGGCAGCTTAAAATCAGCTTACACCCATTTTCATGGTGCAAGGAAGGCGCGGCGGCTTCCGCAATTTGACCGGGCCGACTCTGCGCGCCACCTCCACGGCCAAGCCGGCCGAATACACCTGATAGGGGCTTATCTGCGCCAGATAATCACGCTGCAAGCTGGGACACGCGCTGTTCGATTGCCCGTCGCGAGATGCCGAGGCGGTCGAGCAGCTCGGCGCTCGTCCCCGAGCGCGGCAGCTCTCGTATGCCGAGTCGATCGACCGGCGCGATTCCCCCCACTGCTGATGCGACCGCGTCGCCGAGACCGCCGTCAATCGCGTGATCCTCGACCGTGATGAGACCTTCGGTCTCGCGGGCGGCCGCCGACAGAGTGCCGGCATCGAGCGGCTTGACCGAATAGGCATCGATCACCCTGATCGGAATGCCGCGTTGCTGGAGCGCCTCATATGCGGCGAGCGCCTCGTGAACCGTGATGCCCGCCGCCACCACGGCGAACCGATCATGCGTTGATGCGCGCAGCACCTTGCTCCCGCCGACCGGAAATTCCTCCGCATTGGAATAGATCACCGGCGTCTTCGGACGCGTCGTCCTGATGTAGACGATCCCTCCGGTGCGTGCGGCGGCCGCGGTGAGGCGCTCCGCACTCACCGCATCGCACGGATAAACCACCGTGCTGTCGATGAGCGCCCGGAACATCGCGAGATCCTCGAGGCCCATCTGCGACGGGCCGTCTTCCCCGATCGATACGCCGGCATGGCTGCCGCACAGAATAAGGTGACGCGGCCTGCTGTATTGGGCCATGCGAATGAAGTCATAGGCCCGTGTCAGGAAGCAGGCGAACGTGGCCGCATACGGAATTTTACCGGACGCGGCGAGGCCAAGCGCCATGCCGATCATGTTCTGCTCGGCGATGAAACTCTCGAAGAAGCGATCGGGGCATCTTCTCGCGAACGCTTCGACGCCGGTCGAATTCTTTACGTCCCCGTCGAGCGCCACCACCGCCGGCTCGTCGCGGCCGAGCTTTTCGAGTGCGGTTCCGAACGCCTGCCGCGTCGCGACCTGTTCGCCCAGCCGATAGGCAGGTGCCGACTGCCGGGCCGCTGCGGGCCGCGGGCTTGTTACCTGTCCGACCCGCCGGGGCTCGACAGCCCGCGGCGGCGGCGCGTCGGGGAGCTCTTCGAGAGCCTGCGCCATCTGTTGGCGATCGAGCGCCTTGCCGTGCCACCCTTCCGCTCCTTCGAGGAACGAGACGCCCTTGCCCTTCACGGTTCGGGCCAGGATCGCCGTCGGGCCGCCGTTATGCGCGGTGTCGAGGGCGGCGAGGATCGCCCCCATGTCGTGGCCGTCGATTTCGACGGTACGCCAGCCGAAGCCTGCGAAGCGGCGGGCAAACACCGTGGTGTCGTGCCGGTAGGGCGTCGCCTGGCTCTGGCCAAGGCCGTTGACATCGATGATCGCGACGACGTTCGCAAGCCCGTTGAGCGACGCGAACTGGGCGGCCTCCCAGACCGAGCCTTCCGAGCATTCGCCGTCGCCGAGCAGGCAGAACACGCGGGCGTCGATCCGGTCCAGCCGGTTTGCGGCGGCGAGCCCGTTGGCCGCCGCAAGCCCCTGTCCGAGCGATCCGGTCGCAACCCTGACCCAGGGATTGAGCGGCGTCGGATGGCCTTCCAGCGTGCTGTCGATGCGGCGCAGCGAAAGCGGATCCTCGGTGATTGCGCCGGCCTCGTGCAGCGCTGCCCACAAGATTGGCGCTGCGTGGCCCTTTGAGAGAATGAACGTGTCCACGTTGCGAGCCGCCGGATCTCTCGGATCCCAGCGCATTTCACGAAAGAACAGCGCCGCCACGATGTCGGCGCACGACATGCACGATGTTGGATGGCCCGAGCCAGCCTGCGTGGTCATGCGGATGACCAGCCGCCGCAGCCGCCAGGCCACAGAGCGCAGCATATCGAGGTCCCCGAAAGCGACCGCGCGTTTCTGCCTGGCGGCGAGCTCTTTGAGCAGCGAGTCGTAGGGATCGATGAACTTCTGGACGGCTTCGTTCTCGAGCTGGGCCGCAACCAGGTCGAACCCTATCCCGAGCCGGTCGAGGTTCTCCATGATGCGCCGCGCCGCGGGCAGGCCCTGCTCGATCGTGTCCTCCACCGTGCCGTGATCGCGGAACGCCGCGATCGTCTTGCGCGGCATGGTGTTGATGGTCATCGGTCCAATCAACGGCTCGACATACATGAGGTCCGGATAACTCGGGTCCTTGGTGCTGGTGCTCGCCCACAGCATGCGCTGCACCCGCGCGCCCTTTTCGGCGAGCGCGATCCAACGGTTGCCCTCCAGGATGTGCCGGAATGCCTGATACGCAAGCTGCGCATTGGCGATCGCGACGTTGCCCAGGAGCTCGCGCGGATCAGGATCGGCAGGCGGCCGACCCGGCACGATCCGCTGCCGCAGCAGCCGGTCAACCAGCACATCGATCCGACTCAGGAAGAAGCTTGCGACGGAGGCGACGCGGTCGATCGGGAGATCGGCCTCAAGCCGGCGTTCGAGCGCCCGCAAATAGGCCTCAGCGACCGCCTCATAGCGCGGGATTGAGAACAGCAACGTGATATTGACGTTGATGCCCTCGAAGAGGAGCTGTTCGACGGCAGGCACCCCTGCCGGGGTGCCGGGAATCTTGATGAAGAGATTGGGCCGGTCGACGATTTTCCACAGCCGCCTGGCTTCCTCAATTGACGCCGCGGTGTCGTAGGCGAGGTGCGGCGAGACTTCGAGGCTCACGAAGCCGTCGGTTCCGGCTGTCTCGTCGTAGACCTGGCGCAGAATGTCGCAGGCACCGCGCACGTCGGCGGTAATCAGCTCCTCGTAGAGGTCGGCCGGCGATCGGCCCTCGGCGGCTGCGCGGGCAATCTCCTCGTCGTACTCTGCCCCTTCCCTAACCGCCTTTTCGAAGATCGACGGGTTCGAGGTGATGCCGCGCAGACCTTCTTCGGCGACCCGCCGCGCCAGGTCGCCGCTGCGGATCATTTTCCTGGTCAGGTCATCCATCCAGCAACTCTGGCCGTGCGCAAGCAGCTCAATGGTCGGATTCATGCGCCATTCCCCTTGCGAATCTTTGACCGCCCTACTGCGGCGAGCGGCGTCGGGTTTCACCCGACCCTTTTCACGTTAGCGAACGGTCTCCGACCGGCGCGTCGCCTACGCGCTCGCGCGATCGGCCGTCTCGTATCGCCGCTCTTTGCTGGTTGGTTCGCAAATGCCCTTCAGCGCCCCCTGGGCCGCCGTACCTTCAAAGCGACCGAGATCGGCGAGCGCAACCAATCCGACGAGCCGCTTGCTGCGGTCGACCACCGGAAGCCGCCGAACCTGATGCCGCGCCATGACTTGTGCGGCCCGCGCCACGTCGTCGTCTTCGAAGCAGTAGCAGATGCCCTCAGACATCACTTGCCGGACGGTCGTGTCGCCTGGCGGCCGGTCCTCCGCGATCACCCGCACCACAATATCGCGGTCGGTCACCATTCCAATGAGGCGGTCATTCTCACCGACCGGCAACGCGCCAATGTTATCGACGCGCATCCGTCGGGCCGCATCGCGGATCGTCATATCGGGATGGGCGATTTGCACATCCGGATGCATGATCTCTTGAACTTGCATAGCTGTTCTCCCAGGAACCAAGAGTCTCTGCGATAACGTTCATCAGGCGTGCTCTGTTGCACTGTCGTCAAATGTTGCGATGCGCTTGTGAGACGACAGTGCATTCTCCCCGCGACCGCCGTCCGGGCATTCCGGTATCGAGTTTGATGAGGGGCGTACCGACGCTGCGTTGGTGCGTGTTGCCGACATGCAACAGGATAATCGCGCGGCTCGGCGCGCCAGTGCTGTAGCGGTTATGCGACGGGGAACTGAAAAACAGCGTCGATGCTTGCCGTGAATGCGCGATCCAACGCATGCGTCGAAGACCGCGGCTTTGCTATCTCCGCGGGGAAGCCCCATGGCGGAGCGGAGATTTTCACGCGAAGCGCCGAACAAATTGAGAGCGAATCGCATCGCCGCAAGGAGGGCGCAGAAGCAAGCCAGAAAGGCAGCATCGAAAGCCGCAAGCGGGCAATCGCCACCGGCTTATCCGAAGCGCGGGAAGGGGAGAAAAGGTTCTCAAAGAAATGCGTCAGAGGCCTCTCAAAAGGAAGTGAACGACGCTCTTTGGCACGCAGCAACTGTCTCCTCCCTGCCCTGCCCCGCTTGCGTAGAGGGTAGGTGACGGACGGGGGCCGCCACAGCCGGGCGTGCCGCGATTTGGGAACGCAAGGCGCCGAAGGCGGCAACAGGCCGCTCTCGGTGAGCGCGCTTCTGGCGGCCCTGCAAGTAATTCCCGCCGATCGAAATTCGGCCGAGAAAAGCCGGTCAAGACACCACGCGGCGCGACTCGATCAGGCGTCCCAGCCGACGGCGCGCATCGCTGTTTCGGCTCAGCCGCAACGTGACATTGATGGCAATGCCGCACTCATAGCGCGGAACAAACAGCCGGGCAACGTGCCGCCCGGCGTCAACCGGCCTCGACGGCTTTCCAAAAGATTTGCTTAGGCGACCGACCCCAACAACACGCGACATGTCAACCCCCACACTCAGACACGGCAAACGCACGTGGGGGCGACCGAGCACACTGGAGCGGGCGAAGGGATTCGAACCCTCGACCCCAACCTTGGCAAGGTTGTGCTCTACCCCTGAGCTACACCCGCATCCTCACCGGCAGTGGCCCCTGTCGGCCGCTCTCCTATGCCAAATGGGCGAGCGGAAAGCAACCGCTTCGGGAAGCAGTAGCGTCGCAGTTAAGCAGAGATTTCAACGGTAATCTGTGCCGAACCGGCGCCGGACGGCGAAAAGGAAAATTTCGTTGAATAGCAGCATTCGCGAATCTATTCCAACATTCCTTTCGTCCTTAGAAGAATATTTTTCTATTTGAGCCCGTGTTTGAACCATTATATAGAATAATTCTGTCGGGCGTGGGGCGTCAGAGTCGGGGCCGTAACGTACCCCTGCGGGCCCTCTGGAAGGCAGGAAAGAACAGGCAAGGATGACTAAGAACAGGGTTGCGGCTGAGCGGACCGGGTCGTTTTTTGGGAGTGCGGTGTATGACATCTCCGCTTGAGCAGAAGCTAAAGGTTACCGGTCCGGTCGTCATCACGGCCAACCGGCTGGGTGACGGCGCCGTCGTCTATCGGACCCGCGACGGCAACTGGTCCACCCGACTTGATGATGCCGCCGTGGTCAGCACGGCGCCGGCCGCAAGGGAGCTTCTCGCAGGCGCCGTGGCGGACGGCCTTTCCGCGGTCGGAGCCTACGTGGCGCCGGTGCAGATCGGCCCCGACGGGCGGCCAGAACCTGGCAATCTGCGCGAGCGCATCCGCTGCACAGGCCCGACCGTCCGGTGCGGAGCCCCTGCCGTCGCGCCGGCGATCACGATTGGACTTTGACATGTATATTTACGACGAGTTTGACCGGACCCTGGTGGCCGAACGCGTGGCCGAGTTCCGCGATCAGGTCGGCCGGCGCATATCGGGGGAATTGACCGAGGACGAATTCAAGCCGCTGCGGCTCATGAACGGGGTCTATCTGCAGCTTCATGCCTACATGCTTCGGATTGCCATTCCGTATGGCACCCTGTCGTCGCGGCAACTGCGTATGCTTGCTCATGTGGGCCGGCGATATGACCGCAACTACGGCCATTTCACGACGCGCCAGAACATCCAGTTCAATTGGATCAAGCTTGAAGACCTGCCAGACGCCATGGCGGATCTGGCGAGCGCCGGCCTGCACGGCATGCAGACCAGCGGCAACTGCGTGCGCAACATTACGACCGACCAGTGGTCCGGCGTCGCGCCCGACGAAATCGAAGACGCGCGGATCTGGGCCGAGCTGTTGCGCCAGCACACCACGCTGCATCCGGAATTCTCGTTCCTCCCGCGCAAGTTCAAGATCGCCGTCACCGCGGCCGCGCAGGATCGCGCCGCTGTCAAGGTGCACGACATCGGCTTGCGCCTGCACCGCAACGGGGCCGGCGAAACTGGCTTCGAGGTGCTGGTAGGCGGCGGGCTGGGGCGCACCCCATTCATCGCCAAGTCGATCCGGCCATTCCTGCCCAAGCGCGATGTATTGAGCTATGTCGAGGCGATATTGCGTGTCTACAACCAGTTCGCTCGCCGCGATAATCTCTACAAGTCGCGCATCAAGATCCTTGTTCATGACCTCGGCGCCGAAGCGTTTGCCCGCGAGGTCGAGGCGGAGTGGCAGCACATTAAAGACGGTCCGCTCGCTCTCGATCCGGCAGTTGTTGCCGAGATTGCCGCGCGCTTCCGCTATCCCGAGTATGCGCGCCTCGACGACGATCCGCCAGAGCTCACGCAGCTTCGCAAGGCGGACCGCCGGTTCGATGCCTGGCTTTGCAATGCGGTCACCAATCACAAAGTGCCGGGATATGCGATCGTGACGCTCTCGCTCAAGCCCGAGGGCGGGGCTCCCGGCGATGCGACGTCCGACCAGATGGATGCGATAGCCGACCTTGCAGACCGCTATTCATTCGGCGAGATCCGTGTCGGGCACGACCAGAACCTGGCGTTCCCCCATGTGGCGCAGCGCGATCTTCCCGAGCTGTGGCGTGCGCTCGACGCCGTCGGCGTTGCGACGCCGAATGTCGGCCTCGTCTCCGACATTATCGCCTGCCCTGGGCTCGATTATTGCAGCCTTGCCAATGCGCGCGCCATCCCGGTCGCGCAAGAGCTGACGCGCCGGTTCCGCGATCTCGATCTTGCTCGCGACCTTGGCCGGCTGCATATCAACATTTCAGGCTGCATCAATGCCTGCGGCCACCATCACGTCGGCCATATCGGCATTCTCGGCGTTGAGAAAAACGGCGAGGAGTTCTACCAGATCACCCTTGCGGGGCGCGCCGACGAGCGGGCTGAGCTTGGCACGCTGCTGGGGCCGGCGGTCCCCTACGCCAAAGTCGCCGACGTGGTAGAGGAGGTCGTCGCTGCATACGTGGAACTGCGCGAGCGGCCGAACGAGACCTTCATAGAGACCGTGAAGCGCATCGGCGTCGAGCCCTTCAAGGAGCGGGTCTATGCCACTCATTAAGAATGGCCGGGTCGTCGCCGACCGCTACGTCCACGTTCTCGATGACGCGCCGCCGCCCGACGGCATTCCAGTCATCATACCGGCCGCACGGTTCCTCGCCGATGCCGCAGAGATTCTCCACCACGACGCGTCTGTTGGCGTAGCCTGGCCGAACGACCGGAGGGTGGCAGAGCTTGCGCCCTATCTCGACCGCCTTGCTCTCGTGGCGCTGGTGTTCCCAACGTTCAAGGATGGCCGCGCCTACAGTCAAGCCCGGCTGCTGCGCGAACGCTATGGGTTTCGCGGCGAGCTGCGCGCGACCGGCCAGATCCTGCGCGACCAGTTCATGTTTCTTGTACGCGCGGGCTTTGACGTCCTCGATGTCGCGAAGCCTGGCGATGTCGACGCATTCCCGTCGGCGCTGAAGCGCTACACCGTCTTCTATCAGGCCGCAGGCGAAGGCCGCACGTCGGCAGCGCGGCTGCGCTTGGCGCGATCGTCCGTCCCCATCACGCGCGGCCCTGAATTTGCGACCTCATCTGAGCTTGGCGCTTCTCTCGCAGGAAGAGTCAGTCGCTAGCCGCCGGCGCAGTATGTGCATCCTGCCTCCTGAGCGCGGTTCACGCCCCACGTTCCCGACGGGATGATCGTAATCCCTGGGACTACGTTGGCTGCCCATTCCTTCGCAGCTTCCTCGGCGCTAACGCCAGCGTTGGCGGCAAGCATTTTGCTTTGGACTTGCAGCGCCACGTTGCAGGCGCCAAAGATGACGCCCCTCGCGAGGAGCCGATCGACCGCCATTTCGTCTACCAAAAGGACTCCGGGCTTGGGCCGCAGGAAGGGATTCTTTATCGCCGGCGCCTTGGTCTCCGGATCGATAATCTTAAAGGACTCGCCGATTTTATATTTTTCCCACACGGCGTTGCCGAGTGCGATCGGGAACGCGCCATGGCGCAGAATGACCACCGCCGTGGCTGACTCGTTGGGGAACAAAAACGTGTGCGCAAAAGCGAGCGGAAATCCAGAGTTGGCCTCATAGGCGTCCACCACCTGGCGATGGCGGCCCCGCAGCGTTCCGGGCCAATTCGGCCCATCGGTACGCGTTGCCGGGGCTTGCGCGTAGAGCGGCTTCGATACAAAGCCGGCCAGGCCGAGCACCATCGCTCCTCCAAGGCGACCGAAAAAGCTGCGGCGGGGTGCTATGTCCTCGGTCACAGCGGTGGAATGGGTCATGTTCGCCTCCATTATTTGCCGCGGCTACGCGCCGCTAAGAAGACGGGCGCAACGGCTCAGCATTGGCCAGAATGCACGCGTTCTTGAGGTCTTTGTGTGATACGGCTCACACTTGGAGGCTTTTCCTTGTTGGCGCCCAAACCCAATCAACGACCGCGTTGGGATCGCCAAGGTGGGCAAAGGCCCCATTCTCGACGGCACGGCTGCTCCTTGCTGCGAAGCCCCTCTTTCTCGCCTGGACGAGATCGCGTAAAATTTCCGTATATCGTTGCGGAACAGGGCTGGCGGGAATGCTTCACAGATAGCGCCCCGTCGGCGCGCATGCTCGCGACGGCCTCAAAGAGGCGCTCGTCGCCGGCTCATTGCGCCACCCTGTTTTGCTCCGTTTGACGCGCGGATGGAAGACGGGAGGACGCGGATGTTTTGCCGAACTTCGATCAGGTCGATGGCAGCGCTGGTCATGCTCATGACGATGGCCGGCGGCGCCTGGGCTCATGATGAATCCAAATATCCCGATTTCTCGGGCCAGTGGATCCGGGTCGGCGGCACGCAATGGGACCCCAGCAAACCCAAAGGCCTCGGGCAGCAGGCGCCGCTGACGCGGGAATATCAGGCCATCTACGAAGCGAATCTCAAGGATCAGGAGGAAGGCGGACAGGCGGGGACCGACTTGAGATGGACCTGCAGAACGTCAGGCATGCCGCGGATCATGACCGCGGTCTATCCTATCGAAATCATCATTGAGCCCAACACCACATACATCTTATCGGAATATGTCATGCCGCGCCGGATTTATACAGACGGGCGTACGCGGCCCGAGATCGTCGAGCCAGCCTTTGCGGGTTATTCCCTTGGCAAATGGGTCGATGAGGACGGCGATGGCCGCTATGATGTCCTGGAAGTCGAGACCACCCACTTCAAAGGCCCTCGCGACTTCGACGTCGACGGGCTGCCGCTCCATGAGGACAATCAGACCGTCATCAAAGAGCGGATTTTCCTCGACAAGGCCAATCCGGATTTGCTGCATGACGAGATCACTACGATCGACCATGCGCTGACGCGCCCGTGGACGGTGCTGAAGACCTACCGGCGGGAGAAAAATCCTATCTGGAACGAGTATGATTGCAACGAAGCCAACAACCACGTCGCGATCGGCAAAGAGGACTATTTTCTAAGCGCCGACGGCTATCTGATGCCCGGACGCAAAGGCCAGCAGCCGCCAGATTTACGGTATTTCAATCAAGCGAAGAAGTGACAGCCGCTCCCGCTGTTAGCGCGCATTTTGGTCGAACGGAATCGCGTGCAGGGTGGGGCAAAGGCGCGCTCCTGAGCTTGTCGAAGGATGCGCGCCGCGCCCACTACGCCTGGGCCGGGTGCGCACGCTCCATATGACGGGAATGCGCAAGTACAAATGACCCTCCTTATCGGGTGCGGGCGTCTGTGGAAAGCGATGCAGTCGCGGCGCGAGCACAAAGGAATCGAACGCGCGCAGCCGGTGAAAAACGTGGCGTGATGCAGCCTCCTCTCTCCGCGACTGCCCGGCGCGAGTGAAACCTTAGGCCACGCTTCTGCGCCCATTCTTTAAGAATGGTCGCAGGCGGATGCCTGCGTCCCTGGCCGGGGCGGTCTGGCATCACGCTTCCTGCTTAGCCCGCTTCGCCGCTTTGGCAAACTTCTTGATGATGCGCTCGCGCTTGAGCTTTGAAATATGGTCAATGAACAGGATGCCGTTGAGGTGATCGACTTCGTGCTGGATGCAGGTAGCGAACAGGCCTTCGGCGTCTTCTTCCTGTCGGTTGCCGTCAAGGTCGAGGTATCTGATTTTGACTCGTGAAGGCCGTTCGACATCCTCGTGGATGTCCGGGATTGAGAGGCAGCCCTCTTCGTACAGCGATGTTTCTTCCGACGACCAGGTGATCTCAGGATTGATGAAGACGCGGGGTTCGGCCTCGGCTTCCCTCTTCGATAAATCCATCACGATCACCCGCGACGGCACGCCGATCTGGATCGCTGCGAGGCCGATGCCCGGCGCCTCGTACATCGTCTCGAACATGTCGGCGACCAGTGCCCGGGTTTCGTCGTTGATCTCGGCGACCGGTTTGCAGACCGACCGCAGTCGTTTGTCGGGCAAAATGATGATTTCGCGGAGCGCCATGAAGGGCGATTTAAGGGCTGACATGGGCGCGGTCAATGCGCCGGCGACGGCCGCCGCTCACCGGTCGCCACGTGGGCAAAAGTCGCTGCCCCTTTCCTCGCAACGAGCGAGACGGGTTCTCTTTCAACGTCGTCGGCTGTCGGGATGACCCTTGTGGTCGCGCCCCATTAGCGCTAACCGCCATGGCCGGTTGGCCGCCCCCAATGATGAAAATCGCTTGCGGCGCCGCTTGAGGCTAAGAGGGTCGGGTGCGGGAGGCTTCGGGCAGAGGTCGATCGTAGTTTGACGGTCGTACGCCGTACGCTAACTTTCGTTCTAGCGCCAATGAGGGTTGCCCCGAATCTTCCAAGCCGGCGCGGCTCATAGCGCGGACTCAATGCCTTACTTCAGCGTTCTTATTTCGTTCGACCGCTTCTTGAATTCGGTTTACAAGGCAGGCCCAAAGGGACTCAGGATGAATCAGCCCCTCTTGGCCATCAATGGCTACGACATCAGCCTCGGCATGGCAGCGGCTGCGTTTGCGGCGGCGGCGGTGGTGCTGCTCGTCATAATCTTGGCGATCGCTGTCCGGGCTTTCCGTCAGCGCGATGAAGAGACCATGAGGCAGATGCGCCAGAACGAGATCCTGGAGAGCCGCATCGCCGAGCTCGCCCGCACGCAGGCTGAGACAGTCGGCCGCCTCCAGGCGCTGGGCGAGGGCCTTGGCGGTCGCCAGGCCGAGCTTGCCCGCGTGATGGCGGAACGGCTCGACGCGGTCTCGACGAGGATCGGCCATTCCATGGATGAAGTGACCCGGCAGACTGTGCAGCGGCTGCAAAGTCTGCACGAGCGCATCGCCGTCATCGATCGCGCCCAGAAAAACCTCGCGGATCTGTCCGGTCAAGTCACGTCGCTGCGCGATGTGCTCGGAAACAAGCAAGCGCGCGGGGCTTTCGGGCAAGCCCGGATGGAATCCATCGTCGCGGACGGCGTGCCCAAGGGGTTATTCGCGTTTCAGTATACGCTGTCCAACAATACCCGGCCTGACTGCGTGATTTTTCTCCCCGATCAGCGTCCAATTGTCATCGACGCCAAGTTTCCGCTTGAATCCGTCACGGCTTTTCGTCAGGCGAAAACAGATGAAGACCGCCTTCGCGCCGCTCAGCGCCTGCGGCAGGACATATCGAGGCATATTTCCGACATCGCCGGCAAATATCTGCTGCCGGGCGAGACCCAGGAGATGGCGCTCATGTTCGTGCCGTCGGAATCCGTCTACGCGGAGCTTTATGACGGCTTTGACGATCTGGTCCAAAAGGCCTATCGGGCGCGGGTCGTCATGGTGTCGCCCTCGCTCCTGATGCTGGCGATCCAGGTGATGCAGCAGATTTTGAAAGATGCCCGCATGCGCGAAGCCGCCGATCTTATTCGTGCGGAGGTCGGCCGCTTGATGGGCGATGTGGGCCGGCTGCAGGAGCGCGTAGCCAAACTCCAGCAGCATTATGGTCAAACGGGCGAGGACATGCGTCAGATCCTGATATCGGCTGAGAAGATCGGCACCTGCGCGAGCCGCATCGATCAGCTCGATTTCGCTGATCTTAAAGTCAGCGAGGATAGCGCTGCGCCGGGGCCGACACCCGCGCTCCTGAACATGGAGGCGGGCGGGTGACGGCCTCCGGCGAGCGGGCAGTGCCTGCGACGGCCATTTCCGAAGAGACGCCGATCGAGAAGCCGAGTTGGGGGGAAACGCTCGGTGTGTACTTGCGACGGCGGGTGCTCATCGTCCTGTTCCTAGGTTTCTCGGCCGGTCTTCCGTTGGCATTGTCTGGATCGACGCTGCTGCGGTGGATGGCCGAGGCGGGCGTCGACCTTGGAA
The DNA here is from genome assembly GCA_021323775.1 of Hyphomicrobiales bacterium. Classification (GTDB taxonomy): domain Bacteria; phylum Pseudomonadota; class Alphaproteobacteria; order Rhizobiales; family Xanthobacteraceae; genus JAJPKK01. The sequence goes on from JAJPKK010000208.1 coordinate 14,209, forward strand.
CCATCGGTTTGTTTGCGCTCGTCGGCACGCCGTACACGGTGAAGTTCCTGTGGGCGCCGCTCGTCGACGCCCTCGATCTGCCTTTGCTGTCGCGCGTGCTGGGACGTCGGCGCGCCTGGTTGGTATTGACCCAGCTCCTCTTGTTGTCGGCGATCGTTTTCCTGGGGATGTGCGACCCGGCAACCGATTCCTGGCTAGTGGCATTGGGCGCGCTGATCGTCGCGACGGCGTCGGCCACGCAGGACATCGTCATCGACGCCTTTCGGGTGGAAAGCCTCGCTGAGAGCGAGCAGGCGGCCGGCATGGCATCCTACGTGGCCGGCTATCGCATTGGCATGCTGGCATCAATGGCGGGCGCGCTGTTCCTGGTCAGCGAATTCGAGCGTTGGGATTTGAGCCTGCACGCCGCATGGACGGCGGGCTACCTGGTGATGGCGGCGCTTGTCGTTATCGGAATTGCTACCAGTTTGGTGGCGACGGAACCGCAGAAATCGGCGACTGTCGAGGCGACTCATGCGCGGCAAAACCCACTGATGCGGGTAATCGCAGCAGCGGTCGGCGCTTTCGCGGATTTCCGGCAGTACCGGCAGGTGGGCGCCATCCTCGCTTTCGTCGTGCTGTTCAAATTCACTGACGCCCTGGCCGGGGTGATGACGGCGCCGTTTGTCTACGAACTGGGATTTTCGCGCGACGTCTATGCCGCAATCATTAAGGGCGTCGGGCTGGCGGCAACCTTGATCGGCGGCTTTGCGGGCGGGTTCGTGGCGCGCGCCTACCCGCTGGCGGCAAGCCTGTGGATCGGCGGCATTTTGCAGGCCATCGCCAACCTGGCATTTTCCTGGCAGGCCGTGGTGGGGGCCGACGTCGCATGGCTTACCTTTGCGATCGTCGTGGAGAATTTCGCCAGCGCCATCGGCACCGTGATCTTCGTGGCTTATTTGTCGGCGCTGTGCCGCAACCCGCTGCACACTGCGACTCAATATGCCTTGCTGACGGCGCTCGCTGCGGTCGGACGGACATATTTGTCGTCCCCGGCAGGCTTCATCGCGGCGGCTACCGGCTGGGGTATGTTCTTCGCCCTCTGCGCGGTGGCCGCTGTGCCAGGACTGGCGCTGCTCGCCTGGCTGCAGCGCCGCGGGCATTTCACGAGCTTTGCCGGGAGGCCGAACGAAACCGGCTCAGCCGCGTAGGGTGGGTGGACGAGGCGCAGCGTGCCCACCTCACCCAAGGTGGGCACGCTTCGCTTTGGCCACCCTGCTGGCCGCCCACCACGCGGATTGAGCCCGATCGGGCCGGAATCTCGCTCACAGCGGCGTTCTGCTGCGGATCGCGGCTGCGAGCGTCCCCTCGTCAAGATAGTCGAGTTCTCCGCCGACCGGCACCCCGTAGGCGAGCCGCGTCACCTTCACGTTGGCGTGGCCGATGAGATCGGTGATGTAGTGCGCCGTGGTTTGGCCGTCGACCGTGGCGTTGAGCGCCAGGATGACCTCCTTGACCTCAGGCGCATGGGCGCGCTTCACCAGGGCATCAATCGAGAGATCGTCCGGGCCGACGCCATCGAGCGGCGACAGGATGCCGCCGAGTACATGATAGCGGGCGTTGACGACCTGAGCGCGCTCCAGCGCCCAGAGATCGGCCACATCCTCGACCACCACAATCACCGAGGGGTCGCGCCGTTCGTCGGTGCATACCGTACAGGGATCGGACGTGTCGATGTTTCCGCACACCCGGCAGATTGAGCTGCGCTCCATTGCGATCTGCAGGGCCGCCGACAGCGGCGCCATCAACTGCTCGCGTTTCTTGATGAGGGCGAGCGCGGCGCGCCGCGCCGAGCGCGGGCCTAAGCCCGGCAGGCGGGCCAGCAATTGGATCAAGCGCTCGATTTCGGGACCGGCGACGGCGGTGGGCATATCAGGTGACTTGCGGCTTTCGGGTCAAGCCTGTTCAAGCCGGCTCATGACGCATCGGCAACGGACAGACCTAGAACAGCTTCAGCCCCGGCGGCAGCGGCAAACCGCCGGTCAGGCTCTTCATCTTGTCCTGCAGCAGGGTTTCGGCCTTGCGGCGGGCGTCCGCATGGGCGGCGACGATCAGATCCTCGGTGATCTCTTTGTCCTCCGGCTTCATGAGCGATGGATCGAGGTTCACGGATCTGACCTCGCCCTTCGCGGACATTTTCATCGTCACCATCCCGCCGCCGGCGGCGCCTTCGACCTCGAGCTGGTCAAGCTCGGCCTGCATCGCCTCCATCTTGGATTTGAGTTCGGCGGCTTGTCTCATCAAGCCCATGAAATCTGCCATCTCTCGCCTCGCATTATCCGTGGCCCAGCCCTGCTTTACAAATCGTCGTCCATATCGCCGGAGCGGCGATGGACGCCAAACGCTGATTCGCCATCGTCAACCGGCATTTCAGGCGGCAGCTCGTCATCATCAACCGCCGCAGCCACCGGCAGGGCCTCGGATTCCGGCCTCCGCACCGCCACGATCTCGGCGCCCGGAAAGCGCGCCAGCACGCTTTGCACCAGCGGATCGGCCCTCACGCCGCGCTTGAATTCCTCGCGGCTTGCGTTGAGCTGCGACCTCACTGTCGGCTCTCCGGCCTCTGCCGAGATAGCCACCATCCAGGGTCGCCCGGTGAGCGCCGCGAGCCGTCGGCCGAGGTCGCCGACGAGCGCCTTGGAGGCGCTGGGCTCCAGGGCGATCTCCAGCCTGCCGTCTTCGAATCGAACCAGCCGTACGTCGCGCTCAAGTATGGTTTTGAGCTGCAGATCGCGCTGCGCACCGGCGAAGGCGATCAGATCGGAGAATCGCGCAAACGTCGGCGATCGAACCGTGGCTGGCGCCTCGACGCTGTCGACTGGATCGTGCGCCGGCGGTGCTGCGGAGGGTGCGAGCATCCGGCCGGCTGGCGCCCGCGCCTCTCCTCTCGCCTCCCCGACCCGCCTGACCTCTCCCCAATGCGGAGGGCGATCGCGCATGGGCGGGCCCCCCTGCGGCTCCCCTCCCCCTCGTGGGAAGGGGTCGGGGATGGGGGTCGTGCCGGGACGCACTTTCGTAGCCAATCCTCCCGACCCCCCACCCCGTCCATCCCCCACAAGGGCGGAAGAGGCGGCGACGTCGAATGCGATCGCCTTGCCGCCGAGCGGGAGAGAGTGCGAAGAGTGGCGAGCTGCGGGCCCGAGTGCCCCCACCCCCTCCCCGCCCTCCCCGGCTTGCGGGGGAGGGTCAGGGAGGGGGTGGGGGCCGACCGCAGCGGGGTGCTGGGTTCGCTCGCTGAGCGAACGAATCGCGTCCTCCGGCGACGGCAGATCGGCCGCATAGGCGATTCGCACGAGCACCATTTCGGCCGCCGCGATCGGCCGGGCCGCCTCCTTTACCTCGGCTATTCCCTTAAGCAGCATTTGCCAGGTCCGGGACAATACGCGCATCGACAAGCCGGCCGCGAAATCGCGGCCGCGCTTGCGTTCGATTTCGGCGAGCGCGCGATCCTCGGCAACCGCCGGCGCGATTTTGATGCGAGTAACGAAATGCGTAAATGCGGCAAGCTCCGTCAGCACGATCAGCGGATCGGCCCCGGAATCGTATTGGTCGCGCAATTCGCTCAGCGCACGCGCAATATTGCCGCGCATGAGGGCGTCGAACAGCTCGATGATGCGGCTCTGGTCGGCGAGACCGAGCATCTGACGCACATCCTCGGCGCGCACCGACCCGGCCCCGTGGGAGATCGCCTGGTCGAGCAGCGAAAGCGCATCCCGCACCGAGCCTTCGGCGGCGCGCGCGATGAGCGCAAGGGCTTCCGGCTCCGCCGTAAGGCGCTCCTTGGCAAGAATTCCTTCAAGATGGCTCACCAACCGCTCTGACTCGACCCGGCGCAGGTCGAACCGCTGGCAGCGCGACAGAACCGTAATAGGGACTTCGCGGATTTCTGTGGTGGCGAAGATGAATTTGGCGTGCGGCGGCGGCTCTTCGAGGGTCTTTAGCAGTGCGTTGAAGGCCTGGTTCGAGAGCATGTGCACCTCGTCCAGGATATAGACCTTGTAACGCGCATTCACCGGAGCATAGCGGATGGCGTCGTTAATCTGCCGGATATCGTCGACACCGTTGTGAGAGGCGGCATCCATCTCCAGCACGTCCACGTGCCGGCTTTCCATAATGGCGGCGCAGTGCACGCCCAACACTGGCATGCGGATAGTCGGCGCCTTGATCGAGCCGTCAGGCAGCTCGTAGTTCAATCCCCGCGCCAGAATGCGGGCGGTCGTGGTTTTGCCGACGCCGCGCACACCGGTAAGGATCCAGGCCTGAGGGATGCGCCCGCTCTCGAACGCATTCGAGAGCGTCCGGACCATCGCGTCCTGGCCAATCAGGTCGTCGAAAGTTGCTGGCCGATACTTGCGGGCAAGGACCCGATACCCGGCCCCGGGCGGCGTCGGCGCTGCTCCGAAGTCGAGGCCCTCCTCCGGGCGGCCCGCCGCGTCGGCTTCGCTCATCATGCCTCCGGCCGCCCGCACAACGTTTCGGATGGGGCTGAGCGAAGTGAAACCCATCGGGCGACATGGGCCTTAATGGGTTTCGCTTAGGTTTGTCATTGGACCGGCCCCACCGGCGCCGGCCTCTGCCGACCCGATGTAAGCTCGGGCCGGGGCGGCTCAACCCATCCTACGCTCGACGCGTGACATCATTGAGGAGGTTGACGAGCGACCCGAACCGGAGCTCGTTAGGGCTGCTTCCTTCCGGACCTGACCCGGTTGGCGAGTGGCTCGTCCACCGCCAACCTCCCGGCCCTTATATCGGCGGAACCGGAGAGGATTGCAAGCGCCGGAACCCGCAGCGTCTCTCGCGGCTTTATCCACAGCGCCCACAGCGTGTTCCGATGAGATGGAATCGTCTCTGCCGTCATGCCGCGCAATGACACCCGCCGCGATACGCGGCGGGACCCCGTGTTCGCGGCATCGATGTTTCTCTTTCGCCCCGCCCTACCCTCCCTCGCATGCGGGTGAGGGCAGGGCGGGGGGCAGACGTGGTGGCCGGACAAGCCCCGGCCATGCCTTGAGAATACATCCTTCAGCATGACCATAACGCGTCCAGCCGTAACCCGCGCCCGAATGATCGATC
>JAJPKK010000326.1 GCA_021323775.1 Hyphomicrobiales bacterium
CCATCACCGTCTACGTCGTCTTCCCCTCCTGGCAACAGCTCATGGCCACCCTCGCCTTCGACAAACCGCTCGCCAGACCCCCATAGGTCAAAATGAGAATTGCTGACGAATAGCGCCTTGACTATACACCATTATGGTGTATCTCTAACATGGCAGAAAAGCGGAAGCCGACTTACGACTTGGCAGCTTTCAAAGCAGCTTTCGATGATGTGCACAAGCTCCATGCCACTGGCACGGCGGTGCGAGCCGCTGCGGCTCTCGGTTTCGGGCGGGCGGAAATTGTGGCCACGATTCAAACCATGCAGCGTGCGCACTTCTACAAATCGATGACGGCGTACGGGGACCATCGGATTTGGCAGGACGTGTATCACGTGCCGTCGGAGGTGGGCACGCTTTACGTCAAATTCACAGCAGATGTCGTGACCGAGTTTTTATTGCTGTCGTTCAAGGGAAAGGATGATGAATAGTCCAGTATGTCCGAAAACAGGAGCGCCTATGCGCCGCGGCGCACGCCCTATGGTTCTGGAATACAAGGGTGCGCGCACGGCCTTCGACATGCCGGGTTGGTATTGCGATGAGTGCGACGAGAGCATTCATACCGGCGAGGACATGAAAGTGTCCGATCGGGCCCTCAATCGGCTTAAGGCAACAACAGAAGGCTTGCCGTTGCCTGAGGACATCAAACGCATTCGCACGAAGCTAGGGCTGACCCAGGAGGCTGCGGGCGAGTTGATTGGTGGCGGTCCGCGGGCATTCCAGAAGTATGAAGCGGGCGATCTGTTGCCGAGTCGCGCAATCGGGAGCGCCCTTGCGCTGCTCGACCGCGACCCAGCCGGACTTTCTGTACTTCGCGTGCGTCCTCACGTCGCTTGACCTTGTATTTCCTTGGTAGGCGCTCGACCGACCGGCTGGAATCGCCTCAACATGAGGCTTTTTTTCAAAGGGAGGAACTTGACGTGACTTTGGCTCCAATGGGGCTGCCCCCGGTCGCAGGCCGTCCGTCAGTTGATGTTGCACATTGCGCGTGACCGGACGCTGCCGTTTGAGCTCATCGTCGAACCTGCCGAGAGCGATCTCGTGACGCCGGAGATCCGCCACTACGCGACGACGCGCTCCCGTAACCATTTTGGCTTCAGTGGTAGGCGCGCAGCAGTCTCCATGCTGTACGCCCGCTCAGCATCCTCGGATGAGGTCCATAAAGCGGCCCGAGCGCTCGGTAGCACGCAGGAGTACTATCTCAACATGCTTGCCCAAGCCATCGAGTGGGGGCATGAAGTCTGGACCTGGATCGACCCCAGGACCGGCCGCCGGGTCTATCAACTGATCTACAACCCCGACCATCGCGGACCTACCGGAGTTGCACCGCCCACCAACTGGCGCAAAATGAATACGCTGAAGGCCCCGCCCGGTGTCACGCCGACACGGGTATCGGCCTCGCAGATCATAGCGCTGTGACCTCTGCAAGGGGCTGGACGGACCATGCGGATCAAGGCGAACGGCATCACCTTCAAGTGCGAGATCGAAGGCCCAGCGGACGCGCCTTGGCTCGTGTTCAGCAATTCGCTCGCCACCAATCTTTCCATGTGGGACCCGCAGGTCGCCGAACTCAAACGCTCTTTCCGCCTGCTGCGCTATGACCAGCGCGGCCACGGCGGCACCGATGCGCCGGCGGGCCGCTACAGCTTTGCGACGCTGGTGGCGGATGCGCTCGCCCTGTTTGATGCGCTTCACATCGAGCGCGCCCATTTCTGCGGGCTGTCGATGGGCGGCGCGACCGCGCTCGGGCTCACCGAACTCCATCCCGGCCGGGTCGACCGCGTCGTGGTTTGCGACTCGCCGGCGATGTCGACGCCCGCAACCGCCCGGCAATGGGAAGAGCGCATCGCGGTGGCCCAGAAGGGAGGGCTGGAGCCGCTCGTGGAGTCCACGATGGCGCGCTGGTTCCCGCCCGAAACCCTTGCCGCGAATCCGCCACACCTCGAAAAAGTACGGCAGATGATCCGCACCACCCCGGTCAACGGCTTCATCGGCTGCGCGGCAGCACTTGCGGACCATGACTACAATTCGGCGGTCTCGGCCGTGACGCGGCCCGTGCTGTTCGTCGCAGGCTCCAAGGACGGAGTCACGCCGGCCGCCATGAAGGACATGAGCGTCCGGCTCAAGGGCTCGCGCTATGTGGAGCTGGAGGGCGCCGGGCACATTTCCAATCTCGACCGGCCGGCGGAGTTCACCCGCGCGGTGGGGGAGTTTTTGGGGGCATAGGCGGGAAATGATCCCCGGCGACGTGACTGCTCTGCACACGCTGACGAACCTCCGCGTGTCAAGGGCGCACAACAGCGGGCAGACGCTGCCTGCTTCCGTATTCGCACGCCCATCGGTGAAGAACTATCGGCAGAGTTCCTGCCGTGATTTCCGCCCCTCCCGCCGCATCCTGCAATCCAGAAGCGAATTCGATCATCTCACCGTAGGTTAGACAGCGAATGAGGTCTGCGACCTTGTCGATCTGTACGGTCCTTCCCGTCGTCTTCCGCAATTCGGACGCCAGTTCGATCATTTCGCCGTAGGTCAGAGAGCGAATGAGTTCTGCAATTTTCTCGATGTGGTCCGATGGCTTAAGTCTATTTTCATTGTCCATTTTTTGTCAGGTGAATGTTCGCGCCCATCCGATCGCCAAGGGTGGCCAGGCTGCGGGACGACGGCAACGGAAAAAAGGCCGCACTCGGCGGCGCTGCCGCTTTGGGGGTGTTGTGAGGCGCGCAGTTAATCCTGCTGTGTGACAAAAAGCCTTAGTCGTTCCGGGGCGCCATGCGCAAATCGGCTGGTGAGCCTGTCGAACCATGCCGATGTGCGCATCTTATAGTGCCGATCTCGGGCAACCACCCGACATCGGATGCCGCGAGCCCGGAACCTATAACCGCGTCGCTGAGGGTATGGATTCCGGGTTCGCGTGCTGCGGACGCGCCGCGGAATGACGCCACAAGCAAGGTTTGTGACAATAGGATTAAGTCGCCGGCAGAACGGCCAACGACGCCATGATGAGGAGGGCGGAAATTTGTCGCTTGTGGACCGTCACGGTCAGCTGGTTGCCGCGGCGCCCATTCCCTCTCCCGCTTGCGGGAGAGGGAGCACTGCGTGGCCGGATCACGAGCGATTGCCCTGCCCCAAAGGGGCAAGGGATTGCGCGCCTAGTGCAGCGACACCTTCTGCACCCGCAGATTGCCAATCTCGCCGATGTAAAGATCGTTCTCGCTGCGGCAGTCGATGGCGTTGACGAAGTTGAATTCCTTCGCGGCTCGCCCGGCCCGGCCGAACTTGCCGATCACGGTGCCGTCAAGTTTCAGCTTGTAGATGTCGCCGGCAACGTCGATGTCGTTCGGAGGATTGGAGTTCGACGCATAGAGCACCTGGTTGGATCCCGGCGTGATGCACAGCGCCTGGGGAGAGCCGATGCCGGTGATCTGCGACTTGAAGGCGCCGTTGCTGTCGAACACCTGGATGCGCTTATTGCCGGGGTCGGCGGCGTAGACATTGCCTTGGGCATCGATGGCGATCGCGCGGGCGGAGGCGCCGAACTGACCGGGGTCGGCGCCCTTCGAGCCCCAGGATTTGATGAACACGCCGTTTTTGTCGAACTTCGCGATGCGCTGATTGCCGACGCCGTCGGCCACATAGATGTTTCCGGCGGCGTCGAAAGCGACGTCAGTCGGGCGATTGAAAAGATCGGCCGGGGCCCCGGCGCCGACTGGCTGGCCGGACACAGGCGCCGGAATGGCGGCGCCGCCGGCGCCTTGCCCACGCGCCGGGACCGGGACAGCCTCGGCTTTGCGTCCCAACAGCAGCGCAACATGGCCCTCGGGGTCAAACTTCATCACCATATTCGACATCTGATCGACAACCCAGATGTTGTCCTGCGGATCGATGCGCACCTGCTGGGCAAACAGGAATCCGTAGATATCCTTTCCGATCTCGCGGACGAACTTGCCGTTGCGATCGAACTGGAACAGCCGCGAGCCGCCATGGGCAAAGGGACGTGCAGTGCCGATTGAAATGGTCGGATGGCCGGTTCGCGTATAGACGAAGATGTCGCCCTTGGAGTTGGTGGCTACGCCGCCGACTTCGCCCAGGTAGATGTCGTCCGGCAAGTTCAGCGGGTTGACGGCGTCAAAGGCGATCTCTGGCGCGGTCTGGGCCGACGCCGGCAACGCGCCGAGCCAAGTCGTCGCCAGTAAGGCCAACAAGAAGCGCTTCATGTCGAATCATCTCCTGATCTTCTGGTGTATGGGTGGATTAGGATGGGCAGAAACTCGCAGGGTCATCGCCCGCTAAGCGCGCGTCGCCCCTTGGAGCGAGCCTCACTGATGTTGTCCAGTGTTACTACACGGCTTGACCCGCCACCTGTCTTCGCGTGGAGAAAGATAGACCCGCGGGTCAAGCCCGCGGGCGGCGCGCAGAGGGTGGACCACCTTCATCGACACGGGTCTAGGCGGCCGACGCTATCGCGCCTCCGCTTTCTTCATCGCGTCGGGGTGCAGGATGAGCTTTTGCACGCGCCAGGACTCGATTTCGCCGACAATGATCTCGTCCGGATTGCGGCAATCCAGCATATGGGCGACCTGGAACCCTCCGAACTCCTTGCTGGCATGACCGAACTTGCCGATGATGGTCCCGTCCAGCTCCATCTTGTAGATTTCGCCGGTGATCGCCCAGGTGCCGGGCATATTTCCGTTGGGATTTGAATTGGACACAAAGAGGTACTGGTGCGGTCCCTGGGAGACGCAGGCGGTCCAGCCGACTCCGACCTGGTCGTAGATGGCCTTCGGCTTGAGATTGTTGTCGAGGACCTGATACCGGATGTTGCTGCGGTCAGCGACGTACACGTTGCCCTGCCGGTCGACCTGGAGCCCGTGCGGCAGATTGAATTCCCCGGGCTCCTTCCCGGCCTTCTCGCTGCCGACCTGGGCGATGAACCTGCCGTCCTTGTCGTATTTCACCACGCGGTTGTTACAATAGCCGTCGGAGATGAAGATATTGCCCTGCGGGTCCCAGCCGACGTCGGTCGGGCGGCAGAGGATATATTTTTCCGACGGTTTGTTCGGACCGGCCGGGAAGGCGACCGCCCCTTGGATCGGCGGCGGCCGGCGCCCGATCACCATCAGGACTTTGCCCTCCGGACTGAACTTGGTGACCATGTTGGTCCCCTCGTCCACGGTCCAGATGTTGTCCTGCGGATCGACGCGCACCGAATGGGCGAACTCGAAGCCGTAGTAGCCCTTGCCGATTTCCCTGAGGAAATTGCCGTTCTCGTCGAACTCGAACAGGCGCGTATTGGCGCTGCGATGGTAGACGAAGACGTGCCCCTTCGAGTTGGTCGCCACCGCGACCGACTCGCCAAGATACTCGCCCGGCGGAAGCTTGAGGAAATTCGGCACCGACGTGTAGGGAATTTCCGGTACGTTCTGTGCTTTGGCCTTTTGCTGCGCGAGTGCGGGACCGACCCAAAGCGCGATGACGATAGCAGAAACCGATGCGACGCAGCGCTGCATGAAGTACCTCCCGGGACCGTTGGTGAACTTGGTTTATCGAAGGCGTTCGTGGACGCAATCTACGTCAAGAAGCGGGAGGTCTCAACCCACCAAGCCTCTTTGGCACTGCGGGGTGCAATAAGCGAAGCGCATTGCGTCCTTCCCGTACGAAAGACGAGCCACGTCTCGACACAACGCCAGCCAGCGCGTTCGGAGGAGGGACGCCATACGCTTCGCTTATCGCCCCCTGCGGGGCCTCGGGATTGCAGGCCGCAAGGCGGTCCTTCCATCGGGGCTGCAATGCCTCACGCCCCGGGTTCGTTCGCGTTGGGATAAAAGAGCTGCTGCCCATCGATCTTGTAGCCTGCAATCGCCTGTTGCCCTTCGGGCGAAATCAGCCAGTCGATGAATTGCTGGCCGAGGGCCGTCCTGACATTGGGATGCTTCGCCGGGTTGACCAGCATCACACCGTACTGGTTGAACAGCCGCTTGTCGCCTTCAACCGCTACGGCGAGATCGTCCTTGCGCCGGAACGATATCCAGGTGCCGCGATCGGAGAGCGTGTAGGCCCCCATGGCGCTCGCGGTGTTGAGAGCGGCGCCCATGCCTTGGCCGATCTCGCGATACCAAGGGCCCTTGTCTCTGGCGAAATCGATGCCGGCTGCCGCCCAAAGGGCAAGCTCGGCCTGGTGGGTGCCGGAGCGATCGCCGCGCGACACGAACGGCGCTCGCTTGTCGCGGATCGCCTTGAGCGCTGCAACGATGTCTTGCATCCCCCTGACGCCGGCGGGATCGCGCGCCGGACCGATGAGGATGAAATCGTTGTACATGACCGGGAGCCGCTTCACGCCGAAGCCCTCGGCCACGAACTTCTCCTCCGCAGCCTTGGCATGCACCAACACCACGTCGGCGTCGCCGCGCCGCGCGGTGTCGAGCGCCTGGCCGGTGCCTTGCGCCACCACCTTCACGTCGATGCCGGTCCTCGCCTTGAAGAGCGGCAGCAAATGGCCGAAAAGACCGGAATCCTCGGTGGATGTGGTCGACGCGACCACGATGGACTTCTCCTGCGCCAATGCGGGGCCGATAAACGCCGCAAGCGCGGCAACGACGGCGCCAGCCAGGAAGCGACGGGTTTGCATGGGCGGCGGCCTCTCTTCCCGCATTGAACGACTAATGCGGCTTGCCGGAGTCCCCCCTGGGGTCAGCTCCTTTCGGCTCGGCCTTGTGAGTCCCGCCGGGGCATTGTTTTTCCTCCGCAGCTTCGTGGAGTTGCCGCAATTCGGACTGCACCGTCTGATAATCTGGCTGATAAACGAGCACGTTCACGGCAGATCCGCCGGTGCTGGCGCTGGCGCGATCCATCAGGCCGCGTAACTCCTGTTCGCGCGCTTGCGTGGCCACCAGCCGTTTGGCGATGTCTTCGCAGCGGAGGAATTGAAATTTTGCCGGCGCCACAAACGGGTCGCTGATGGTGTTGAGGGATGTTGAGCACCCGCCAAGTGACGCCGCCAACAATGCCGAGATGCCAAGCTTCGTCCGCATCAGCCGCTCACGTCCTTTGCTGCATTCGTTGTCCGCTAACGCGGACTGAAATCAAGGCGGTTTAGTGTCCTCAATGGCCCGAACTCCTGCCAGTACATTCCTTAAGCGACCCCTTGCGTGAAACGCAACCTCGCCCCACTTCGGGGTGCAACGTTCGCGCAATTGCGCTTTCACGAAGCCCGTGTAAGGGTCGCGCCCCCAATTTACCAGGACCGTTACGATTTATGGCGCGCGACCAAGACGACATGACGCCCATCGAGACGCGTGACGAACTGGTCGCATGGCTTGCGGCCGGCGAAAAGCCACGCGAGCGGTTCCGCGTCGGCACCGAGCACGAAAAATTCGCTTTCACGCTAGCTCACAACCGGCCCGTGCCCTATCAGGGTGCGCGCTCCATCCGGGCGCTGCTCGAAGGAATGCAGCTCTTGCTCGGCTGGGAGCCGATCATGGAAGGGCCGGATATCATCGGCCTGTCTGACGTGACCGGCGGCGGCGCCATCACGCTGGAGCCCGGAGGGCAATTCGAGTTGTCCGGCGCGCCAGTCGCCACGGTGCATCGCACCTGCTCGGAGCTGATGGCGCACCTCGCGCAGCTGCGCGAAGTCGCGGAACCCCTCGGCATCGGGTTCCTCGGCCTCGGCATGACGCCGAACTGGAGCCGCGAGGAAGCGCCGATGATGCCCAAAGGACGCTACCGCATCATGACGGCCTACATGCCTAAGGTCGGCAGGCTTGGCCTCGACATGATGTACCGGACGTGCACGGTGCAGGCCAATCTCGACTTTTCCTCGGAAGCCGACATGGTGAAGAAGCTGCGGGTATCGCTGGCGCTGCAGCCGGTCGCCACCGCCCTGTTCGCCAATTCGCCGTTCACTGAAGGCAAGCCGAACGGATTCCTGTCGTTCCGCTCCGAAATCTGGCGCGACACCGATCCTGACCGCTGCGGGATGCTGCCCTGGGCGTTCGAGCCCGGCATGGGGTATGAGCGCTGGACCGACTATGCGCTTGACGTGCCGATGTACTTCGTGAAACGGGGCGGCCGTTATATCGATGTCGCCGGCCGCTCGTTCCGCGACCTCCTGGCGGGAAAACTCGCGGAGCTGCCCGGCGAGCGTGCGACGGTTTCGGACTGGGCCAACCACCTGACGACGATTTTCCCCGAGGTGCGGCTCAAGCGCGTTCTCGAAATGCGCGGCGCCGACGCTGGCCGGTGGGCGCGGCTGCCGTCGCTGACCGCCTTGTGGGTCGGCCTGCTCTATGATGACGCCTGCCTCGACGCGGCGTGGGATCTCGTCAAGGGCTGGACCGCCGAAGAACGCCAGAAGCTCCGCGACGACGTGCCGCGACTGGGTTTCCGCGCTGCCATTCGCGGGCGCGATCTGTTGTCGATTGCGCGCGAGACGCTGGCGCTTTCCCGCGCCGGACTTGCCCGGCGCAGGAAGTTCGACCCCTACGGCGCCGACGAGACGCGCTATCTCAAGCCGCTCGAAGACCTGGTCGAGCGCGGCGAAACGCCCGCGGAGGGACTGCTGCGGAAGTTTTACGGCGAGTGGGGCGGGTCGGTTGATCCGGTGTTTAAGGAGTATGCGTATTGAGCGCCGCACGAGCGCAGAACATGTTTTACCCCGCGTCCTGTGGCGGGCTCTCGGCAAGCAGAGCGGCTACGCAATCAATGAAACGCGCGGCATTCCTGATCGCGTCGCCTGCTTCCGCCATGGTCACAACTGCGCCATGCCCAATGCCGTAATCAGCGATTTCCTTGTACTCGTACGCTCTCGCCAAAAATATCGAAAACGCCTTGTCGATTTCTGGCGCCGCCCTCGCCAATCTCGCAAATTCAGAGCGAACCCCGGAGTGCGTTTTTGCGACTTTGCCCGTTCGCTCGACGATGAGCGCTTCGGCGGCATGGAACGCCGCATAGTAGGCTGCCCGCGCAGCAATTTTGGCGAGCCCGATGGCGACGACTTTTCTGGCGTCTTCGAGGTCGTCGCGGGCCTTATCGAGGTAATCGGCCGCTTCGGGCGTCACAGATCGATGCCCTCGCGCCGCAATTCCCCCATAAAGCCGGTACGTTCCTCATAGGAGCCCGCTTGGAGGGGGACGGCGTTGATGACGGCCCCCGTGTCATAAAGAATGTCGGTCTCGATTTCAGCGATACGACCGGCCTCTTGCCAGAAGTCGTTGAGATCTCTGATAAATACGGCAACATCGTAATCTGACTCCGGACGCGCGTCACCGCGCGCGCGCGAACCGAACAGCATGACGCGTTCGATACGGTTGCCGTACGCTCTGTCGAGCGCAGCGCGAAACCGGCTCAATACAGGATCGATCGTATTTTCCATGGCGACGCCAGTACCGTATGACGATGCTAATACCATAAAGCGTAAGCCTTTTGAATTTCTGGCGCTTGATCGCCCTCCGCCCGTTCGTTCGCTCGGTCGGGAGAGGTCAGGGTCCGGTCGAACCCAATCGCGCTGCGCATCCCGGGGGATTGTTGGCATCGAAGCTCCTGTGTATGAAGCATTCGTCACTCCGCTCCGGAAACGCTCATGCCAGTCTCAAAAATCAGGGTTCGCGACGGCGCGCAACTCGCCTATGAGGTGAAGGGCCGCGTGCAAGACGCGGCCCCGCTCGTGCTCATCCATTCGCTGGCCATGGACCACACGTTCTGGAATGCCGTAGCGCGGGCCTTGAGCGATGCGACGGCTGTCGTGACGTACGATTGCCGCGGCCACGGCCAATCGGACAAGCCCGAGGGCCCCTATCGGGTGGAACAATTTGCCGACGACCTGGCCGATCTTCTGGATCATCTCGGATGGCGCTCGGCGATCGTGGCCGGCGCCTCCATGGGTGGTTGCGTCGCGCTGGCCTTTGCGGCTGCCTACCCGGCGCGCGCCGCGGCGCTCGGCCTGTTCGACACCACCGCCTGTTACAATGCGCCCGACAAGTGGGAAGAGCGCGCCGCCATGGCCGAGGCCAGGGGCCTCGAAGCCATGCTGGAGTTCCAGACCACGCGCTGGTTCACCGATGCTTTCCGGGCCAGTCGCAAGGATGTGCTCGACGCGGCCATAGCGGTGTTTCTCGCCAACCCGGCGCGGTGCTATGCGCAGACCTGCCGGATGCTCGGCGCCTGCAATCTCACTGATGTGCTCCAGCGATTGAAGATGCCGGTCCGCATCGTCGTAGGAGAGGAAGACTATGCGACGCCCATTGCCATGTCGGAGGCGCTGCATCGCGGCATCGCAGGCTCGACTCTGACCGTGATTCCGAATGCCCGGCACCTCACCCCGCTCGAATGTCCGGAGCGGATTGTAGCCGAACTGCAAAAGCTCGTCGAAATGGCGCCAGCACAATGATCGTCACTGGTGAAATCACCCTTCCGGCGCCCCGCGACATTGTGTTCAGCGTGCTCCGGGACGCGCCGTTCTTCGCCTCCTGCGTGGAGGGCGTGCGCGATCTCAAGGAGATTGACGCCACCCATTACGATGCCGTGCTACAGACCAAGGTCGCGTACGTGAACTTCACCTTCAAGGTGAGCGTGGAGGTCACACGGCTGTCGCCGCCAGATCGCATCGAAGCGAAAATAGAGGGCACGCCGCTCGGCATTGTCGGCCGCTTCACTGCGGTATCCACCACCGACCTCATCGAGGCTGGCAGCGAGACGCTGGTCAAATACGCGATCGACGCCAACCTCACCGGCAAACTCGGCAGCATGGGCCAGCCGGTGGTCAAGGCCAAGGCCAAGGAGATGGAACGGAAATTCGCCGAGAAGATGCGCGCGGCCTTTGCGGAACAGCCCTTATTTGCTCCCTCCCCCCTTGTGGGGGAGGGTCGGGGTGGGGGGTCGGGCGTATTGCCTCCGAGAGTGGCCGCTGGCACGACCCCCACCCTCGACCCCTCCCCGGCCGAACCTCGCTATAGCGAGGGTTCGGCCCCTCAGCAAAGTGACCGAAGTCGGCAACAGCCGACTTCGACTGGGGGAAGGGAGAAGAATGGCTCCGGAGCCGCCTCATGACGCCGTTCGAGCTTGCCGAACCCTTAACCGTCGCGGATGCGCTGCGCTTCCTCGATCCGGACGACAGCACGGTGCGGCCGCTCGGCGGCGGAACCGCGCTGATGCTGATGATGAAGGCCGGCGTGTTTCGGCCGACCCGGCTGGTCAGCCTGCGCAGGATCGCCTCCCTGTCGCGCATCACGGCGCTGCCGGATGGCGGCCTCGTCATCGGCGCATTGACGCCGCTTTCTGACGTCGAACACTCGACCGAGGTCGCGCGCCGCGCCGGCGTAATCGTGCGCACCATGCGGCGGCTTTCCAACGTGCGCGTGCGCAACGTGGCGACCATAGGCGGCTGCCTTGCGCACGGCGACCCGCACATGGACCTGCCGCCGGTCCTCATGGCGCTCGACGCGAGCATTGCTGTGGCTGGTCGCACCGGCAAGCGCACGCTCAAGGTGGAAAACCTCTTTGCCGGCTATTACGAGACCGTGCTCAAGCGCGACGAGATTATCACGGAGCTGCACATTCCGGCGCAGGGTGGGCGCCGCGCGGCCTATCTCAAATGCACCACCGGGTCTGCCGATGACTGGCCGGCGCTCGGCGTCGCCGTGTCGTTCGAGGCGGAGGGCAGCGCGATAAGCGCGCCGCGCGTCGTGGTCAGCGCCGCGACCGAGAAAGCGACCCGCCTCAATGGCGCCGAAGCGGTGCTGTCCGGCGCCACGATCGATGACGCCCTGTTGGCGCGCGCGGGCGACGCTGCGGCCGACGAGGCCGAGACCATATCTGATGTGCGCGGCTCGGCGCCTTACAAGCGCGAGCTGTTGCGGGTTTATGTGCGCCGCGCCGTGCGTCAGGCGTTTGAAGCAGAGCGCCCCCTTTCTTCCCCTCCCCCGCTTGCTCGCGAAGGTAGGGAAGGGGCGCAGGGAGGAGCGCACTAAATGCCGAGCGCAACTATGAATCCCACGCCCTCTCCTCCCGCGCTTGCAGCGGAGGGCAGGGTGGCGACGGGACCCCAAGTCGGCCGCAGCCTGCCTCGGCTCGAAGCACGCGAAAAGGTCACCGGCCGAGCCGAATACACTCACAACCTGCGCCTGCCCGGGATGCTGTACGGCAAGGTGGTCCGCTCGACCATCGCCCATGGCCGCATCAGGTCGATCGACGCCAGCGCCGCCAAGGCTGTGCCGGGAGTCTATCAGGTCGTCGCCGGGGAGGACGTGATCAAGGTCATTCCCCACCCTTATTACGGGCCGGCCTTCCATGACCAGCCGATCCTCGCCATCGGCAAAGTGCACTATGTGGGCGAGCCGATTGCGGTGGTGCTGGCGGAAGACCCCCATGTCGCTGAGACCGCGGCCACCCTCGTTGTCGCCGAATACGAAGAGCTGCCGGCCGTGTACGACGAGTTGGAAGCCGCGCAGAACAGGGTTCTGGTGCATGATGAGCTCAAGCCCGCCGGCACCTTCGCGGACCTCAAACATCTCAAGGGCGTCAGGGGCACCAATATCGCGCTCGACTATCAATTGCGCAAAGGCGATGTCGAAAAGGCGTTCGCCGAAGCCGCCCATGTATTCGAGCACGAGTTTCGCACCCAGAAGGTGCTGCATCTCGCCTTCGAGCCGTTCGTCTCGATCGCCGACTACAAGGGCGATCGGCTCACGCTCTACACCGCCTCGCAGGGCCCCTCCTTCGTGCGCATAGAGATCGCCCGGCTGCTCGGCTGGCCCGAGAACCGCGTGCGCGTCAAGGTGCCGTTTCTGGGCGGCGGCTATGGCGGCAAGCTCTATATCAAACTCGAGGCGCTGGTGACGGCGCTGTCGATGATCGCCAAGCGTCCCGTCAAGGTCTCCCTGCCGATGGAGGAGGTGTTCTACACCATCACCCGCCACCCGATGACGTTCCGCATCAAGAGCGGCGTCGATGAGCATGGCCGCATCACGGCGCGGCGCTGCGAAGTGTTCTGGAACGGCGGCGCCTATGCGGATATCGGCCCGCGCGTGGCGCAGAAGTCGGGATTCACGGCTTCGGGGCCCTACGACATCGAAAACGTGTCGATCGATTCCTATGCGCTCTACACCAACCAGCCGCCGGCGGGCGCACTGCGCGGCTTCGGGGTGCCGCAACTGGTCTGGGCCTATGAATCTCACACCGACATGATGGCGCGCGCCCTCAGGATCGATCCGCTGGAATTCCGCCGCCGCAATATCACGCGCGAGGGCGGCCGGCACGCCACCGGCACGCCGCTCGAAGATGCCGCGGTCGAGAAGGTGCTGGAGCATGTTGCGGCGCGGATGAACTGGTCAAAGCCGTTCGACCGCGGCACCGGCGCAGTCCGCCGCGGCCGCGGACTTGCCATTGCGATCAAGGCCGTGATCTCGCCTACCACGTCGGTCGCGATCGTGAACGTCAACGCTGACGGCAGCACCACGCTTTATTGCGGAACCGTCGACATGGGTCAGGGCTCCGACACTGCGATGGCGCAGATCGTGGGCGAAATTCTCAACATTCCGGCCGAATCTGTAAACGTGGTGCCTCGCGACACCGATGTGACGCCGTACGACATGGGGACGCTCGGATCGCGGTCGCTCTTCCACATGGGACACGCCGTGAAGCGCGCCGCCGAAGAGGCGCGCGACAAGATCGCGTCGCTCGCTCGCGAGCTGGGGCTGCCGAAAGGCAGCAACTATTCGGTCGCCGACCTGTTCCAGAAAAAGTACGGCATGCAGGCCGGCAACATTGTCGGCGCTGGCGTCTACAAACCGGACTACGTTCCGCCGCAGCCGGGCACTGGGCTGACGCCCAATGTTACGCCGTTCTGGATGGTGTCGGGCGTGGGCGCAGAGGTCGAGGTGGACACCGAGACCGGCCATGTGCGCGTCACGCGGCTGCTCAACGTCTGCGACATCGGCCGTCCGATCAACCCGAAGATCTGTGAGTCGCAGATTTCGGGCGCCGCTACGATGCAGCTCGGCTTCACTATGTTCGAGAAGATGCATTTCGACGGCGGGCAGGTCACCAACGCGTCGCTCGCGGACTACAAGATCCCCGGCTTCCACGACTTGCCGGCGGCGTTCGAGAACGAGACCGTTGAGGCCTATCAGTCCAATGGACCGTTCGGCGGCAAGGGTGTGGGGGAGGTCGCAACCTTCTGTGTGTCGCCCGCCATCGGCAATGCGATCGACGATGCCGTCGGGGTGCGGCTCACGGAATTACCACTCAACCCGGAGGCCGTGCTGCGTGCGCTGCGCGCGAAAGAAAACCGGCCGCTCGAGGATGCGTGATGACCGCCCTTCGCACCATTTCCTTCACGCTCAATGGCAAACAGGTGTCGGCGCAGATCGCGCCGCATCACAGCCTGCTCGAAGTCGTGCGCAACGATTTCAGCCTCTATGGCGCGCGCGAGAGCTGCGGCCAGGGTTTGTGCGGCTGCTGCACCCTGATCGTCGACGGCCGCGCTGTCTCAGGGTGCCTCTACCTCGCAGCCTTTGCGGACGGCGCCGCGGTCGAAACGATCGAAAGCCTTGACCGCGATAATGTGCTCGATCCTGTCCAGGAGGCGTTCATTGAGGAAGGCGCGTTCCAGTGCGGCTTCTGTACGCCCGGCTTCGTGCTGATGGTCAAGCAGCTGCTCGACGAACATCCGGACCCCGACGACGACCGCATCCGCGACTACCTGTCGGGCAACCTCTGCCGCTGCGGCGCCTATCCGGAAATCCTCCGGGCGGTGAAGTCGGCGGCCCGCAAGCGTCGAGCCAGCAAGGCCGCTTGAGCCGCCGCGCATGCCGGTGCATTTATCGGGCTTGCCGGATTCAGGGGGATTTCGCATGTCGTCGCTGCAGGCCGAGCAGGCAGAAGCCGAGCCCCGCTACGAGTTTTCCAACAGTTGGTTCTCGGGCAACATCCCGCTGTTCGCCCGGTTCCTTGCCGGTTTGAAGGACCGGCCCTGTCGCCTGCTTGAGATCGGGTCGTACGAAGGCCGCTCGGCAACCTGGCTGATTGACCACATCGCGACCCATCCGTCAGCGGTTATCGATGCGGTTGACGCCCGCGAACATCCAAGGCTGCGGCGCAATCTCGCGGCGACCGGCCATCCCGATAAGGTGACATTCCATCTTGGGCAGTCGGCCGTTGTCTTACGCACGCTGCCGCTCGACAGCTATGACTTCGCCTATATCGACGGATGCCATTGGACCGTGAACGTGCTGGAAGACGCGGTACATGCGTTCCGGCTTCTCAAAGCCGGAGGCATCATGGCCTTCGACGACTATACGTGGGATGACCCCTCAGAGAACCAGGAAGGCCGGCCAAAGGAGGCCGTGGACGCGTTCCTGTTCATCTACAGGGATCAGATTGAGCTTCTTCACCGCGGCGATCAGGTTTGGATCAGAAAGAAGCTGCCGGGCGAGATCGTGCATCGAAAGCTGCCTCCGCTAAAGGGGCCCCAGTGGTTGCGTCATCCGCGAAAGCAATTCGTTGCGTTTGCGCATAGCCTGATGAGACGCTTGCAGCTGGATGTTTGACGCGCCTCCGGACGGCACGCTCAAGAGTCCGTACCCTGCCCGGCTCGTTCCAGGCCGCGCTTGAGGAGCGTGAGTGCGTCCGGCGGCAGATCGAGCTTGCTCGCATGGGCGCGGCCGTCGGCCGACATCTTGTTCCAGGTCTGCGCGAGAATTCTGGCAAGCTTCGCTTCGTCGGTCTCGCGCACAAAATCCGTCAGGTAATACGTCAGGAAGACGATGCAGGCGACATCTTCTAGCATCTGCGCCTCGGGATCGCTGCGCAGGCGCTCCTTGCGCACGAGCGCGCCGACGCGGGCGGCCTCGTGCGGCTGATAGCCCGCAGTTGTCATGATTTCGCCTAATCGGCGCGCGTGGAATTCCTTGAGATCATTGCGCCATTTGAGATAGCCGGCGCGACCGGGCGGGTAGCCCGTGCGCGGTGACGTCCACCGCTCGATGTGCTGCCCCCGCACCGCGATCCGCAACAGCTCCGACGCATTCGGGGCCAGTCTGGCAAGTGCATCGCTCATGCGTTGGCCATAGAGAAGTTCCGCCGGTACGGCGCGGCCGTCGATCTGTAGGACCTTCGGGTCGCGCGCATTCGCGTCGTCGATCGCCGCGATGACATCGTTGAAGCGCTTTTCAGTGCTGCTCACGAGGTTCCCCACCGGGCAGGCTATTCGAGGTCCAGCACGCCCTCCTGCACTCCGCCTGCACGGTGCGGGTCGCATTAGCGCCACATGATCCGGCGCGCCGAATTGCGCCCTACCCTTGGCCCGCGGCCGCGCTACCGCACCACGCCGGAAATGCAACATGGCTTGTGGTGCGGGGGCCTTACGCGGTCCTTCAAATAGCACCGCGCTTCAGGACCCACATAGCCGGGGCGGACATAGGTCCAGGCGCGGCACTGGGTCTCGGCGTCGCAGGCCGCCTTGCAGGTCTCGCCTGTCGCGCTGGGCGCGACCTCGATATTGCGATAATCGCCGCCAGTACGATCAATTGAAAACTCCCGCGTGCCGTGACGCGGCTCGATAACGCCGGCGCCGCGAACGCCGGACGCAGCGGCGCTGTCTTCCACCCGAGGCGGCACCTGGCTCTTGAGCCAGCACATCGCGGGACGATCGGCCGTTGGATAGCTGAAGCTCCAGGCTCGACAATGGCTGTCGCGATCGCATCGGCTCGCACAAACGGCGGGGTCCCCCGACCGCACCGAAAAGCTTGCGAAGTCGCCGCCACGGCGGTCGAACCCCACCTGCGCGCGGGATGCCGATGGCAGGCACAGGACAACCGCAACCGCCAACCTCAGCGCAATGGAAACCCGAATCATCCAACGCCTGTGCCGTGTCCGGGGCTAGCTCGCACCCCACCGCAAGGTAGGCGGATGTTAGAGAATTACCTTCGATCACGCGAGAGGTCTCTTGGCAAGAGCCTCCGCCGCGATTTGACGCGCCTTGAGACCGCAAGCGTCCAGCCCGCTCCTTCGAAACAAAGTGGGCGGCACGCCCGCGGACTTAAGGGTTGGCGGCCGGTTGACCGCCTCCGCGACGGGGTTCGCGCCGCTCAAATCGTTTGCATATCGTAGAGGGCTGACTTTCCCTGGTTCCCGCATCGCCGAGCGGCGCGCGGTCGGCCGAACAACATGCATGGAGTTCGCGATGGATCACTCTCACGGCGGCGGCTTGTTGGTGTTGCCCCTGCTGCTGCTCGCAGTCGCAGTGATCAGCGTGCCGCTGGGGCGGCTGCTGCGGCTCTCTCCAATCGTCGCCTATCTTGCGGCCGGAGTCGTGGTCGGCCCATTCGGGCTCGCGCTCGTGCGGGAACGCGAGACGATCGTCGCGGTATCCGAACTGGGCGTCGTGCTGCTTCTGTTTCTGATCGGGTTGGAGCTTGAATTCTCGCGATTGCTGGCGCTGCGCCGCGCCATTTTCGGGCTTGGCGCCGCGCAGCTTGCGCTGACGGCTGCGGTGCTGGGCGGCCTCGCTTTCGCGCTGGGCCTGACCGGCTGGCGCGGCGCCGTTATCGCCGGTCTTGCCCTCGCCATGTCGGCAACGGCGATCGCGCTGAAGATTTTGGAGGAGCGCGGCCAGTTGCAGCAGGCCTATGGCCAGCGCGCCTTCGCGATATTGCTGTTCCAGGATATGTCGGTCGTGCCGATTCTGGCCCTGCTGCCGCTGCTTGCGCCGGGAGCGGATAGTCCTGTCACGGATTTTCCTGGAACCGCGATTGCGGTTGGCCGCATTGGCGCCGCTATCGCCGCAGTGGTTATCGCGGGACGCTATCTGCTCAATCCTTTTCTGGCCCTGTTGGCCGGGACGGGGGCCCGCGAAGTGATGACGGCAGCCGCCCTGTTGGTGGTGCTCGGGGCTGCGGCGCTCATGCAGTTTGCCGGCATGTCGATGGCGCTCGGCGCGTTTCTCGCCGGGGTGCTGCTCGCCGGATCGAACTATCGCCACGAGCTTGAGGCCGACCTCGAGCCGTTCCGCGGGCTGTTGCTGGCGCTGTTCTTCATGAGCGTCGGCATGTCCATCGACATGCAGGTCGTTGCAGCGAACGTTGTTCTGATCGCTGCTGCCGCCACCGTTATCACGATCCTCAAGGCCGGCATCGTGGCGCTGCTGTTTCGCGCCACCTGTCCGAATCCAGGCGATGCCCTGCGCGCCGGCTCGGTGCTTACCGGAGCCGGCGAGTTTGCCTATGTGCTGATCCCGTTCGGCGTTACGCTCGGCGTCATGGGGATGCGCGAGGCAAGCCTCTTCTCTGCGATCGCGGCCGTCACGATGCTGATGGGGCCGCCCGTGGCGTCCCTCAGCGACAAAGCACTCGCCCGCATTGGACGTGAGGGCCCGCCCGAGCCGGAAGATCTCGAAGGCGTGAGGGGCGCGGCGCTCGTCATCGGCTTCGGGCGCTTCGGCCAGCTCGTGTCGCAATGCCTGCTCGCCGAGGCCGTCGACGTCGTCACCATCGACAACGATCCCGAGATGATCGCGAATGCCGGCCGGTTCGGCTTCAAGGTCTATTATGGCGACGGCGCCCGTCTCGACGTGCTGCGCGCCGCCATCAGGACGGAGGTGCGGCTCGTCGCCGTTTGCGTTGACAGGCGCGAGGCGGCCGACCGTATTGTCGATCTGGTGCGCGCGGAATTCCCAGGCCTCAAGCTCTATGTCCGTTCTTACGACCGCCGGCACACGCTCGAGCTGCTCGCCAGGGGCGTCGATTTCGAGATGCGGGAGACCTTCGAATCGGCAGTCGAGTTTGGACGCGCGGTGCTTGAGGGGCTTGGGCTCGCCCACGAGCGCGCGGTCGAAGTCGCGGACTATGTCCGCGAGCGCGACCTTGAACGCCTCGCCCTTCAGCAGGTCGAAGGCCTCGCGGCCGGCCGCGACCTCGTGTGGAGGCAGCGCGTGCAGCCAGAACCGCTCAGCGAACCGCTGCGCAAATCCGAGGCTCTCAATCCGGAGGCGGCCGAACTGGTAAGAAAGGAGACGGCGTCATCGTAGCGCGGATCAGCCGAAGGCCTAATCCGCCGCGCCGGCGGACTACGCTTCGCTATTCCGCCCTACGAAAAGGGGCTCGTTGGCTATTACCCCCGCAGCACGCCGCCGACACGCTTGCCGACCTCAGCGACGATCTTTGCCGACACGGCTTCGATTTCCTGGTCGGTCAGGGTTTTTTCGCGCGGCTGCAACGTCGCCGCGATGGCGATGGATTTCTTGCCTGGATCGATCCCTGCGCCCTCATACACGTCGAACACCGTGATGCCGGCGATCAGCTTGCGATCGGCGCCCTGCGCCGCCCGCACAAGATCGCCGGCCCTCACGGCGCGATCCACGATGAACGCGAAATCGCGCTCGACCGGCTGAAACGCCGAAAGCTCCAGGGCGGGCTTGGCGCGGGTTGGCCGCGCCTTCGGTTCCGGTACGCGATCCAGGATGACTTCGAGCGCCACCACCGGCCCTTCGGCGCCGAGCGCCTCCAGCGTGCGGGGATGCAACTCGCCGAAATGGCCAAGGACGTTCTGCGGCCCGACCTGAATGGTGCCGCTGCGCCCCGGATGCAGCCATGACGGGCCGCCTGGAACAACCTGCAGCGCCTGCACCGGGGCGCCAGCCGCGGCGAGCGCCGCAAGCGCATCGGCCTTGACGTCGAAGACATCCACCGGTTTGCCGCCGGCCGCCCAATGGCGCGCCCAGCCGGATGCCTTGGCGATGCCCCGGCGCACGCCGCTTGCGGCGACGAACTGGTCCTCGGGCCGGTCACCGCAGAAGATTTGCCCCACCTCGAACAGCGCCACGTTCCCGTATCCGCGATCGGCGTTTTTCTGCGCAGCAGCGATGAGGCCTGGAACGAGGCTCGGCCGCATGTCGGACATGTCGGCCGCAATGGGGTTCGCGAGCGCCAGCGCTTCCTCACCGCCGCCGAACAGCTCCGCCTGCTGCTTCGACACAAAGGACCAAGTCACGGCCTCCACGAGGCCGCGGGCCGCAAGCGCTCGCCTCGCTCTTCTTATCCGATTCTGCAGCGCGGTGAGGACGGGCTTGCGCCCGGTATCGCCACGTTCGAACGGCGTCATCGGGATGCGGTCGACGCCGACGATCCTTACGATTTCCTCAACGATGTCCGCCTTGCCGTGCACGTCGGGCCGCCATGTGGGGACTGCGACCCTGATGACCGGACCGCTGCCTGCCGTAGAGAAGCCGAGGCGGCCGAGCACGCGCTTGATTTCCGCGAAGGAAAGTTCCAGTCCGGCAAGGCGTTTGATCTCCGCGAGCGGGAAATCAATCACGCGGTCCGGGATATGAACCTCGCCGGCCGAGGCGATGGCTGACGGCGTTCCGCCGCAGATGTCGAGAACCATCCGGGTCGCGAGTTCGAGACCCGGCGCCATGAAGGCCGGATCGACTCCGCGCTCGAAGCGATAACGCGCATCGGAATTGACGTTCAGCTTGCGGCCCGTATGGGCAATGTTGACTTCATCCCACAATGCGGACTCGATCAAGACGTCGGTTGTGGTCTCGGAGCAGCCGCTGGCCTCGCCGCCCATGATGCCGGCCAGCGACTCGACGCCGCGTTCGTCGGCAATGACGCATATCGACTCATCGAGCGCGTAGGTCTTGCCATCGAGCGCCAATAGCGATTCACCCGGGCGGCCGCGGC
The DNA here is from genome assembly GCA_021323775.1 of Hyphomicrobiales bacterium. Lineage (GTDB taxonomy): Bacteria > Pseudomonadota > Alphaproteobacteria > Rhizobiales > Xanthobacteraceae > JAJPKK01. The sequence continues at coordinate 20,712 of JAJPKK010000326.1, forward strand.
GCACGACCAGATCGCCCTTCACCCTGGCGGCGTCGAACACGTGCAGCGGCCGGCCGCGATCATAGGTGATGTAGTTCGTGATATCGACCAGGGCGTTGATCGGCCTCAGACCGATGGCAGACAGCCGACGCTGCAGCCAATCAGGGCTCGGGCCGTTCTTGACGCCGCGGACGAGGCGCAGCGCAAAACCGCGGCAAAGCGAAGGCGTGGCGCCGAAATCGAGCGTGACCCCCACCGGGCACGGGAAGGCGCCGCGAACCGGCTTGATCGCCGCGTCCTTGAGCTTGCCCATATCGGCGGCGGCGAGATCGCGGGCGATGCCGTGGACGCCGGCGCAATCTGGCCGGTTCGGCGTGAGATTGATTTCGATCACCGGATCATCGAGATGCGCCCATTCCGCATAACGCGCGCCGACAGGCGCCTCGGGCGGGAGATCCAAAATGCCTTCGTGATCGTCGGAGAGCTGCAGCTCGAATGCCGAGCACAGCATGCCGCGGCTCTCGACGCCCCGGATCGTGCCAATTCCGAGGGTCATGTTCTTGCCCGGAATGAAGGCGCCGGGCGGCGAGAACACGCCCTTCATGCCGGCCCGTGCGTTGGGAGCTCCGCATACCACCTGCACCGGATCGCCCGATCCGGTATCGACCATGCAAACGTGCAGGCGATCAGCATTGGGGTGCTGCTCAGCAGAGATGACCCGTGCGATCGTGAATGGCGCCAGCGCCGCCGCCTTGTTCTCCACGTTCTCGACCTCAAGGCCGATCATCGTCAGCTTATGCACGATGGCGTCGAGCGGCTCGCCGGTGTCGAGGTGCTCCTTGAGCCAGGAGAGGGTGAATTTCATGGCGATTCCCTGCGACCAGCCTTGCTCTGCAGACCGGCGGCGCCTACTCCCCTCCCCTGCGTGCGGCCCGCACGCAGGGGAGGGGATGCGCCTCGTTTGTTGCTTGCACGCACTTCAATCGCTTCCGCATTCCCGATCCAGTGATCTGTCAGCACCGTCGCTCCCCTCCGCTTGCGGGTAAAGGGGAGGAGCGAGGAAACTCACCCGCTCAGCCCCCCTGCCAGCGTTGGAAAATCGAGCGGCCGGAAGCCGTAGTGGGACAGCCAGCGTATATCGGCCTCGAAGAAGGCGCGCAGATCGTGCATGCCATATTTGAGCATGGCGATGCGATCGATCCCCATGCCCCAAGCGAATCCCTGATACCGGTCTGGGTCGATCCCGCAATTTTGCAGCACGTTCGGATGCACCATGCCGCAGCCAAGAATTTCGAGCCAGTCGTCGCCCTGGCCGAAGCGGATCTCGCCTTTGTCGCGGCGGCACTGGATGTCGACCTCAAGGGAAGGCTCGGTAAACGGAAAGTATGACGGCCGGAACCGCATTTTCACGTCGTCGACCTCGAAAAACGCCTTGCAGAACTCCGCCAGAATCCACTTCAGGTGACCGAGATGGGAACTCTCGTCGATGACCAGTCCCTCGACCTGATGGAACATCGGCGTGTGCGTCTGGTCGCTGTCGCGACGATAGGTGCGGCCCGGGCAGATCACGCGGATTGGCGGCTTCCCGGCCAGCATGGCGCGCACCTGCACAGGCGATGTGTGGGTGCGCAGAAGCAGCCGCGAGCCGCCGGGCTTCTCTCGGAAAAAGAAAGTATCGTGCATCTCCCGCGCCGGATGGCCCTCCGGGAAATTGAGCTTCGTAAAGTTGTAATCGTCGGTCTCGATGTCGGGCCCCTCCGCCACCGCGAACCCCATATCGGCAAAGATCGCGATGATCTCATCCATCACCTGGCTGATCGGATGGATGCGGCCGATATCTGCCGGAGGCTCCAGGGCCGGCAGGGTGACATCGACGGCTTCGGTCTTGAGCTTCACTTCAAGCGCGGCGTCCTTGAGGACCTCGCGCCGCGCAGCGACCGCCGCCGTAATCCGCTCCTTAAGGCCGTTGATCAGCGGCCCCATGTGCCGGCGCTCATCAGGCGGCATTTTGCCAAGCGTCGCCAGCAGGGCCGAGACTGAGCCCCGCTTGCCAAGCGCGGCTACACGCGCGGCTTCAAGCGCCGCCTCGTCGGCGGCGGCATTGATGGTGCGCATCAGCTCGTCTTCGAGTGCTGGAATGTCCGTCATGACCGTCTCGTCAAAGCTTCGCTGCGAGTAGTGAGCGTTTCCAAGGTGCGAATCACACCACGCCTGCCGTTCCCAAACACGCCGCGGCGGGGAGGGGCGCACCCCCATTAAGCGGAGCGTCAGGTCGGCTTTTGCCGGCCGATTCAAGCTGCCAATGCCGCCTTCGCCTTGTCGACGATGGCTTGGAACGCAGCCGGCTCTTTGATGGCGAGGTCCGAGAGCACCTTGCGATCGACCATGACGCCGGCCTTGCCGAGGCCGTCGACAAATCGACTGTAGGTCAAGCCGAATTCGCGCACTGCCGCATTGATCCGCTGGATCCATAGCGCCCGGAAGGTGCGCTTGCGGCGTTTGCGGTCGCGGAACGCATACTGGTTGGCCCTTTCAACCGCCTGCTTGGCAATCCGTATGGTGTTCTTGCGGCGGCCGAAATAGCCCTTGGCAGCTTTGAGGACCTTCTTGTGCTTAGCGTGCGCAGTAACGCCCCGTTTGACGCGGGCCATGGCGAATCTCCTTGAAAATCACGGCGTAATTTCTTCGCGCGGATGATGATACCGGCCGCTCGACCCTTCCGCCCCTTACCCTTCCTAAAGTGCGGGCGAGGGTGCGCGGCGGCATGAAGGTCAAGGAAGGGCCAGACAACGGCGTGACGGTCAGCCGTTCGGCAGCCAGTATTGCTTGATCCGGTCGCCGTCGGTTTTGAACAGCACCTTGGTGCCGCGGTGCTCGCGGATCTGCTTGGTGCTCCGCTTGATCATGCCGTGGCGCTTGCCGGATTGGGCGAAAAGCACCTTTCCGGAAGCGGTGATCTTGAAGCGTTTTTTCGCGCCGGACTTCGTCTTCAGCTTGGGCATTTGGCTCTCCTTTCCGAGGTGGATCCCACGGCTCCGCCCTTTTTCCTTGGGAGCGGGGCTGGACGCCCGCGCTCCCACGGGGAGAGCTGGGTGGGACCTAAGCCCGCCGGTGCTGCTCGATTAGGCTTAAGGCTCGCAAGCGTGAGGCTCGGCGGAGCTTAAGGCTGATTGAGCGGGTTGCTCCTCAGAACATGCGGCCTGAAGAGCGTGCGACCTGAGCACTCCGCCGCCGCCACGGCAGCCCTTTCAGCCGGGCGGCGGGAGGCCGGGTTATGGCAGACGGCTGGCCAAATGGCAACTGCCGAAAGCCCTTCTGTCGTAAGCCCTTCAGAATATCCGCACGGTCGTGGCGCGCCGGTTTCAACCACGGGCACAGGACCGCGGGCGTCACCCATTTTCTGAACTAAGAGCACGCAACGCCCGCGGTCCCGGAGAGCCTATTTTGGCGCCAGCACCATAACCATCTGGCGTCCCTCGAAACGGGCATCCATCTCAACCTTGGCGACTTTCTCGGTATCGCCTTTGAGGCGGTCGAGCAGTCTGACCCCGAGTTCCTGGTGCGCCAATTCGCGACCGCGGAAGCGCAGCGTCACCTTGACCTTGTCGCCTTCCCCGAAGAAGCGAATCATCGAGCGCATCTTCACGTCGTAATCGTGATCGTCGATCATCGGGCGGAATTTGACCTCCTTGATCTCGACGATCTTTTGCTTCTTGCGCGCCTCTGCCTGCTTCTTTTGCTCTTGAAATTTGTATTTGCCAAAATCAAGCAGCTTGCAGACCGGCGGCTTGGCGTTCGGCGAAATCTCGACGAGGTCAAGACCGGCCTCCTGAGCCAGCGCCAATGCCTCGGAAATCGAAACTGTGCCGCGGTTGGTACCGTCCTTGTCGATCAGATGAACCTCGCGTTCGCGGATCTCATCATTGATGCGCGGACCGTCTTTTGCGACGGGCGGCGCGGCTCTCATCGGGCGACGAATGGCTACTTTCTCCTTTAGCTGTTGCACATAAAAGCGACCCCCCGATAACAACCCCACAGGCGGACATCGCGCGACCCATGGCCACGTCCGCAGGCTTTGCTATACGGAGGTTGTTGAAGATCGGTACAAAAGCTTAACAAGTCAACGGTGTTACATGAATTTTGAAGAGCCTTGAAGTCTGGCGGTTCTCGCCGCAGGGGACCAGTCAGGCCCTGGCGCGCAAGTTCCCAGCGCATCTGTGTTGCGCCTTGCCCGCTGGCGAATTGTGCGATGGCGGCCAGATCGCCCAATCCGGTCTTCAGCGCACCGAGCGCTTTGTTGTTACTCGCCTGCGGCTGTCGTCCAAGGCGACATGATCCGGGGCTGCGGGATGGTATAGGCTGCGAGCCGGCCCTGCCGCAACAATCTTTGCGGCAGGGGTCCTTATGGCGCCGTCTTTGCGCTTGTGGCGATTGCGCAGTCAGTTTGCGAGTCATCGCACGTCTTTGAGGATTGGGATGCAACAAGACCTCGAGTCCGCCATCGAGTCCGAGCCGGTGAGACGCGAATACCTGCCTGTCGGGCGCGGCGACAATCTGCGAAAGATCGCGGTGCGACGTCGAAGCGGCGGAACGCCCGGCCTGTTGTGGCTCGGCGGGTTAAAGTCGGACATGAGGGGAACCAAGGCGGTGGCGCTCGACCGCTGGGCCGCGGCGCGCGGGCGCAGTTGCGTGCGCTTCGATTACTCTGGGCATGGCGAGTCGGAAGGAGAATTTGCCGAAGGCACGGTGAGCCGGTGGCTGGAGGAAAGCATCGCCGTGTTCGACGCCTGCTGCGACGGGCCGCAAGTTCTGGTCGGGTCGTCCATGGGCGCATGGCTGGCGCTTCTACTTACGCGCGAACTGCGGCGGCGAGAACCGCCGCATGGTCCGCTGTCGCCTGCCGCAGTGGTGCTGATCGCACCCGCCGTAGACTTCACCGAACAGTTGATGTGGAAGCGATTTCCCGCTTCGGTCAAGCGAAAACTCGCATCCGAGGGGGTGTGGCAGCGTCCGTCGCTGTATTCTCCGGAGCCTTATCCCATAACGGCGGCCCTGATCGAAGACGGCCGCCGCCATCTCCTCCTGGGCGGGCTGATCGAAACCGGCTGCCCGGTGCGCATCCTGCAAGGCGTCGCCGATCCGGATGTGCCATGGCGGCACGCTGTTGACCTGGTTTCGCGCCTCGCACAGGACGACGTGGTGCTGTCGCTGATCAAGGACGGGGACCACCGTCTGTCACGACCCGAGGATGTCGAGCGGCTCATCGGCGTTGTTTCCGAGTTTTGCAGAGACGGGGGCGCCGAGACATCATAGTCAGGTTCGGATGCGGCCGCCCTCCCAGTCTTCTTCCCCCCGCAAGCGGGGAGAGCAGGGAAGCGGCGCCGGCGCAGGTTGACGAATTTTACCGTTGATTAGCCATAATTAAACTATGTTTGCGAAGGACGTTTGGTTCTTTGAGGGAAGCCCCTTGGGGGAGCGTCGAGCCCGGTTGGGGAGTGCCGAGTGCATCATGGTTTTCGCTAGAACGGGCATAGTCGCGTTGGTTCTCCTCGTCATCCTGGCTTTCGCCGCCATGGCGACTTTGGGGGTGAGCTTGAGCGCGGTGTCGCTGCAACGCGCCGGGCCTTCCCCGGCCGAGATCGTGGCGTCGCGCTTCCCGCCTCCCGACAAGGCGTTGCCCATCCAGCAGGTGACGACGTTCACAACCGCCAGCGTGATGCCGGTCGAGCATTGGGAGACGTTCGACCAGGGCGCCTTGTCCGGCATCGTAACAGTAGACCCGCCGGGGCTGACCGCGGCGGAGACCCCGACCGCAATCGACACCGCTGAGCCGCCGCCGGTCTCGGAACCGAAGGAAGAAGCGGCTGCGGCCGTCGAGGCTGTGAACCCCCCGCCGCCGAAAATGCAGGACACAAATGCGCCCGCGCACCGGGTCACAAGCCGCTCGAACAATGTCCTCACCGAGGCGCAGATCGCGAGCATCAAGCGACGACTGAACCTGACAGCCGAACAAGAGCGGATGTGGCCCCCAGTTGAGGCCGCGTTGCGCAAGATCGTGTACACCAAAAGCGCCATGAACCCGCATACGCGCGGCCCGCAATCGAACGGTTCCCCGATCGCCTACATCGATCCAACGAGCGCCGAAGTGCGCCAGCTCAAAGCCGCTGCCCTCCCGCTGATCATGCGCCTCAACGACCAGCAGAAGCGGGAGGTCAAGATGCTGGCCTATGTGATGGGGCTGGAAGCCGTCGCGTCTCAATTCTGATCGGACATCTCGATTGCGAGCGCCCGCAGGCCCTCGCGATAAGTTGGATAGCGAAGCGAGACGCCGAGCACTGACTTTATGCGGTCGTTCCGGACCCGCTTGCTTTCGCCATAGAAGCTGACCGCGAGGGGACTCATCGTCTTCTTTGCCTCCTCGAAGGCGATTTCGGCCGGCGGCGCGACGCCGAGCAAATGCGCGGCAAATAAGATCGGATCGCCCGGCGCAGTCGGCTCGTCGTCGGCTGCATTGAAGACGCCGCCCGCGTGAGGCGTCAAAGCCATGTCCACCGCCTTGTCGATAACCTGTGCGAGATCGGCCACATGGATGCGATTGAACACTTGTCCGGGCTTGACGATGCGGCGCGCCTGGCCCCCTTTCACGGTCTCCAGCGCATTGATGCCCGGTCCGTAGATCCCCGCGATCCGGATGACAGCGACCGGAACGTTATGCGCCTCCCCAAACGCCTGCCACGCGGATTCCGCATCGATGCGGCTCGCCGCGCGCGTCCGCGCCGGGGCCAGCGGCGTCGTTTCGTCAATCCAGCGGCCGTCGTGGTCGCCGTAGACCGCGATGGTCGAGAGATAAACGATTGACTTCAGTCGCGGCGCAGCCGCAATCGCGCCGCGGAAATGCGCCAGCGCCGGGTCGATGTGCCGATCAGGCGGAATGGAGACCAACACCACGGCGGCGTCCGCGACGGCGGCGGCAAGATCTGACGAAGGAACGGTACCGTCGAACACGATGATCTCGGCCACATTGCCGCCAAGCCGACGCGAATGCAGCACCTCGGCATTCTCCGCGCTGCGCGTCGTGCCGACGATACGTTCGAAGCGCTTGCCATAGAGGGCCACATAGTGCCGCGCTGAATAACCGAAGCCGAGGCAAACGAGGGTCGTCATGCGTTGATGTCCTCAGCCGCCCATTCGTCCCGCACCGACGGGTCGGTTTCAGCCCTCGCGAATTTCGCCGCCGCCGCAGCCAAATCCTGCTTTGCCGCCAGGCGGCCCAGCGCCCAGACGGCGGCGCCGCGGACGATCGCAGACGTATCGTTGAGGAGACGCTCTGCGCAGGCGGCCAGCGCCCGATTGCGGCTGTTGCCGATCGCGATCAGCACATTGCGGACGAAACGGTTGCGCCCGGTCCGCTTGATGGCGGTTCCCGCGAAAAGCTTGCGAAATCCCGCATCGTCAAGTCGTGCAAGATCGGCGAGCGCGGGCGCCGCAAGTTCAGCGCGCGCCGCGAGTTTTGCATCGCGCCCCTGCCGGGCGAATTTGTTCCACGGGCAAACGGCGAGGCAATCGTCACAGCCATAGATGCGGTTGCCGATCAGCGGCCGCAAATTGCGCGGAATCGGACCCTTGTGTTCGATCGTGAGGTAGGAGATGCAGCGTCGGGCATCCAGACGGTAAGGCGCCGGAAATGCCGCGGTCGGGCAAATGTCCATGCAGGCGCTGCAAGTTCCACAGTGATCGCTCTCGGGCGGGTCGGGAGGCAGCTCCAGCGTGGTGAAAAGCGCCCCGAGGAAGAGCCAAGAGCCGAATTCGCGCGACACCAGGTACGTGTGCTTTCCCTGCCAGCCGAGGCCCGCGGCCGCAGCCAGCGGCTTTTCCATCACGGCTGCGGTATCGACAAAAACCTTGGCCTCGCCGCCCGCCTGCGCGACGAGCCACCGAGCCAGCGCCTTAAGCCGCTTCCTGATGACGTCGTGATAATCGTCCCCTTGCGCATAAACCGAGATGGCGGCCCGTTCTGGCTTCGCGAGGATCGCAGTTGGGTCGCGATCCGGGCCGTAATTGACCCCGAGCATCACGATCGCACGTACATCCGGCCACAGCACGCGCGGATCGCCGCGTCGTTCGGGCCGTGCCGCCATCCAGTCCATATCGCCCTGCCAACCCTGGGCAAGGAAGTCATTGAGACCTTGCTGCGCCCGAGGCGCGAGCATTGGATTTGTCACTGCAATCGCATCGAAGCCAAGCGCCGCGGCTGCTTTGGCGAGAGCCCGCTTGATATCGCCCGGCGCGGTCAGAAGTCGAGATCGGCGTAAGTCCGGGATGGCGCCATTCCCGGAAAACTCTCGTTCAGCAGCGGCCGGAACGAGGGCCGCGACTTCACCCTCGCGTACCAGTTCTTGGCTGCTTCGTCTTGATGCCACGGCACGTCGCCCAAATAATCGATCACGGAAAAATGCGCCGCCGCCGCAAGATCCGCATAGCTCAGGCGTTCGCCGGCAAGCCAGTCGCGGGTGCGCACCAGCCAACTGATATAGTCCAGATGATACTTGATGTTAGATAGCGCGGCACGAATTGCGTCGGGTTCGGGCGCGCCGCCCCCATAGGCCGGCGTCATGAGCCGCTTGAGAACGCGTTCGGTCACCAGGGGACTACTGACTTCCGTATAGAATTTGTCGCTGAACCAGCTCAACAGGCGCCGGACCTCGACCCTGCCGGCGAGATCAACCGGCAACAGGCGATGGCTGCCAAGCGCTACTCCCCGCGTTTCATCGAGATATTCCGCAATGATCGCGGCAGTCGGTACGGCCGGATGCCCCTCTTCCAGCAGCACCGGGGTTGTCCCGGCCGGGTTGAGAGCGAGAAATTCATGCCGGCGCTCCCACGTGCGCTCCTCGACGAGCATCGGATTGAGACCGTACTCGCCCATTGCGACGCGGACGAACCGGGAATGCGGACAGAGGGGATGATGAAAAAGTGTGAGCATTGGCTTTGCGCGTCACCTCAACCTGATCGGCCGCACACCGCTACATTCAAACGTCAATGTAAAGAAATCCACAATGCGTTGAAAACCACGCGATGCTCGTTCTGGGACCGCGGGCGTCCCGGCCGCATCTTTTGCTAGAAGGGCAGGCAGAACGCCCGCGCTCCCAGGAAGGCAGGGGGGAGGGCTGGATCAACCTTCCCGATATCGACCGATCGCGCCAATCGAGCGTTGATGTGCCGGCCGGCGCCGCCCCTCCCCACATCGCGGGGGAGCGGGAGGGGTGGGCCTCGCTCTCTTGCTCCGCCGGTGAGCTTGGGCCACAAGCACGGGCGGCGTGGGGCCGTTTCGCGACCCTTGTGCGTCGGGCGACCTTGGCGATTTACTACGGAGTTCCCGTCCATGTTGGTTGACATCCTTAAGGCAGCCGGTCTCGGCATTGTCGAAGGCCTCACGGAATACATTCCGGTGTCCTCGACCGGGCATCTGCTGCTGCTGGAGCATTTTTTTGGCTTCGGAGACGAAGATTTCGGCAACACCTTCGCGGTCCTGATCCAGCTTGGCGCGATCGTCGCGTTGTTGAGCATCTATTTCGCGAAGCTGTGGAACATTGCAATCGGGATGCTTTCCGATGCCAAGGCGCGACGGTTTGTCGTGGGCGTCCTGATCGCATTCCTGCCGGCCGCGGTCATCGGCGCCGTGTTGCACGGCTTCATCAAAGGGGTTCTGTTCAATCCGTGGATTGTCTGCTTCAGCCTGATCGCCGGCGGCGCGGTGCTGCTCTATGTGGATGGCCTCGATTTGCGGCCGCGCTTTCGTGACGCGACCGCATTCTCCCTTCCGATGTATCTTGGCATCGGCATATGCCAGTGCTTTGCGATGATTCCGGGCGTTTCGCGCTCCGGCGCCACCATCGTGTCCGCCATGATGCTCGGCGCTGACCGACGCTCTGCCGCGGAATTTTCGTTCTACCTCGCCATGCCCACGATGGCAGGCGCCTTCGCCTATGACCTCTACAAAAGCGGCGCCCATATGAGCGCCGACAACATCCTGGTGGTGGCGATCGGGTTCATCATGTCATTCATCGCCGGGTGGTTCGTGGTGAAAAGCTTTCTCGACTACGTATCCGGGCATGGCTTTGACCTGTTCGCCTGGTGGCGGGTCATCATCGGCACGCTCGGCCTGATCGGGCTTGCGCTGAGGGGTTGAGAGATTTCGGAATAGTTTCCAGCGCCGGGCCGAGCCAAACCCGTGATGGCCCACTACAGCGGCTCCCGGTTGAGTCGAGGGCGGGTGGGCACGCTTCGCTCTGAGCTTGTCGAAGAGTGTCCACCGAACGACGTTCCCATCTGACCGGAATGCGCTGTAAATCCGACCCTTGTGGTCCCCGGGACCGCGCGTCGGATCTCTGGTTTGCCCGAGGTCGGTCCTATAGATGCGCACATCGGCCACGGCCGATGTGCGGTGGCCCGCGATAGGGCGGTCACGACGGCCATCCCTGAAGAGCTTCGAACGCGCAGGCCGACCGTGGCGGGGTCGCCCGGCTTTACTGGAGCTGATCGGCGACCTTCTCAATTCCGGCCTTTGCGCACGCCTCTTCCTTCGGCTGTCCGCCGACCGCGCCGCTGAGGCCGACGCCGCCGATCGTTTCGCCGCCGGCATTGATCGGCATCCCGCCACCGAGCGGGATCACATCCGCGAGCATCCGCTGTCCCGTATTCCGGGTCTCGGTGTTTTGCGCCCATTGCGCAGAGGGCTGGCGGAACGTGCGCGCCGTATAGGCCTTGCGGCGGGCAAGCTCGATATTATGCGGATTGGCGTTGTCGCCCTGGAGGAAGACACGCAGTCGGCCGGCGCGGTCGACGACGGCTACCGAGGTTTGCGAGCCGCATTCCGCCAGCGCCGCTTCGGCGATCGTCAAGGCCATGCGAAGCGACACATCGCGCTGCATCAGGACCTGGGAGCTCGCGGCGGCGGGCGCAAGCATCGCTACTCCGACCGCAGCAGCGGCGACAAAACGAAACGACATGACTCTCCTCCTTCTGAATTGCGAAATCATTCCGACCTGCGGTTATCGATTTTGGACGTATCCCGGCGAAGCCTATCCATCGCTTGCTCGCGCCACCCGCGGGCCTGACCGCGGGTCCATCCTCTTCGCATGAAGATGGATTGCCGGGTCAAGCCCGGCAATGACGCTCGACGAATGCCGCCGGGATCCGCGCTAAGATGCGAGGCGCATCCTGCAAAGCCATAGTTACCCGGAAATCGCCGATGCACCAACCGTTCTCGCCGCACGAAACCTCAATTCGCGATGCGATCGCACGGCTCTGCGCGCGGTTCGACGACGCCTATTGGCTCGACAGGGACTGCACCGGCAGGTTTCCGGAGGATTTTTTTCAGGCCTTCGCAGCGTCGGGGTGACTGGGCATATGCATTCCGGAAGCGTATGGCGGCGCGCAGCTCGGCATCACCGAGGCCGCCATCATGATGCAGATGATCGCGCAGTCGGGCGCCGGGCTCTCCGGCGCCTCGGCCCTGCACATGAATATTTTCGGGCTCAATCCGGTGGTGAAATTCGGCACCGCCGAGCAGAAGGCCCGCATGCTGCCGCCGCTGGTCGCCGGCCGGGACAAGGCATGCTTTGCGGTGACCGAGCCGGATGCCGGGCTCGACACCCTCAACCTGAAGACCCGCGCCGAGCAAGCCGGCAACCGCTATATCGTGTCGGGCCAGAAAATCTGGATTTCGACCGCACAGGTCGCCACCAAGGTGCTTCTTTTGGCGCGCACCACCCCGGCCCACCAGGTGGCGAAACGGACCGAAGGCCTGACGCTGTTCTATACCGACCTCGACCGCCGGTACGTTGACGTGCGGGAAATCGACAAGATGGGGCGCAAGGCGGTTGACTCCAACGAGCTGTTCATCGACGGGCTGCCGGTGCCGGTTGAGGATCGCATCGGAGAGGAAGGCAACGGCTTCAAACTCATTCTCCACGGCATGAACCCGGAACGCATCCTCATTGCTGCTGAAGCTGTCGGTCTGGGTCGCGCGGCGCTTGCGAAGGCGGTCGGCTATGCAAGCCAGCGCGAGGTATTCGGCCGGCCGATCGGGCGCAACCAGGCGATCCAGCATCCGCTGGCGGCGTGCTGGATGGAGCTTCAGGCCGCGAATCTGATGGCGTTCAGGGCCGCCGCGCTTTACGATGCAGGCGAACCCTGCGGCGCGGAAGCCAACGCGGCGAAATATCTCGCGGCCGAGGCCGCGTTCAAAACCTGCGAGACGGCCGTCATGAGCCATGGCGGCATGGGCTATGCTAGAGAATTCCACGTGGAACGCTACCTGCGCGAGTCGCTCATCACGCGGATCGCCCCGGTGACGCCCCACATGATCCTGAATTTCATCGCCGAGAAGGTGCCGGGGTTGCCTCGGTCCTATTGAGGAACTTGAAACATGCGAAAGGTTCTTGCCGTTGCGGCCGCGCTGATGGCCTCAGGGGCGGCGCATGCGCAGGATAGCTGGCCACAGCATGCGGTAACGCTGGTGGTGCCGTTCGGCGCCGGCGGCTCCGCCGATCTGACGGCGCGCATCATCTCCGCGCATTTGCAGGCCCGGCTGGGGGCCTCGTTCGTGATCGAAAACAAGGGCGGCGCGGGCGGCAGCATCGGCGCAGGCTTCGTTGCCAAGGCGCCGAATGACGGCTACACGCTGCTGGTCGGCACCGTCAGCTCGAATGCCGTCAACGCAGCGCTCTACACCAGGTTGCCCTACGATCTCGAGCGGGATTTTCAGCCGGTGTCGCGGCTGGTGCTGTTTCCCAATCTGCTGTTCGTCAATCCGAAGATTCCCGCCACATCGGTGGCCGAGTTGATCGCGTATCTCAAGGCCAATCCCGGCAAGGTGAACTACGGTTCGTCCGGCATCGGCACCTCGTCGCATCTCTCCTCAGTGATGTTCGCGCTTAAGACCGGAACCGAAATGACACACATTCCGTTCCGCAGCACCAGCGACGTTATCAACAACATGATCGGCGGACACATCGATCTCGGCATCGACAGCATGACGACCACGATCCCCTACGCACAGTCCGGCGCAATACGGGCGCTGGCGGTGACAACGCCGCGGCGCAGCGCCTCGATGCCCGATCTCCCCACCATTGGTGAAACGCTGCCAGGCTATGAAGCCACGGCGTGGCAAGGCCTGTTCGCGCCGGCCGGCACACCCCGGCCAATCGTCGATAAGCTCGCAGCGGAAGTGAAACGCATTCTCGAAATGCCCGACATAGCCTCCTCGCTCAAGGCCGTTGGCGCCGAGCCGGCGCCGATGCCGCCCGACGCGTTTGCGGCCTTCACCCGCAGCGAACGCGGGAAGTGGAAGGAGGTCGTGAGAATTGCAGGCGTCCGCGTCGACTGACGTCATAGGCGGTCCCGAACGTCCATGACCGTGGACCGAACTCAACCGGCGAACTCCTTTGTCGGCAGCGCGATCGAACGCATCGAGGATCTGCGCTTTCTCCGCGGCAAAGGCCAATACGTAGATGACGTGAACCCGGCCGGACTGCTGCACGCGGTCATCGTCCGCAGCCCGATCGCGCATGGCCGTATTCGCGGAGTAGATTGCGCAGCCGCATTGGCGCGGCCGGGTGTGCACGCCGTCATCACGGCAACCGACATCGGCGCCGTCCCCACCATTCCGCTGCGGCAGGAGCAGCTTGACGTTTTCAGGCCCTTCGAGCAGCCGGTGATCGCAGTCGGCAAGGTGCGGTATGTCGGCGAACCTGTCGCAGTCGTGGTCGCCGAGACGGCGGCAGACGCCGAGGACGCCGCGGAGGCGGTCACGATCGACCTCGAGGAACTGCCGGTCATCGCAAATTGCGAGGCGAGCGCCGGCAGCGGGACGCTGCTGTTCGGGACCGCATCCAATCTCGCCGGCACGCTGACCGCCGTGAAGGGAGATGCCGATGCAGCCTTCCGAGCTGCCGCCTACAGACGCCGCGAGCAATTCAAGGTGCAGCGGCACACCGCCGTGCCGATGGAGCCGCGCGGTCTCGTAGCGGAATGGCAGGACGGCCGGCTGACCCTGTTCGGCGCCGCCAAGGTGCCGTTTCCCAATCGCCGCATCCTGGCCCAACAACTCCGCATTGCCGACGACGCCGTCCGCATGGTCGAAAACGACGTCGGCGGCGGTTTCGGCGTGCGCGGCGAATTCTATCCGGAAGATTTCTTGATACCGTGTGCGGCGCGACTGGTCGGCCGCCCCGTGAAGTGGATCGAGGACCGCCGCGAGCATCTCATCGCCACCAATCACGCGCGCGACGTTTCCTGCACCCTCGAAATCGCCTGCAGCCGCGACGGCGCGATCCTGGCGCTGCGCGGCCATGCCAAGGCTGATGTCGGCGCCTATCTGCGCACCAACGGGGCGACCGGTGCGCGCAACACCGCGCAAATTCTCTCCGGGCCCTACCGCGTGCCCAATATCCGCATGGAAGTGTCGCTCCATCTCACCAACAAGACGCCAGTTGGCACCTATCGCGGACCGGGCCGCTTCGAGGCTGACTTTTTTCGCGAGCGGCTGTTCGACATGGCGGCGGGCGACCTCGGCATTGATCGCGTCGAGTTTCGGCGCCGCAATCTCATCGCGGAATGCGAGATGCCGTACGCGCTTGCCAAGGTGGTGGAGCTTGACCTCGACACCGCAACCGACAGCGGCGATTACCGCTCGACATTTGAGCGCTGCCTCACGGAAATCGGCTGGGCTGCCAAGGCGCCGCTGCAGGGCGAGATGGTCGACGGGCGTTACCACGGAACGGCGATCGGCTGCTACTTCGAAGGCGGCGCCTCCGGCCCGCGCGAGCACGCACGGCTGGTGCTTGAGAACGACGGCAGGGTTTCGGTCCACGTCGGCTCGTCGGCCAACGGACAGGGGCTCGAAACCGCGTTCGCGCAGATTGCGGCCGACGCGCTTGAAATACCGATGGAGCGCATTCGCGGCGTCTTCCACGGCTCAACCGATCTCTTGCCGCAGGGCTTTGGCACCTACAGTTCGCGTTCGATCGTGATGGGAGGCTCTGCCATCGCGGCTGCCGCAGCGAAATTGCGCGACATGATCCGCGCCGCCGCAGCACAACGGCTCGGCTGCAAACCGCGGGATGTCGACATTGTGGAAGATGGGGCGCGGGCACGAGACGACGGCTTGGGATTCGTTCCCCTCTCCGAAATCGCCAAGGCCGGCCTTGTGGCCGACGGCGCCTTTGCGAGCCCTCATCGCACCTACAGCTACGGCGCCCATGCGGCCCATGTGGCGGTTGACCCCGCCACCGGCCATGTGGAGGTGCTCGACTATGTGGCGGTCGAGGATGTCGGCCGCATCATCAATCCGGGAATGCTGCACGGCCAGGCCATCGGCGCCATCGTGCAGGGCCTCGGCGGCGCATTTCTCGAACACTTGGCCTATGACGAGCATGGACAACTGCTCACCGGCTCGCTCGCCGACTACCTGATGCCGAGCGCCAGCGATTTTTCGGGCGTGCGCGCAATCGCGCTTGAGGAGAAGCCGGCGCCGCACA
Organism: Hyphomicrobiales bacterium; assembly: GCA_021323775.1. Lineage (GTDB taxonomy): Bacteria > Pseudomonadota > Alphaproteobacteria > Rhizobiales > Xanthobacteraceae > JAJPKK01. The sequence continues at coordinate 36,233 of JAJPKK010000326.1, forward strand.
ATCCGCTTGGCGCGAAGGGAGCGGGCGAAGGCGGCATCATTCCGGTCGGCGGCGTGATCGCCAATGCGGTCGCGGCTGCCCTGCGCCCCCTCGGGGTCGAGCCGCGCGAACTGCCGCTGTCGCCGCCGCGACTGTGGGAGATGATCGAGAAGGCGCGCCAGCAGCGGCGCATGGGTAGCTCGTAGGGTTGGAGTACCGTCTGCAGCCTGCATTGAGCGAAGCGAAATGCGGGACCGGGCGCTCCCGGATGTCGCTTTGCTCCGTCCGGCTACAGGACTGCAGTCATCAACTCACCAAGCCTTCTCTTCTGCGCCCCGTTCGCATCGAAATTTTCCGGCGCCAACCAGCGTTCGAAGGCCGCTTTGCGCGCTGGCCACTCGGTTTCCAGCATTGCGAACCAGGCGGTATCGCGGCTGCGGCCTTTGATGATCATGTGGTCGCGGAAAATCCCCTCGAAGGAAAAGCCGAGCCGCAGCGCGGCCCGCCGCGACGCCGCATTGAGGGCATCGCATTTCCACTCGTAGCGGCGATAGCGAAGCCCCTCGAAGACATACCGGGCCAGCAGATATTGCGCCTCGGTGGCAAGGGGCGTGCGCTGGAGCGAAGGACCAAGCAGGATGTTGCCGACCTCGATGACCCGCATATCGGGTTCGATGCGCATCAGCGACGCAAGCCCGCGGGCGCGTCCAGAAGGGTCCACGATCGCATAATAGAAAGGATCGCGCGCCTCTTCCCGCGAGATCAGCCAATCGGAGAACACCGCCGCGTCGGCAAACGGGCCGTATCTCATATAGGTCCAGATCTCGCGGTGGCCCGCAACGGCGTCCCACAAGCTTGCACGGTGACGCGCTGCATCGAGGCGCTCAACACGGCCATAACGCCCGGTCAGCGTGACGGCTTGCGGAAGCACGGCCGGCCGCGCATCGACGCGAAAACCGACCGGCTGACCAGTGTCCGGGTGAATGTCCGGCATTCCTCGAATCACTTCCATGTCGTCGTGGCCGCGCAATGACAGCCCGCCGCGTTCCGCGGCGGGATCCCGTTGTCGCGGCCATCCATGTCTTGTCTGCGGCGCCTCGTAAGACAGGAGTGGCCGGGACAACCCCGCCATGACTTAGGGAAAAGCGGCTCGATACGACCAGGACCTGCTCCAGGGCACTGGTGGCGTCGCCTGTGGCCATGTGGAGACGTCGATACCAGGCCTCTCCCTTCGCCAAGCTCTGTGCGCCCGCCGTCGGGCACGGCCCATCCGTGGCGTTATGGCTTGGTAGTCGCGCGCTGTACCTTCATGTGGATGGCGCGCCGGTTAGGTTCGATCAACCTCGAAGCGTTCGCCGACCGGCATCCGATTCCAGATCGCCTGTCGACCGGCGTCCGTGATCGTGACAAGCTCAATCTCGATCGTCTGTGTGCCAATTCTCGCAATGTCGGGCACCACTGTTGCGACTCCATTCAGCACAAGGCGGGCAATCAACTCATCCGTAAAGCCATAGGCGAGCATCAAGGTCTTGGCGATGCCGCGCGGAACGTCGGCAAGCCGTTGCAACGCACGGCATTCGTCGGGCGTCATAGGCATTCCCTCCCTTTGCAATTCTATTGAGGGAGATATTGCGCGCACCAACGGCGCTTTTGCAATTCCTGCGGCATTTAAAATCTATGACGGCAACAATAGTTCTTGACGATACGCGCCGCTGAAACAACTTGGCGCAATCCAGGCGCCAGCAGTAAAATTAAAGCAGCGGCCAAGAGGCTCCAGCACCCTGCACACTCACCCTTCCGATGCCGAGCGCCTTGGCAATGGCCGAGGCGCCGATGAACCTCATGGGCGAAGCCGCCGAGAGGGTTTACCGGGCGCTCGCTGATGCTGGATTCGATGTTCTCACTTGGCTGGGAGCGCGATGAGGCGCGGGCGCGGCGCGGGGGCAACTCCGCGCTCCGTCTTGCGAGGCCACGTCGGCGCCCGGCGCCTCGTTGCTCTGTCGCTAGATAGCAAGAAACTAACTTGCTCGGACCGTGCCACAAACTCAATCACACCAACGGATTAGGACCTTTGGTGCCGGCGCGGCCACAGAGTCGCGAAAGTTTCGTGCCCTGTAGGTCCGGCCAAAGCCCGGTGGCGAACTGAGAACAGGGAAAATAACAGGGAATTGGGAATTCCGAAAATCTGAGGCTATTCCGGTGCTCTTACTTATCTCCTGATAACCATGATAACTGAACCCATTATTATATGCCCCATCTAGGTTCTGTCAACTTTAGGTTGTTTTGGTGTTGTTTTGGTGTTTTGGTGCTCGAGCTGAACCAATGAAGTGAAGCATTGTCGGCGATGACGCCCGACCCGCTGGTCCCCGCCATCAAGACGCATCAAGCCTTGCTCGGACGCGCGCCGCATCTGGCGGCGGCGGACGCCGCGTTCTACTCCGCCAACAACGAGGCCGGCGCGAAGGCGAGAGGCGTCAAACGCGTCTGCATTCCCAATCGCTCGACCAAAAGCCTTGAGCGCAAGCGCGAGCAGAAAAAGCGCTGGTTCCGCAACGGCCAGAAATGGCGCACCGGCTGCGAGGGCCGCATCAGCGTCGCAAAACGGCGACATGGCCTGCGCCGCTGCCGCTACAAGGGCTTCGTCGGAATGCACCGCTGGGTCGGCCTCGGCGTCATCGCCGACAACCTCATCAATATCGGGCGCGCCATGAAAAAGCAGGCGGCTCCTTAAGCCGTCACGACACCATCAAGTTTGTCGCCCCGCTGACCCGACGCGGTTTTGCCTTGTCTGCGCTATTGACCACAATGCCCGCAAACATCAATTTTGCGCCGAGCTAAGCTGGACGTTGAAGGGGCGATGCCATGTCCTGCTCCAGTATTTCGTTGAAGCGCCGAAACGGCTATTCGTCCAGCCGAAAAGTAAGGATTGGACTGGAGCTCAGTTCGCAAGTTAGGGTCCATCCAGAATGCTTGGAAAGCGCGACTAAATGAGAGCGCAAATGCAATGCTTGAACTCGCAGTGACTTTCAATCGGAGTCTCGACCGGCTGACAGCAAGCGAGCAAGCGCTCGCGAAGCAGACCGTGTTCGATTACATGACCGATCCGACACGGCCGGGACTTTCGCTTCATCGCATCGACCGCGCCCGCGACAAGCGGTTCTGGACTATCCGCTCCGGCCTCGATCTTCGGATCGTCGTTTTGAAGGAAGGAGCGCGGTCGCTCTTCTGTTACATCGGCCACCATGACGACGCTTACAAGTGGGCAGAGGGACGGCGCTTTGAAGTGCACCCGGTGACCGGGGCTGCGCAGATTGTCGAATTCGAAGAAGTCGTCCGGAAGGAAATCCGGGTTGTCCAGCAAGAGGCCGTACGGCCAGGGCTTTTGGCAGGCGAGACGCCTGAGTATCTCCTCAGCGTCGGCGTACCTGAAAGTTTCATCGACCTCGTGCGCAGTGTCGATGAAGATGGCCTGCTCGAACTTCTTCCGCGCTTGCCCGAGGAAGCCGGGGAGGCGCTGCTCAATCTCGCAGCGGGCCATCGGCCGGTTCCTGCTACGGCGCTTGCGAAAATTCCTGCGGTCGATCCTTTTGATCATCCGGATGCGCAGCGCCGATTCTGGGTGGTCAGCGATCAGGAGCTAGTCGCTCAGGCCCTAGCGAAGCCGTGGGCCGAATGGCTGGTGTTCCTGCATCCCTCCCAGCGGGCTGCCGTCGAGCGGAACTTCAACGGTCCCGCACGCGTGTCGGGCACAGCGGGAACGGGGAAGAGCGTTGTTGCCATGCATCGCGCGGCCCGCCTCGCGCGTGCGCCTGAAGGCGGGCGAGTGTTTCTTACAACGTTTTCGAAGGCTTTAGCGGGAAGGCTCGCGGAGGGTATGGATACGCTGCTGGGCCGGGCTTCGGATGCGCGTGCCCGTGTGGAGGTCGAGCATTTGCATGCTTATGCCCACGCTCACGCCTCGCGGCTCGAAAGGCCAGGGATTGCAGATGGTCCAACCATCGACGCCCTGATCAGAGCGGCGCGCGGGAATCTTGACACCGCTTTCGATCATGACTTTCTTCGCGCGGAATGGGACGCCGTCATCGACTTCTGGGGCGTTTCCTCATTTGAGGACTACCGCAATATTCCGCGTGGCGGCCGGGGCGCCGCATTGCCGGTGGCAGTGCGCCGTCGCTTGTGGGATGTCTTCAGCGCGGTGCGGCAAGGCCTTGCGTCACGCAACCTTCTTACGTTCGGCGACATCTGCGACGTGCTGCGGCAGCGTATTGAAAGGGATGGAACGCGGCCGTTCCGTCATGTCATCGTCGATGAAGCCCAGGATTTCGGGCCCCGTGAGATGAAGCTGGCCGCCTCGCTCGCGCCGCCTGGATCCGTGTTCTTTGCCGGCGATGTCGGCCAGCGCATCTTCCGGTGGCCGTTTTCCTGGACGGCGGCCGGCATTGATGTCCGTGGCCGCTCCCTGCGCCTCAAAGTGAACTATCGCACGAGCGCAGAGATTCGCCGCTTTTCGGACCGCTTGCTGAAGGCCCGCATCACCGATGTGGACAACGAGATCGATGACCGCCAGACCTCATCCCCGCTGCATGGACCGGATCCGGAAATCAAATCGGCTCCTGATCTCGCTGGCGAGATCGATCTTCTGGTGAACTGGCTCACGGCGCTGCGGGAGCAGGGGACGGCGCCCGGTGAAATCGCCATTTTTGCCCGAACCAGGAAGGCCCTTGAGCAGAGGGCGTTGCCCGCGCTGAGGCGCTGTGCGCTTTCAGGCGCTTGGCTTTCGCCGGATCAGAAGGTGGTAACGGGGCACGTCAACCTCGGCACGCTCCACGCAGCGAAAGGACTGGAGTTTCGCGCCGTAGCCGTGGTCGCGTGCGACGATTCGCAGCTTCCGCTGCGCGTCGCCATGGGCATGGCGAGAGATCAGGATGCCAAGCAGATCGTGGAGCAGCGTGAATTGAGCCTTCTCTATGTCGGCTGTACGCGGGCCCGCGAGCGCTTGCTCGTGACCTGGTCGGGGCAGCCCTCCCGGTTTCTGGAGAGCAAGTCGGCCTGAACCGCTGGCCCGCCCCCGCCCTTACGTCTTCACTGTGCCGCTGAAGAGCCTGTCGATATCTCCCTCGCCGGTTGGCGGCGCCAGCATATGGCGGGACAGTTGGCGTTTGCTTTCGATCAGCCGGTCGAGCTGTTCATCGAACGAGTGGTCCGGCAAACCCGGGTGTACCGCGAGAGGAATATGGATCGTGACCGGTTTGGTCTGGCCGATCCGGTAGGCGCGGTCGTTGCATTGATCCTCAATCGCGGGGTTCCACCACCGGCTCAGATGAATGACATGGTTGGCGGCGACAATGTTGAGGCCGACGCCGGCTGCCTTCGGCGACAGCAGAAGGACGCCGAACCCGTCCCCGGATCGCGCAAATGCATCCACGATCGCCAGACGTCTTTCACCGGGTGTACCGCCATTGATCACGGCCGGCTTGCGGTCAAGATCAAACATCGCTGCAATTCCGTCCGCGACGGCGTCCTGCATCGCCAGATGCTCGATAAAAATGAGCGCCTTTTCTCCACGCTTCTCGATGTCGCGGAGGATCTCGATCGTCTTCGCAAGCCGGGCCGACCGGCGCGCAAACGCTTCGAACCGCGCGCCATCGACGCCGGCTATTTCGGCCGGGTCACGTGGATGAAGTGAAATCCCCCGCATCGCGTGAAGGACGCGGAGCATATGACCGCGCGTTCTCTCGCCGCCGTTGCAAGCCTCCACGATCAATTCGCGATAGACCTGCGCTTGCTCATCTGGCATCGGCGTGGGGTATCTTTTTTCTTCCTTCTTTGGCAACGCGTCCAGGACATCGGCCTTCATTCGCCGCTTCATCACCGGCGGCGCCTTATCCGCCGGATCGTCAAGCATCGCCTTCAGCTTCTTGAGTTCTTCCGGCGCCTCTGGGCGGAAAGTCCTGGAAAACGTTTTGAGATCGCCGAGGTAGCCGGGGGCGATCCGATCGAATATGCACCAGAGATCTTCCATTCTGTTTTCAATGGGCGTTCCCGTCAGGCCGAGAACGAAATCGGCATTCAACGCCCTGGCGGCTTTCGTATTCAGCGTATCCGGAGCTTTCACTTTCTGCATTTCGTCGAAGATCACGACGGGGTAATGGATGCGCGCAAACGCCTGTTCGTGGTCGGTCAAGGTTTCATAGGTTGTCAGGATCCAATCGGCTTGACGCATCCGGGTGACGTCAAGGGTTTCCCCCGGGTCCGCACGGCGGGAGGCGTCAAGCTTGAGCCTGGCCAGCGCTTTGCCATAGGCGTCCACCCTCTCACCAAGTCCCTCGGATGATAGGCGCTCTGTGCATTCCTTTTCCCAGTTCTTGAGGAGAGCCGTAGGGGCTACCACGAGCAGCGGCTTGCTCTCGACAGAGCCGGATCCACGTTTGCGCGCCTCGGCGGCATTGCTTTTGATCCAAGCCAGAAAGACAAGCGCCTGAAGTGTCTTGCCCAAACCCATGTCGTCCGCGAGCAGCACCCCGGGCCAGCCGGCTTTCCAGGCATCCGTCAGCCAGCAGAAGCCCTCCACCTGATGCCGCTTCAGGATCGTAGACCCGAGACAGTGGATCGGCGGCTTTGGAGCGATAAATGTCGGCCGCTGCTTCAAAGTGAAGGTGTAATCGACGCCGTCGAAATTCGTCTTCTTGATTAGTAAGACGAGTCGCGCGCCTGGGGTCTTTGGTTCCGTGCCAGCGTCGTCCCCGTTGGGCGGAACAACGGGGTCGGGGCCACACTTAGCCGTCCGTTCGCGCTCCGTTACAAGAAGCTGAGGGACGGCATCGATCGGGATCGCAACGCCCCTGACGACCACGTGGGTGTCGCCGTTTGCTTCAGCCCGCTCGATATCGCGTTCGATCTGATCAAGCTCGTCGGGCGTAAACGGCTCCGTCTGGACGGGCTCGCCGCCCGCGATCCACCCTGTCTCCGGCAGCCATTGATTGGGGATTCGCGTCAGCCACGGCAAACGCGGCCGTTCCCAAAGTCCGAGGCCTTCGACGCGGTCGGAATAATTCTTCGTCTCAATGAACAGCGATGCGGAAGGCGCATCGCCGGCTTCGGGATTGAGCGCCTCGGCAAGAGCCGCCTTCGGGTTGCGCAAGAACGCCCGCCGCTCCTCCACAGACGCGCGTCGCTTCGCCTTTACGACGTCCAGCGCGCGCTTGAGTGCCGGGTCGATCAGGACGTAGCGGTTTTTTCCGATAACGTAGGCGTCGCGGGTAGGCCCGTCCTTTATGGCTTGCTCCAAAAAACTGCGATGATCATCGGCGGACAGCAGCGTGTCGGACGCGCCTTCGGATCGGCTTGCGTTCTCGTCATCGACCGGTGCGTCATCTTCGAGCGAGGGTGCGCGGTCGCGGCTCATCAGGATCGGCGTGAAATCCACGCCATTTGGACTTTCGTGGACGTCGAGCGCAAAGGCGCCGGCCTGGAAAATCGTGAATGTCTCAAGGTAGCCGTCGCACCGGATGTCATGCCCCGTTGTGTCTCTCAGGGCCGTCTGGACCGGCATCCAGCGGGCGATCCTTTCATCGTGCGGCCCTCCAATCGTCCGGTTATAGTCCTCGGCTGCTTGCACGATCCGCAACAGCGGTGCTGAGAGGCGCCCGAACTGCGCGCCCCACGACAGCTTTAGACCGACCCGCTCAGGGCGTACCTCCTCTCCGGTCCTCTCGGTCCAGCGCAGGCGAAGGCGGCCATCCGGCTTTTCGACGCGACTGTCGAGGGCGACGGTCAGGCCGAGCGGAACGAGCGGCGGCAGTCCGATGCAGTCGGCCACTTCGGGCGCAAGAGCCGCGGCGGTTTCGGAGGAGAGGTGCACATCGAAATCGCTCGCTGTCGCGATGCCCCGCTCTACGAGGTCCTCCAACGCGCGAACAGCGGGGCGCAGCTTCGGCGCTCGCGCCCAGGCTCGGCGCTCAAGCGGCGTTTCCCTGCCGAACAAGGATTTCTCGGAGACGGTGACGCGGACTCCGTCTCCAGCGATCTCACTGCGAAAGCGCGGGGCCATGTCAGGGAGCCCGGTAGTCCGACGGCTGGACGCGGACGCCGATCAGTTGGTAGAGCCGCTCGGCGACACGATTCTGCCAAATGTAGGTGTCCGCGCCTACGTGGGTAAACATGTCGTTCTTGTTTAGATTGGGTTCGGTACGGTCGTTCTTCGGCAACGGACGCATGATCTCATCAGTCGTGTAGTAAGGGGCGTTGAGTTTCGGGCAATTCCGGTCTGATTTCTTCCAGATGTTACAACGTCCATTGTGGCTCCAATCGGCGACGATGCATTCGCCGAAGTCCAGCAACAGGACGGCATGTCCAGGCTCAATTTGTCTTCTGCCGCCGGATCTAAACCTTCCGAAGGGGACATCCTTTCCGAACGCTCGCCTCGCCTCCACGGCTCCTTCATCGCCGAAGATGACCCAGGCGTTCTGCAGCAGCTCTTTCTCATGGTAGGCCTGCCAGAAAGCCCGCCGGTATTTCCACATGTGGTCGGGCGCGATTTTGTCCACCACGTCCAAAAACTGCCGCAGGGATTGCTCGATTAACCAGCGCCGCAAGATATCCACGACGTCGTCCAGTCCGATCCATTCGCCTCCGGATATGCGCGGATCCCCGAACCGGGCGATCAGGAAATTCAATATCTCGTTGCGCTCTGCCAGAGCGGGAATTCGTTCCCCGAACGGCAGCACGACGGCGCGGGCCAGCTGCCCCTTGCAACGTTTGAAGATCAGACGTTCCTCATCGAGCGACCATCGTCTGACGGTGTCGATGCGTTCCACCGCGGTGTGCACCGGCGTGCTGCGCAGGATTTCAAGGCCCTTGTCGTGGACCGCTTCCGCGAAGCCAGCCTCCAGGAGCATCCCCCTGACCCCCGCCGGCTTCAAAAGGCCTTGGATGTTCGTCTGTTCTTTCAGCGCGAGGCGGGCAATCCGCCCGACCGCCTCGGCGCCGGTGAAGAGGGCGTATCTGGCCTGCAGTTTATCCCATGGCTCGCCGGCAGCGGACGCAAAGTCGCGCAGCACGCCGCTGATCTGTGCAAGCTTCGGGCGGTCAATTGCGAAGTCGGTGAGATATGCCGAGGCAAGCTGGCGGTAGGGACGCCTCTTCTTGTTACGGACCATGTCGACGACGCGATTGAGCATTGCGTCCAGGGCCCTATCGTCTTCAGCGACGGCGGGTTTGGTTGTCCACAGGCACCAGGCGATCCTGTTCCAGTCCCGCAAGCTCGGCTGCGTTCCGCGCCTGATGCACGCGATGAAGTTTCCGGCGACGCTGTCAAGATCCACATGCGGTCTTTCAATCGGAGCGACGGGAGGCAGGCTGCGGGCGAGCCGCGCCGTCGTCCCCTGTTCCGGCATCGGCCGGGCGCGCAAACTCAATCGCTCGACTGCGGTCAGAAAGCCCATCTCAGGGAGTTTCCTTTAATTTCTCGATCTCTATTCTCATCTGCTGGAGGAGTCTCTGCATCTCCTCAAGATCGGCAGTCGGGTCCGTGTCCATGACGAATCGCAGATCAATCCTTCGATTCTTCTGCCGGGCGTCCGGAGTGTTTCCCGTATCAAGTGGACGCGTAGATGAATAACCGGAGATCGACAGGATCTCCTGATCGCTGCGGTTGTGAAGGCGGCGCAATAAGGGAGCTCTGAACGTAAGCTCACGATATGTGTTTGCCGCTCGTTGAACTGATAATACCCAGTTCTGGTCATCCGGCCCAATTGTGTCCGTATGCCCTTCGATGAAGACGGTTTCGATCGATGCATTTGTTTGGTTCTGACAGCCCGTATCCAGCGAGGAAGCCTTTGTGCAAGACACGTACGCCGGCAGCACGCTCGCCAAAACAGGAGCAATTTTCTTTACTTTTTCCCTCGCGTCATTGTTGAGGTTCGCATTGCCGAAGTCAAATTTGATTGTGTCTTCAGTTAAACGAAGCACGCCGTTTAACTCATCCACTTTTACTTTCACTCCGACAGCGTCGAGCTGGTCATGCAGCTCGTAGAGCAGTTTCTGTCGCAGCCGCGTGGCTTGTCGCAGTTCGTCAAGGCGTTCGCTGATACGCTTCTCGATATCCGCCAGCTTTCGTTCAATGACGTTGGCATGCGCAATCTTGGTGTCTTGCGTCGCTTTCGTAGCGTCTGTCTGCTGCCGGAACAGGAAAGCGAAGCTCATCAACATGATGATGAAGATGAAAAGCATACCCACCATCATGTCGGTCATCGAGACGAAATAGTTCTCGCCCTCGCCGCGATCGTAGGCATCGGCGCTCTCTGCAATCGCCATTGTCGCGTGCTCCTACTCAGCGGGGGCGCGGGGATGCGCCGTTTGGAGACCTTCGTGGCGAACCGCCGTCTGGAGGAAACTGTCCGAGAACCTGGGTCAGGTTGTCCAAGGTCTCGTCAAGACCACTCATGGTATTGCTGATCTTGCTCAAGAACGTCCCGGTGTGTTCATCGATCTTGATGACAAACGCTCGCATCGCCTCCTGATGGTTCGAAACCTCCTTCTGGAAACCGTCAACCGCCCTTTCGAGGGCCTCGTCGACGCGATTGAACCGGGCTTCGTAATTGGTCCACACGCGCCCGATCTGTTCCAGGTGCGCGTCAAGGCGCTCGGCGATGCCGCTGGCCTTCTGTTGGGTCGTCGATAGCGCGCCTACCGAGCTTTCGATCGATTTCGTCATCTTGTCCGCTGAGTGGGCGACCCGTTCAGACGAAGCGACGATCGGCTGGCTCGCGGCGCGGGCGCTGGCAGCGACCTGGCTGAAAGCCTCGGCCGTCTCGCGCGACCGTCTGCTGACTCCGTCGATGTGCTGGGTCTGCGCCCGGAAGGCGCTTTCTACGGATTGGAGCGTCGCTGCAAGCCGGCCAATATCGGCGCTCAGGTTTTGTGTTACTTCGCCAATGGCATTTCGCATGGCCTCCACTGCGTCGTGCGTCGCCTTCTGCGTCGCCGCAACCACCTCGTCAGCCGCGCGCTTGCTCGCGTCGGCGGCCGCCTCTCCGGCTTTCCGCGCGATCGTCCCGCTTTTCTCCATTTGCTCGGCCACGGCGAGCTGCAGCGCAGCCATACTCTCCGCAAAGGTCGCGTTTTGAGATTCAAGCTTCCCGACCAGCCGCTCCATCGCGCTATCGAGAGTTCCGGCCGCGCCGGTTGCAGAATGACCAAGCGCGGCGCCCGCGTCGGCGATGATGCGGCCCAGGTTCTCCGCAGCGATGGCTAGCTTGTCCGACACGTCCCGCCCGGAGCCGGCGAGGCTCTCCCTTATGACTTCGAGGCCCGTCTGCAGGCTGGTCAGCGTCTCGATAACTTTCCCAAGCTCCTGTCCGGCTCCTTGATCGAGCTTGCCTATGAACCGGTTGATCAAGTCTTCGACGCCGGTTTGCGACGTTTGCGTCAGCGCGTTCATCGTCTCTTTGAGGCTGGTGGAGACGGGGCTGATCGCCTCCGCGACTGCGGTCTGAAAACGAGGAGCAATCGAGTCGCCGAGGCGCGCAAAGAAGGCCTCGCTGTTGATCTCCTTGAGTTGGTCGCGCTGGGCCGCGAGCAAATCCAGGGACTCGGCAGCAATCCGCTGTGGCGGCTGGAACTGCAAGCGATCGCCGAGTGCACGGCCGAAACGGTCGAACGCGCCTTCAATCAGAATCTGGTAGACGCGGAAAAGCAGCGACAGCGCCAGCGAGGCGCCGAGACCGGCGATCGACGTCGCGAACTTGAAGGTGGCGGCGTTGAGGAGCTCGCCCAGGGACTGTTTCATGGCGTCTGCGGACGCCGCGTTCGTGCCGCCCGCCGCCTTGTGGAGCGCCAGCACCAGCCCGATGAATGTCAGGAGCAGGCCGAGGCCGACGAAAAAGCCGGGGATCGAGGGCATCATCTTGAGGCCGAACAGCCGTTCGCGGGCATGCGCGAGATTGATGAAACTCTGGGGACGAACGGTGTTCTGTACGACCTTCTGCTCGTCGTCGCGAAGGAGGGTCCTTGAGAACTCCCGCCACGCAGGTCCGATGAGGGCGTGCCGGCGGAGCTTCTGGGAGACGCCATCAAACGCCGTGGCGAAAGACCGGGGATCGTCAGCCGGCCCCAAAGCGTGTCTTGCCACCCATAACGCCGCGTGAATCAACAGGACATGGGCGACCAGAAAGGCAACGGCGAGCGCGAGGCCAAACTGGACGATCGCGGACGCGAGGGCGAATGCGAATCCCTCTTGCGTGACAAGTTCGAGGAGGTTTTGCCGGTTCGCCTTGAAGACGCCTGATAACAGTTGCCAGTCGGAAAAGGGCAACACGGGAGCGAGAGCAAAAAGAGCGCCCCAAACCAGGATCCAGAACAGCGGAAGGCGGACTGCGGCGTTCCACGTCCAATTGGCAGCAAAGAGGCTCATCTCATCCCCGGCTGGTTTGTTAAGATGCAGATGGAAGGCTCTCCACCTGACGATGCTGGCCCTGATGACGCTGTTATCGCGCGATCCTGTTCGAGAGAACTGGTCCGCAACGACATCACCGGCCATGCCTCGCCGAAACGCCAGACACGATTGCATATGCCGGGAGGGGGCACGGCAAACAGGGCCGCGCGCCACGCTTTCACCTTGGTTCCCGGCGTCGAAGGCGTGCGCGCTTGGAATGCTCGCAAAGTGGTCATCACTTCTATGTTACATCTTATCATAGCGATGGTATGATGAACAGGCGTATTAACCTTTTGTTTACCAGCAATAAAATCGTTGACCCGCAACAAAAACCGCATAAGGCCGCGACGAGTGTCCGGCTGGCAATATCGTCCGCGATCGGGGAGGACTGAGCAGCATTCGCGTCCGGCAGGTCATCCGGAGGCTCCTATCCAAATTCGAGAATGACTGGCGATCCAAGCTGTTCGGCCATGCGGACGCGAACAGCTGCACGCTTGATCTCCGTCGCCTGCTTTTGTGGCGGCTGCCGAAAATCGTGGCGCACGAGCCCCTCGGTACGCCATGCGCCGAATCCCTGGTCCAAAAGGATCGTCAGGCAACCTCCGCCCCTCGATGAGCAATGAGCCGCGCCATTGCGCCCGCTTGGAGCCCGGCCATGAGGTGAGGGGTGCCGCATTCGGCGCAAACGAGGATTTCAAAGGCCGGGGCGCCGCAGGCGCAATGGTCCCGCTGCGCGAGCCACAGAGCGCCAAATTCCCAGCCCGCATCCGCAGTCGCCAGCTCTGCATCCCGGTGCGGACAAGCGGGATCGATGCAGGCCCACAATCCGCCTTGCGCACGCAGGAATAGATGGGCGCGCCAGGGTAGAAGATGCAGGCCTGTCTGCGGACACCGGGCGAGCGCTGCGGCGTCGAGAAGCGTCTGCGCATTTATCAGGAGCGCGCACCGCGCAACGCGGTCTATGACAAGTACGCCAAGCGCTACGTGGCGACCGATATGTTCAAGCCGATTTTTCTCAAGCCTGATCCCGATGGCTATCTCTCGCGGCTGCGGTCCCTGTCTGAAGGGCTGGCAGAGCGGTCAGAGTCGTGGATTGCGCAGCCGCCGGACGCCGACATTGCGGTGACGCCCCGCCGTGCCGTGGACCCGCCGGTGCTTAAGGCGGTCCTCACGGCCGTGCGGGAGAAGCGATCGGTCGAAGTGTATTATCAGTCGTTGAGCAAGGAGCGCCCTAAGCCGATCTGGCGGCGGATGACGCCGCATGCCTTCGGCTATGACGGCTTCCGCTGGCACGTGCGGGCCTTTTGCCACCTCGATCGGAGCTTCAACGACTTCCTCCTGCCCCGTATCTTGGGGGCCCGGGATATGGGTGATTCCGGCCCGGGGGCGGAGCATGATGTGCTGTGGCAGGAAACGTTTGACGTGGAGATTGGCCCGCACCCGGAGCTGACGGAAAGCCAGAAGGCCGTCGTTGCCAAGGATTACGGCATGGTGGGCGGCCGGGCGGTCCTCAGGGTTCGCTACGCGATGCTGTTCTATGTGCTTAAGCGCCTCGGTCTGCTGGGCAACGCGGTGAAGCAGAATCCACGCACGCAGCACATCGTGGCGTTGAACGCGAAGGAGACAGCACGGGCATTGAAACGCGCGGAAACGGAGTCGCAACAGCCTTTGCCGTCAGCACGAAGAGTCTCCTGATGGACGCGGCGCCACATCGCCCATCTCTCATGTCGTTCGGCGCTGGCGGGCTGTTCGTCAACGAGAGCGTTGCAGTCGCGAAGCTCCATTATGCGGGAGGGGATTGGAATGTGACGGCGGCAAAGGCGGTTGAGGCCCGGGCATTTCCGGTCCGCAAGGCAAGCTCGGCGCGCCGCACAATCCGCGAGATCGTCAACCGTTTGAAATGGCTTTCGGATGATGAGCTTGAGCCGTCAGGCGCAGACCGAAGCCCTGTCGCCGGGCCTCGCCCGGATCATCAACGACAAGCGCGATCAGGCCGCAAGCCGCCAGCGCGATCTCACCCTCAAGGTCAAAGCCCTGCTGTCCGAGGCGCGGTTGTTCGTCCGCGGCGCTGAAATCGAAATCCGCTCCGAGGACGCACAGGCTTGCCCTCGGCGAACCGCGGCGAGGTCCGGCCGCGTGGGCAAACGCGGAGCGACGCCGTGCCAGAGTTTCAACATCCGGGCCGCGTTTGCCCACCCTACGAAGCTGCCCTGAAACACCGTAGGTGGGGCAACGGCGGCCGATGCGCCGCATTCCGGCACGACGATGCGCCGCCGTTGCCCACGCGGTCCGAGGTTGCCCTCGGCGAACCGCGGCGAGGTCCGGCCGCGTGGGCAAACGCGGAGCGACGCCGTGCCAGAATTTCAACATCCGGGCCGCGTTTGCCCACCCTACGAAGCTGCCCTGAAACACCGTAGGGTGGGCAACGGCGGCCGATGCGCCGCATTCCGGCACGGCGATGCGCCGCCGTTGCCCACGCGGTCCGAGGTTGCCCTCGGCGAACCGCGGCGAGGCCCGACAGCGTGGGCAAACGCGGATCGCCGCCGTGCCGGATTTTCACCGCCTCGGCCGCATTTGCCCACCCTACGAGACACCGTAGGGTGGGCAACGGCGGCCCCGGCGCTTCATCTTGGCGCGGCGCAGGAGCCGCCGTTGCCCACGCGGTCCGCCCGTGCGCACGGCGAACCGCGGCGAGGCCCGACAGCGTGGGCAAACGCGGATCGACGCCGTGCTGGATTTTCACCGCCTCGGCCGCGTTTGCCCACCCTACGAGACACCGTAGGGTGGGCAACGGCGGCCCCGGCGCTTCATCGGGGCGCGGCGCAAGACCCGCCGTTGCCCACGCGGTCCGAGGTTGCACCGTTTCCTCGTCCCGACCTACCTTCGGCAGCACGCCGCGCGCAGCCGCCGTCAAGGAGGGCCGTCGCGCGCCTATCTCCACACGATCAGCGCTTCCAGGCCATCCTTGACGGCGGCGAGCACGGTGTCATGCTGAAGGTAGGTCGGGACACCATGTGGGGGGCCTTGCGAGCAAGTTAACGCTCGCAGGGAAATGACTTCAGAGAGGCGGCCGGTTGCGTTATCGTAAGAGAAGTGTTGCATGAAAGGGCGCCGACCGAATTGAACATGCTGCGGCGACAGTCGAGCGGCGAACTCGCCCTGCCCGGACCGCATCCGGAAGACCGGCTCTCGATCGGCCTCGTGTTGGGCGGCGGCGCCGCCCGCGGGTTTGCGCATATCGGGGTGCTGCGCACTCTGATGGCCCACGGCATCCGTCCTGACGTGATTGCCGGCACCTCGATCGGCGCCGTCGTCGCAGGACTCTACGCGGCGGGGGAACTGGACGCATTCGAGGATTGGTCTCGCCAACTGACCCGCCGGCGCGTGCTCGGCTATCTCGACTTCCGTCTCGGAGGCTCCGGACTGATCGGCGGCGGGCGCCTCGCGGCGAAGCTTGAGGAGGTCCTCGGCGATACGAGCTTCGCGGATGTGCCGATGCGCCTCGCTGCGATCGCCACCGAGATCGGCACCGGGCATGAAATCTGGCTGACGCGGGGCCGCTTATCTGAAGCGATGGCTGCCTCTTACGCATTGCCGGGCATCTTCCCGCCCAAGCTGATCGGCGGCCGCTGGCTCATGGACGGCGCGATGGTCAATCCGCTGCCGATCTCGGCGGCGCGTGCGCTGGGCGCGCGGCTCGTCATCGCCATCAACCTCAACGCCGACAATTTCGGCCGCGGCACCATCATTCAGGATCATGGCCCTGATGCCGCGGATGATGCGCGGCGCGCCCAGCATGAGCTCGCCCGTCAACGGAGCAGCGTCTTTCGCCCCGACCGGTTGCTTCGCCGCCAGTTCTTCGGAGCGCCTGACGGGCCGGGCCTGTCGACCGTCATGATCGAGGCGTTCCAGGTCATGCAGGACCGCATCACCCGCTCCCGCCTTGCCGGCGATCCGCCCGATGTCATGATCAGTCCGCGCCTCGCACGCATAAATCTCTTTGACTTCCATCGCGCTGCCGAAATTATCGCGATTGGCGCGGAAGCCGCTGAAAAGTCGATCGAGACGATCTCCGAGTCGATCGCCGCGTTGAGCTAGGCCGTGCGAATATATTCGCGCAGCGCGTTCTGCTCGTGCTCAAGCTCGCCCAATCTCGCCTTGACCACGTCGCCGATCGACACGATGCCGACGAGCCTTCCGTGTTCGATCACCGGAACGTGCCGGAACCTTCCGCTGGTGATGCGCTCCATGATTTCGGCGATGGTCTCGTTGCGATCGCAGGTGACGACCCGGCGGGTCATGACCTCGGCCACGGGGGCCCCGAGCGCCGCCGGACCTTTCTCGTCGAGCACGCGCACAATGTCGCGCTCGGAGATGATGCCGACGATGCGGTGTTCGGCGCCGGTCACGAGCAACGCGCCGATGCGGTGCTGCGCCAGCCTCCGCACCGCCGCCGCAAGCGTCGCGGTCGGCTCGATCGTGATGACCTGATTGCCTTTATGTCGGAGTATGTCGTTGACTGTCATGGACAGCCTCCATGCTGCTCTGCGCGCTCCCGCGCACGTTTTGACGCTGAACGACGAACTCCACGACCCCGAAACATCTTCGGCCCGTCGGCGCGAGCACGCAACAATGAAGATCGCGGCGCGTCATGCGATGCAACGACGCGGCGCCGGGGGCGCGTCAAAACGGCCGCGTCGCCGTGTGGCGGATTACGCTGACGCTGATCCGCCCTGCGCGGCTGCGTCGGTGCTGGATCGGATAGAGCCGCGGGGCGGGTTAGCAAGAGCCGGGACGGGCAGAGGGCGGCGCGCTAGTCCTGCGCGGCTCCGGCCGGCTGCGACGGAACCGGATCGAAAAGCCGGAACAGCAGCAGGCCGGCGACGAATCCGCCGATATGGGCCTGCCAGGCGATGCTCTGCTCGCCGCCCGGCACCCCGACGGAACCGACGCCGAACAGGAGGTTCAGCCCGAACCAGGCCAGCAGGAAAATCAAGATGCGCGGATCGCGCAACGCGGCCGACAGCGGCGCCGCCGGCACCAGATAAGCCGCCGGATCCTCGCTGCGGAACATCGCGAGCGGTCCGCCGCGCTGAAATGCAAACCGGATTGCGCCTGCCATGAAGCCGGAAACCGCCGCGGATGCCCCTATCATTGGCATCAACTCCCCCCAATGGGTGACAAGATGCGCAAGCGCGCCGGCCGCAGCCGTCGCCACAAAAAAGCCGATGACGCGCAAGGTTCCGAACCGTCGCGCTACAGCGCTGCCGAACGGCAGGAACCAGACGGAATTCATGCCGAGATGCAGGGTGTCGCCGTGAATGAACGCATAGGTCACGAAGGTCCAGATGTCCGCGCCTGTTCCGCCGGGAAAATTCCCCACCAGCCGCAGCGAGCTGTCGTAACGGGCCGGAACGAACGCGAAGTAGTACAGGAACGTAATGTCCTCCTCGCTGGACAGCAAAAACTCCTCGCCCGCCAGTACGAGGACGCATATCCCGATGATCGCCAGCACGATGGCCGGGACATTGAAGATCGGCTCAGAGGTTCTGCTCACAAGGGCTCCTCACAGCGGCAGGCAGCAATAGGCTGTCCGACCGTTTGCCGCAAGCCTGCGCCAGCCTGGCCATTCGCATCCCCCTTCCTCCCCCCCGCTTGCGGGGGGGGGGGGAGGGGAGACGGATTCGCGGGTCAAGTCCGCGGATGACGCCAAGGCGGGCAAACCCGTTGAGAAGAAGCTGCAGCCTATGTCGAAAATGCGCGCTCCACTCCGATTTTGCGCTATTGATCTCCCGCATCGCGGTTGCGCGTGCGTGGCGCATGCTTTGAGGGGAGAAACAGTTGAGCGATCATGTCATCATTGAGACCCGTCAGGTGGGCTCGGCTAAAGTCTCAGCCATCGGCTTCGGCTGCATGTCGCTGTCCAACGTGTATGGACCCAGCGACGATGCTGCAGGAATTGAGCTGATCCATGACGCGATCGACCGCGGGGTGACGCTGTTCGACAGCTCGGACATGTATGGCTTCGGGCACAATGAAACGCTGCTCGGCCAGGCGATCGCGGGGCGGCGCGCGGAGGTGTTCGTCGCTACCAAATTCGGCAATCTCGGCGGCCGGGGCGGCAAAGTCGCGGACGGGCGGCCTGAGTTCGTGATCAGCTCCTGCGAGGCGAGCCTCAAGCGCCTCGGCGTCGAGGCGATCGATCTGTATTATCAGCACCGCGTCGACCCCACCGTGCCGATCGAGGAGACGGTCGGCGCCATGGCGCGCCTGGTGGAGGCCGGCAAGGTCCGCTTTCTCGGCCTCAGCGAGGCGCGCCCCGAAACCATCCGCCGCGCCAACAGCGTCCATCAGATCGCCGCCGTGCAAAACGAATACTCGCTCCTCTACCGGGTCGAGGGCGAAGAAACGCTGCGCACCACGCGGGAACTCGCCATTGCCTTCGTGGCCTACGCGCCGCTGGGCCGAGGTTTGCTGACCGCCAGGGTCGAAGAACCCGCGAGCCTGGCCGAGACGGATACAAGGCGACGCCATCCGCGCTTTGCGGACGGCAACCTGACGCACAACCTCGATCTCGTTCGCCGCATCGAGACGATCGCGCAACGCAAGAACTGCACGCCCGGCCAGCTCGCGCTGGCGTGGCTCCTCGCTCAGGGGCCGGATATTATTCCGATTCCGGGAACCAAGCGGAAGGAACGATTGGCGGAGAACCTGGGCGCGCTGCGAGTCGAGTTGAGCGAAGCCGACGTGGCCGAAATCTCGGCCGCGATACCGCCCGGAGCGGCGGCGGGAACGCGTTATCCGGAAGGGCAGATGAAGAGCGTGTTTTTGTAGACCCCACGAGCATCGGATGACAGAGCTGATAGCCGCTGGTGACCCCGCCGCCGCCGCTACATCCCGATCGGCAACGCCCGTCGCCAAAATTGTGTTACTTGTCAGCCGAATCTTCGAGACAAAGGCAACGCCGCATTTGCATCGATTTGCGTCAGCCCCACTGCGCAGCCGGCTCTCTCACACCACCACCTCCCTTTCGACCCGCCCCGCCCCGCCGAACACCCGCAGATAGCGCGCGATCTCCTCCGGCGTGCCGGTTGCCTTCCTGGGGTTGTCCGACAGTTTCACCGCCGGCCGGCCGTTGGCGGCCGTGACCTTGCAGACCAGCGAGATAGCCCGCAGGCCATCGTCGTGTTGCGGGGCGCAGCAGTCGAAATCATTGGTCAGGTTGGTGCCCCAGCCGAAGCTCATGCGCGTCTTTCCCTCGAAATGCCGGTAGGTGGAGACAATGGTGTCGGCGTCGAGCGCATCGGAAAACACGAGTAACTTCTCGCGCGGATCGCGGCCCTTCTGTTTCCACCACGCGATGATCTCCTCCCCGCCCTCGATCGGCGGCGCCGAGTCCGGGCGGAAGCCGGTCCAGTCGGCTACCCACTCGGGCGCGTCGCGCAGGAATGCGGTGGTGCCGAAGGTGTCGGGCAGCACGATCAGGAGGTTGCCGCCGTAGTAGCGCTCCCAGTCGCGCAGCACCTGGTAGGGCGCGGCCCTAAGCTCGTCATCGTTCTTGGCGAGCGCCGCCAGCACCATGGGGAGTTCATGAGCGTTGGTGCCGATCGCCTCAAGGTCTGAGTCCATAGCGAGCAGCACGTTGCTGGTGCCGATAAAGGCCTCGCCGAGCCCCTCTTTCAGCGCCTCGACGCACCAGCGCTGCCACAAAAAGCCGTGCCGCCGGCGGGTGCCGAAGTCCGAAATGCGCAAGGCAGGCAGCTCCCTCAGCCGCTCCACCTTCGACCACAGTTTGGCCTTGGCGCGGGCATAGAGCACGTCGAGGGTGAAGCGGCCGTACTTGCGGAGCGCGGCGCGCGAGCGCAGTTCGTTGATGATGGCGAGCGCTGGAATCTCCCACATGGTGGTGTGCGTCCAGGGCCCGTCGAAGTGCAGCTCATACTGGCCATCGACGCGATGCAGCTCGTATTCGGGCAACTGGAAATCCGCGAGCCAGGCGAGAAATTTCGGATCGAAAATCTGCGCGCGGCCGTAGAAGGTGTTGCCGGCAAGCCAGATCATCTCTTTCTTGCTGAAGCGCAGCGCGCGCGCATGGTCGAGCTGGTCGCGCAGTTCCCGCTCGTCTATTTCCTCGGCAACGCGCACCCGCCTGGTGCGGTTGATCAGCGAAAATGTCACCCGGATATCGCGATAGAGGCCCCAGATCATCTGCAGCATCATGAGCTTGTAGAAATCGGTGTCGAGCAGGCTGCGGATGATCGGATCAAGCTTGAAAGTGTGGTCGTAGACCCGTTTGGCGATGTCGGTCGAAATGGTCACGATGGTCGTTCTCCGCCATAAGGGCGTACTGCGATGAGGATGAACGACATCCGCGCCCTGGCTGCGAGGCGACCGGTGCGCAGCGCTTCCTCCGCATCGCAAAAGTTGGCCCGATGGGCCGCAGCGTCAAGCCGCGCTGGTCGCGTCAGCCCATCACGACTTATTTCCGCACGCGGTCAGGCCGTGACCGCCGCCGCGAAGCTTGCCGGTTCGTCCAGCGCGGGTTGAGCGTCAGCAAAACCCGGGCGCAACCTTGCCGGGCCGGCAGGCCGGTCCCGGATTTCGCTTCGCGCAATCCGGGCTACATGTCCCGCTGTCACAACCCAAACACATACAACACCGTCGCATTGCGCTGTTCCTTGACTTCCGGCGAGTTCGCGAGCGTTCGCTTGCCCGTGGCGTAGAGGCCGGACGCAATTGCGACGTACTGCTTGCCGTTCACCTCGAACGTCATCGGCGGGGCGTTGAAGCCGGCGCCCAGATTGAGCTTCCACAGCTCCTCAAGCGTCGTGTCGTCATAGGCCGCCACTGTGCCGTCGGTCAGGCCGACGAACACCAGCCCGCCGGCGGTCGCGAGCGTGCCGCTGACGTTGGGGTAGCGCAGGTGGACTTTTCTCCTGATCTCGCCCGCGATCGGGTCGAATGCAATCAGGTCGCTCTCAAGCCGGTCGGCGGTCGAGCGCGTGCCGCCGTTCCAGCCCCTTTCCCTGGAATGCATGGCGATGTCGATCTTCACGTCATCGCATCCGGTCAGAGCCGGCACATAGAGAAGCCTTGTCTTCGGGCTGTAGCTCGACGGCCAATAGTTGTTGCCGCCCAGGATGGTCGGGCACACTTTCTTGACTGGATCGTTCGGCGCGGTGTGAATGGCTATTCCGGAATAGGTCTGGATGTCCTTTGTGGGGTCATAGTCGAGCGGCTTGCCGGTCTTCTGGTCGATGCCCTTGGTCCAGTTGATATTGTCCAGGTAGGGCTTGGCGCCGATGATCTGGCCGTTGTTGCGGTCCATCGTATAGACGAAGCCGTTGCGGGCCGAATGGGTGATGAGCTTGCGCGGCTGGCCGGCCACCTCGGCGTCGATCAGGATGTGGGTTCCGGCCTCATCGAAGTCCCACTGGTCGCCGGGCGTGTACTGGAAATACCAATTCATGCGGCCGGTGTCCGGATCCCAGGAGATGGCGCTGTTGGTGTAGAGATTGTCGCCCGGCCGGTAGGTCGGGTCGAACATCGGCACCGGGTTGCCGGTTCCCCAGATCGTCTGATTGGTGTCCGGGTCGTAGGTGCCGGTGACCCAGACGGCCGCCCCGCCGGTCTGCCAGGCATTGTTGGGGCCTTTCCAGGTCTCGGCTCCCGGCTCGCCCGGCGCCGGCACGGTGTATTTCAGCCAAACGCGCTTGCCCGTCGCGGCATCGAGCGCGGCGATCCAGTCGCGGATGCCGGCCCCGCTGTTCGCGGCGCCGACGATGATCTTGTCCTTGATGGCGAGAGGCGCCGTCGTAATGACCACGCTCGCGATATCCGGGAAGGTCGTCTCCCACACGACCTTGCCGGTCTCCTTGTCGGTGGCGATGACCCGCCCCGGGCTGTTGGCGGCTGTGATGACCACGCTGCCCCACAGGGCGGCGCCGCGGCTCTGGCGCTGCTGCTCCTGCTTGGGGTCCATGCGCCAGAGGATGCGGCCGGCATCGCCGGACGTGCCGTCGATCTTGTAGAGCACGCCCCAGGAGTCCGTGATGTAGAGGAAGCCGTCCTCCGCGAGCGGCGTCGCCTCATTGAACTCGTTGCCGGCGCCGCCGCCGAGCGGAACCGCGTAAGCGAGCCGCAGCGCCTTGACGTTATCGCGATTGATGCGCGTGAGCGGCGAAAACCGCTGCCCGTCATAGGTGCGGTGGTTCATCAGCCAGTTCTGCGGTTCCGGATTGGCAAGCCGCTGCGGCGTCACATCCGCCGCCACCGCGGGCGCCGGCAGCGCAATGGCGCCTGAGAGCAGCAAGCTGCGCGATAACTGCCGGCGAAACCACCGCCGAGGATGCAAATGTCGACGATCCGACTGCATGGCGACCTCCCTGATGCGCTTTTTGTGATCCTACAACCTGGCATGCTGAAATTAAACGAGCGCGGCGGCGCTCTCTTTTTCGCTTCCTCTCATCGGCCGGAGCCTCGGAGCAGCCCGGATGGAGCAAAGCGACATCCGGGAACGCCCTGTGCCGCATTTCGCTTCGCTCAATGCGGCCGCAATCCCATGCCGCCCTGCGGCGGCTGTCTCGCCGCACCACAGAAAGACGGCCCGATGGCGATACAATTTGCGCGGGCAGGGCTTTCAAATCGCCGCCGCTTCACTATGTCTTTCAGATTGCACCGGCTCCCCCAACATCGAGAGGCCATGAATGACCGCGACCCACGGCTTTGAGCTGATCCGCGAGCAGAAGTTGTCGGAAATCAACTCGACGGCGCGCTATTACCGCCATGTCGCCACTGGCGCGGAGCTGATTTCGCTCCTCAACGCCGACGAGAACAAGGTGTTCGGCATCAGCTTCGCCACTCCACCGTCGGATTCGACGGGGGTCGCCCACATCCTGGAGCACTCGGTGCTCTGCGGGTCGCGCAAATACCCGATCAAGGAGCCGTTCGTCGAACTGATGAAGAGTTCGCTCAACACCTTTCTCAACGCCATGACGTTTCCGGACAAGACCTGCTATCCGGTGGCAAGCCAGAACGTGCAGGACTTCTACAATCTCATCGACGTCTATCTGGATGCGGTGTTCCATCCGCGTCTTACGCCCCAGATTTTCCAGCAGGAGGGCTGGCATTACGAGCTTGACGCGCCCGATGCGCCGCTCCTCTACAAGGGCGTGGTGTTCAACGAGATGAAGGGGAACTATTCGTCCCCCGACAGCATGCTGCGCGAATTCTCGCAACAGTCGCTTTACCCGGACATTACCTACGGGCTCGATTCCGGCGGCGATCCGAAGCACATTCCGGACCTCACTTACGAACAGCTCAAAGAGTTCCACGCCAGGCACTATCACCCGTCCAACGCGAAGGTGTTCTTCTACGGCGACGACGACCCCGAGGAGCGGCTGCGCCTGCTCGATAAGTATCTTGGCGAATTCAATCGCATCGAGGTCGACGCTCGCGTGCCCCTCCAGCCGCGCTTTGCCGCGCCGAAACGATTGACCCGCACCTATGCGGCCGGCGCCGCCGAGGAGGAGCCGCAGGCCGAAGCGGAAAAGCCGAAGGAGTCGATGATCTCCGTAAACTGGATGATCGACGAGATCGCCGATGTCGAAACGGCCCTCGGCGTCGATATTCTGGAGCACATCCTCATCGGAAATCCGGCCGCGCCGCTCTACAAGGCGCTGATCGATTCCGGTCTTGGCGAAGGCCTGGCGGGCGGCGGCCTCGACGACGGGCTGCGCCAGCCAATGTTCTCGATCGGCCTCAAGGGCATCGATCCGGCCGACGGCGACAAGGTCGAAAAGCTGATTGCCGATACGATCGGCGGTCTCGCGGATCGTGGCATCGATCCGCTGACCGTCGAGGCTGCGCTCAATACGGTCGAGTTCCAACTGCGCGAGAACAACACCGGCTCGTTCCCGCGCGGGATCGTGTTCATGCTGCGGGCGCTGCGCACTTGGCTGCACGGGCGCGATCCGCTGACGCCGCTTGCCTTCGCGGAGCCGCTTTCGGCTATCAAGAACCGTGTCGCGAACGGCGAGCGGTATTTCGAGAACCTGCTCCGCCGCCATTTCGTCGACAATCCGCACCGCACCGTCATGCTGCTCAAACCGGACCATGAGCAGGCCGAACGCGAGGCGCAAGAGGAACGAGCGCACCTCGCGCAGGTGCGCGCCCGCATGACGGACGCCGAAATCAGCGCCGTGGTGGAGGAGACGCGCGCGCTGAAAGCGCTGCAGGAGCGGCCTGACCCGCCGGAGGCGCTCGCCGCCATCCCGACACTCAAGCTTTCGGATCTGCCGCGGGAGAACAAGACCATTCCAATCGAGGCGACGACCCTGCGCGATGCGCGTGTGCTCTGCCACGACCTCGCGACCAATGGGGTCGTCTATCTCGATTTGGGCTTTGACCTGCACACGCTGCCGGCGGACCTTCTCCCCTACGTGTCACTGTTCAGCCGCGCGCTGCTCGAAACCGGCGTTGGCGACGACGATTTCGTGCGTGTTTCGCAGAGGATCGGCCGCTCCACCGGCGGCATCCGGCCGATGCGCTGGACGTCGACCCTGTGGGGCAACCCGGGCGCCACCGCGTGGCTCACCTTGCGCGGCAAGGCGCTCCCGGACCAGACCGGCGAGCTGCTGGCCATCCTGCGAGACATCCTCGAACGCGCCCGGCTCGACAACCGCGAGCGCTTTGAACAGCTGGTGCTGGAGGAGAAGGCGGCGCTTGAGTCCCGGATTGTGCCGGCGGGATCGAGTTACGTCGACCGCCGCCTGCGCGCTGCTTTGCATGAGGCCGATTGGGCGGAGGAGCAGATGGGCGGGGTGAGCTACCTGTTCTTCCTGCGCAAGCTCGCCGACGATATGGAGACCGGCTGGGACGGCGTGCTGGCGGCGCTGGAGCGCATCCGCGCGACGCTTGTCAATCGCGCAGCCATGCTGTGCAATGTCACGGCGGAGGCCGCCGATTGGGCCCGGCTCAAGCCGCAGCTTGCGGATTTCCTCGGCGGCCTGCCTCTCACGGCCGTGACGGCCGCGCCGTGGCGGACCGCGGACGGACCGCACGGCGAGGGCCTCGTGATGCCGACGAAGGTTAACTATGTCGGCAAAGGCGCGGATCTTTACCGTGAGGGCGTAAAGCCAAGCGGCGCCCATCTGGTGGCGCGCGCTTATCTTCGCACGAGTTGGCTGTGGGACAAGGTCCGGGTGCAGGGCGGCGCTTACGGCGGCCAGTGCATGTTCAACCGCTATTCGGGCGATTTCACCTTCGTATCCTACCGCGACCCCAACCTGCTCGCCACGCTCGACATCTATGACCGCACGGCTGATTTCCTGCGGGGCGCCGACCTGGGCGCGGCGGAATTGACCCGCAACATCATCGGCACGATCGGGGAGGTCGATACCTACCGGCTTCCCGACGCCAAGGGCTTTACGTCTATGCAGCGCTATCTGATCGGCGATACCGACGAGGCGCGCCAGCGCATGCGCGAGGAGATCCTGTCGACCACGGCCGCCGACATCCGCAAGTTCGGCGACGCCATGGCGCAGGTCGCGGCCAAGGGCCGGGTGGTGGTGCTCGGCTCCGAGCAGGCGATCGAGGCGGCGAATGCAGAAAGGCCGGGGCTGCTTACGGTGTCGCGGGTGATGTGAGGAGGCGGATGGGGCGCAGGTGTCGTCGCTCCCTGCTATGCCGGCTGAGGCGTGTGCGTCCCAGGCTTCATATCTTGCGCCCAAATTAGACCTGTTTAAAACAATAGTCGCCATACGGGAGGACACGATGATCGCACGAGGAACAATGATGAGCCTGGCCCTGCCGCTTCGCCATATCGGCCTCGGCCTGTTCGTCGCCCTGCTCATGCTCAGCCAGCCCGGCCAGGCCGGCGCTGCGGAAGCCGCAAAGGCCGGCGAACGCTTCGAGGTGACGAGCATCAAGGCGGTGCGGCCGACACTGGCGGACACGGTCGCGGCGCTGCAGCGGCGCGACATTGCGGGCGCCAAGACCGCCTTCGAGGCGTACGATTCGGCCTGGAACGGCATCGAGGTCTACATCAACACCCGCAGCAAGGACATGTACGATGCCCTGGAGCACGTCTTCCAGGCCAGGATCGAGAAGGCGCTCAACGCACCCAATCCCGACGTGCCGGCGCTGCTCGCCGACGCCCAGGCAATGCTTGTCAAGTATGACGAAGCGATCGACATGGTATCGAAGGCAGCGCCCCTCAATCTGCTCTATGACGATATCGCCCGCCTGCGCATCGTTCGGGCGCACCTGCGCGAAGTCGTCCCGGCCCTCAGGGCCGGAAATTTCGACAAGGCGCGGAAATCCTTTGCGGCCTTCGACACCGAATGGGACAGCATCGAGGACATGGTCAAGGCGCACTCCGCTGACGACTATGTGGCGATCGAGAAAGGCATGATCGACATCGAAAAGGCGCTGATGCCTGAGAAGCCGGACGTCGCGGCGGCGACCGCATTGGTCAACGACGTGATGGCGAAATACAATGCCACCGTGACGGCATTGACGAGAGAGGCCCGGAGCCGTCCTTAGGTTCGGTGAAGGAATAACGGCGCCACCTGTCTTGCTCTCCCCCGCAAGCGGGGAAGGGGAAGTTCGCTCCGCCTCTGCGCAATAATTGAAGCAGTTATTCGCGGAAGAGCCTTAGAGGATGACCCCCGATGGACGCGCAACCACCGCAGGCTCCCGGCGATTCCGCGCGAGCCGACCGCCTTGAACTCCTGCGTCGCTGGATTCTCTTCATTCTCGCGCTCGGCCTGCTCGGCACCGTGACGGAGCTGGTGTTGCTGGAGCATTATGAGGAGCCGCTGCAGTTCGTGCCCCTGGTTCTGATCATGGCGGCGTTCGGCGTATTGTGGTGGGAGTTCAGGCGGAGCGATCTGGCGAGCCGCCGCGCCATGCAGATCGTGATGGCGCTGTTCGTGGTGGCGGGTTTCGTTGGCTTCGCGGCGCACTTTCTGGGGTCGGCCGAGTACCAGCTGGAGCTCAATCCGGACATGAGCAATAGGGATCTGATCGAAAAAATCCTGCGCGCCAAGGCGCCGCCCCTGCTCGCGCCAGGCATGATGCTGCAATTGGGCTTGCTTGGCCTTGCCTATGTGTTCTCGGATCCTGGGACTTCGAAGGAGTGAGATGAAATGACCATGAACCGGGCCGGCGGGTTTTTCGGAATGCCCGCAATTGCGCTGGCGCTCCTGGTGACGCATGCATCGCCCGCTGCCGCACAAGCCGCAACAGGACTGATCAACCCCAACACCGCAACCGAAAGCGAGCTGCAAGCGCTTCCTGCCATGACGCCCGCCATCGTGAAGGGCATCATCGAGCGGCGCCCGTTCAAGAGCGTGGTTGAGTTGAACAAGTTTCTCCTGGAGCGGAAAGTAACGCCGGAGCAGGCGCGGGAGTTCTATCGCAAGGCCTTCGTGCCCATCGATCTAAACACCGGCACACGCGAGGAATTCATGCTGATCCCCGGCGTCGGCTCGCGCATGTCGGCTGAATTCATGGAATATCGGCCGTGGAAGAGCTGGGCGCAGTTCGACAGGGAAATCGGCAAATATGTTGGACAGGCCGAAACCGACCGCTTCAAGCCATATGTGTTCATTCCGGCAAACTAGTTCAGCGATTTCGAGATTCGAATCATATCAGACCGGTTGGTCGAGCTTATAGGACCAGGTGTGAACGACGGGATGACGATTGAATTCATCCATGGTGTGCCCCTCCGCCGGCCCATTTTCGCGTGCATGGCGGGCGAGAAGTCGCGTCGTCCACAATTCGTGTGGATAGCCGAGTTCCTTAGCGTTGCGACAGGCCAGATCTGCAACCCAGGTCTTGGCTTCAG
>JAJPKK010000009.1 GCA_021323775.1 Hyphomicrobiales bacterium
CGCCCGCGACAAAGAGCATCCAAGCGATCAAGGCCGCGAGTGATCGCGGGTTGGCCGCTTTTCACGTCCTGCCCCACTCGAAATTCAAAAGAGTTTTCCACCGGGCCTAGCCCGACCTGCAGCGCATGAAAACTTTTGCTACCCGTGGCGCGGTCCTACCGGGTCAGTCTCCTCCTAGCCATATTTTGCCATAGGGTTCGGAGCGCCGCCGTGTAAGGGCGACCTCTGTGGTCGCCCTATTGGCGGCCATCGCACATCGGCTGCTGCCGATGTGCGCATCTATGCCATCGCACATCGGCTGCTGCCGATGTGCGCATCTATGCCATCGCACATCGGCTGTTGCCGATGTGCGCATGATATGGCGCCGATCTCGCGCAACCTGAGACCGGGTGCGCCGACGGGGCGACCACAAGCGTCGCCTCTGCAGCACGCATGGCCCTGATTGACCCGCCGCCTCCAGCCTCTGCCGGGCCCGATGATAAACTCCGCGAAATCCGAAGCCAGCCTGTCGGCTGGGCGACGCCGCTCTCGGGTTTCGCTTACCGCTCAACCCCGGCTGCGGTTCTTT
Organism: Hyphomicrobiales bacterium; assembly: GCA_021323775.1. Taxonomy (GTDB): domain Bacteria; phylum Pseudomonadota; class Alphaproteobacteria; order Rhizobiales; family Xanthobacteraceae; genus JAJPKK01. Next base: position 569 of record JAJPKK010000009.1, read on the forward strand.
TCGCTCATCGCGCAACCGGCGTGCACTGCAGGTCAGCGCCGACGGTCAATGGCCCCGCATAAGACTGCTTGAGTTCGCTGATGGCTGCTTCGAGATCGAACAGGCCGATGTGGCTCACGATGAGACGGCCGACGCCCGCCTCGCGGGCGATGCGCCCCACGACCGCTGGCGCCGCGTGAAGGGGGCTTGTAGCGCCGGCCGCGATGGCGAGATGCATGATGAGCACATTTGCATTGCGGGCGAAGTCGACGAATTTCGGATTCGTGCCGTTCTGATCGGAGCTGAAGACGACGGACCCCGCCGGCGTTTCGACGCGGTAGGCGAGCGCCGGCATATTCGCGTGGGGTATTCCGAAGGCCGTCACGGTCAGGTCGGGCCCTTTGAATACGACCGACGGTTCGGCCTTCGCCACATCGACGACGCTCACGTCAAGGCGCACGCCGTTGCCCCGCGATGCGCCGAGGCTTGCGCCCAGCACCTGAAACGCGCCGTTCTTCTCATCGAACAGGCGCGCGAGAAACGTCGGAAAATCCGGCGCCACTTCGTTGCCGGAGGGCCCCACGATGGGCAGCGGCTCCGTGCGCATTTGACGGCTCAGCCACAGGAGCGCCGCCAGGTCGGAGACGTGGTCAGGATGCAGATGGCTGATGCCAACCAGCGCGAGATCGGCGAGCTTGGCGCCCGATTGCGCGAAGCGCAGATAGGTGCCGCCACCCATGTCGACAAGCATCCTTGCCCGGCCATCGAGCCATAGCAGGTAGCTTGCGGACGCGCGCTCCCGGTTGAGGGCAGGACCGCCGGACCCGAGTATCTGCACCGCCGCTGGCCCCACCGCGCAGCTTTGCGCCGAAGCGGCAGAGGGCAGGGCGAGAGCGGCCAGGCCGCAGATGACGGAGATTCGAAAAAGCTTGATCATGAGTGCCCTCCCTATTTTAGGTGCCCTGACGGCGCGCCTGTCGATGGCCGGATAGCATTAGGATATTTTGCGGTGGAAACCGAGTGGACTTTGTTCACGAACTGTTCTAGGCGTGGCATACGAGTCGTTGCCAACACATCAATTCGAAATCGGTACCTGGTAGTGTCTACAGGAAGGAAGCCAAAAATGACGCATGACGAAGCTGTGAGGGTTCTCAGCTTTGCTGAGCTTGAGCGGGCCGCGATCGAAGGTTTTCAAAATGCTCGTAAACGCGGCGATGAGCTAGGTATGAGGCAGGCAGCCATCAGCTGGGAGCGGGCCGAGAACCAAATTTTAAACTGAGACACTGCCCGGTACCTCTGTCATGCTTCAAGTGACGCCGCAGGCGATATTTGAACGTCTGCTCGATCAGGTCGTGGTCGGTGACGCCTATGATCTCTTTCCTACACTGCCGAGCGCTTCCATCGATTTGATAATTACCAGCCCCCCCTATTGGGGCCACAGAGATTACGACCTCGACCACAACTGGGCCTTTTTCAACAGCATTCCAAACGTGAAGAAGATCGGTGCGCAAACCCCGGGCTACGATTGGTATCGCTCGCATGGAGGAGTTCTCGGCCTCGAGCCGTATCCAGAGTGGTACGTCAGCCATTTGACCGAAATATTTTCGCGCAGCATGATGTGCCTCAAGCCAGGCGGCAGCTTGTGGATCAACGTTGGCGACACTTATTTTGCCAGATGGAGCAGCATCAGGAACGGAGGCAGACAGGGCCTCGCTGACAATCACCGAAAGCGACGCAAGACCCCGATGGGCGGGTTTCGCGCCGAGAAGCAGTTGCTGCTTATTCCAGCTCGATTTGCGATCGCAATGCAGGATCGATCTTGGGTTCTTCGAAACGATCTGATTTGGCACAAGCCCAATGCGCTTCCATTGCGTGAAGGAGATCGGCTCAATCTTGCTCACGAACATTTCTTTCACTTCGTCAAAAAGCCAAGCTTCGGACGCGCAAAGTATTACTACGACATTTCTGCCGTCGAAAATCGGCAGTCCGACGTGGTATCGGTCATGGTCGAACCGGGCGACGACGGCCACACCGCCACCTTTCCGATAAGCCTTATCAAGCCTCGCATTGTCTCCTGCTGCCCGGTCGGGGGCGTGGTTTTGGATCCATTTTGCGGTACCGGGCGCACGCTTGCCGCCGCCATCGAATCAGGACGACGCGGGCTCGGTTTCGATATTCAGCCCAAATTTGCAATCGCGGCTTCAATGCGTCTGATGAAATGACAAGCCCTCCATCAAAGGGAAATTTTATCAGTGAATGGTTCGGGCAGAGAATCTATCCCGAGGTCAGACTCGATTCCAAGGCTATATCTGGATCGAATTGGGGCGTGTGTCCGTTTTTGAGTTCGGTGAAGCGCGAAAAAACCAAATGTGTGAAGGGCGATAATGCATTTGGTGTTTGTACTGTCAATTCGATTGGCAGCAGCGCCCGTAAGGACTGGCTGGTTTGTCCTTACCGGGTCATTGATAGCGAAATTGTCAACAGCAGTTGCGTCACCATTTTTGACTCAAAACCAGCCGCCCCACCGATTCCGATTTCGATTCTAAACCAGGACAAAGGCATTGAAGATCTTGAAAAGAGCCTCGAAATGCACGGGGTTGCATTCGTCTTTTTTCAGGACAAGCTTGGCGGCGAGATTTCAATCAGCGGAACGGCCTCTTCGCCTGAAATCGCATTCGATGTCTCGATCGTTGAGATTTCCCGCACGGAGGGCGGCGCCGGCAAGGTCACTCGATTTGGCTTTATCGAAATACAAACGATGGACTTTCATGGGAGCTACAAGGCTGCGGTGAAAAACCTGAGCGACGCTCATAGACTGCATAAGAAGGAGTTTCCGAGCGCGCTTCGCAATAACCAAGCCTGGGCGTCGGAACGCATGGAGGGTCCGAATATCGCCAATGTCTTCAAGCGGACATTTTACCAAACCCTTCTGAAGTTCGAACTGAGCAGAGAAGGAGCTGCCGCGGGGACGATTCTTGCCTTGCCGGAAGCCGTCTGGGAGAGCTGGCAGCCGTTCTTGGGGCGGCCCACGATTGAGAAAGTCTCTAATTCGGAATTTCGGATAGTGGGGAGCGACGCCCAGTCCTATCATGGGACGAATGCTTGGATTTTCGTTTTCGACCTGGATGCTCACGCTGGCGAGTCAATTTCGCCTGTTCGCATCAAGTCTCGTATTCGGGTGAGCGCCACAGATTTGGTTCAACACGCATTCGTCGCCGTGCCAAATACGATGCTTCGCGTTGCCACGACGAATGACCTATTGCTTCGACGAATTCGAGATCGCATTCGCAAAGCGGTCCCGACGGTCGTCGTTGAATAGATGCAGTACCTTTAACTGAAAGGAGTTGACGGATCGCGCGTAGGCCATAAGCCCGCCGGCATCCGAGCGACACCATTATCCGGCTTCGCCCCATGCAAGTGCTTGCCCTGATCTCCCGCCTGATTGATCCCAACTGCGTCTCAGGCGTCGCGGCTTACTGGGAGGCGCGGCCGAAGCCTACGCCTCGCGGCGTCTGGTCTGCCTGCGAGCAGGGTCCGGGCGAGGGTAATCCAAGTTCGACGTCGCCTGGCCGCGGGCGCGGCGCCTCGCAAACGGCTCCGCAACAGCTTTGTTCCTGGCCTCGTTGATGAGCTGGCCGAGAACGAAAGCTCCGGCGACGAAAGCTCCGGCGATAGATCCGAGAATGAGGAAAAGCCCTCCGGCGCGCAGCCAGGCCGGCTCAAAGGCGACCGCTTTTCCGCAGGCCAGGTTGTCGAAGCGGCCGCGCGTCCCTGGGTCGCCGGGAGGCGGGGAAAACAGGTTGTCGGCATGGGTGCTGGCGCGCGGTTCGGCGAACTGCTCGCCGTTGTCCTGCCAAGGAAGAAAATTCTCACCCAGGTCCGGAAGGAGCATTGCCCCGACGATCGCCTTTGCGGTCGAATGCCCTATCCAAAGCTCGCGCGGCGCTTCCCGCGCCGCCCGCACGATCTCGGGCGCGATCGCTTCCGGCTGGAAAATCGGCGGAGCAGGCCGCGCCTTCTCCGCCATGCGCCTGCGCGCCCAATCGAACTGAGGCGTGTTGACGGCAGGGAGCTGAACCATCGTGATGCGGATGCGGCTGCGTTCGTGCGCAAGCTCCAGTCGCAGGGCGTCCGTGAAACCGCGCACCGCAAACTTTGCCGCGCAGCAGGCGGATTGCAGCGGCATCGCGCGATAACTCATGGCCGAGCCGATCTGGACGATTGTTCCCTGATTTCGCCGGCGCATACGCCTGAGCGCGGCCAGGGTTCCGTGAACCTGGCCGAGATAATTCACCTCAGTCACGCGGCGGAATTCATCGGACCTGATCGCGTGCACCGGTGCGAAAATCGCGGCCATTGCGTTATTGACCCAGACGTCAATGGGACCGAGCGCGGTCTCAACGCGGGCGGCGGCCGCATCCACCGCGTCGCCATCGGCCACGTCCACCGGGATCGGCAGCGCTTCCACCCCGAACTGCCGAACCTGCCGCGCTGCGCTTTCCAGGCGCTCGACCCCCCGCGCCATCAGGGCGATGTTGCAGCCTGTGCGCGCGAACTCCAGCGCGACCGCTCGCCCTATTCCGGCGCTCGCGCCAGTGATGACGACGGTGGTGGCCATGACGGTCTGCCTCGCCGGTGCACAGAGCATAAAGGAGGATGCATCTTGCAATGAAAGCGAGCGCCTGAAGAGACGCTTGATTCAATTGCTAGGGCATAACGCCCGCTTCAATCGGTCGTTCCTCGCGAAACGGACGTTGCAATCGATCGACATGATGGATGAAGCCGGCGTGGCCGCGGGCACGGTTTCGATGCCGGCGCGGGTTCACGCCTCGATGTATTCCGCAATGGTGGTCGGCTCGGGCGCCGCCAAGCCGTCTTCCCGCAATCCGGCAACGTGAAATCGAATCGCGTCGCGAAGTTCGTCCTCCACGGCCGCCACGGTCGGCCCAGCGGCAACGCACCCCGGCAGGTCGGGCACATAGGCGGAGTAGTTTCCTTCCGCTTTTTCGATTGCCCGGCGCAAGGTCATCTGAAGGCTTTCCCGCGATTGTAACGCGCCCAGGCTTGCTTGGATGTGCGAACTGCCGGCGGCTGCCCCGAGTCGCGACGAGAAACCAGCCGTCTTCCTCGATCATCCATATCGCTTCACGCACCTTCATGTCGCGCCGCCACGGGCGACCTTACGACCGCCAACATATCGGGACAACCCGGGTGACTGGCGATCCGAATTACCGTCGGGTAGACTCTCCCGTCTCGACCGATCCGGAGTCCGCCATGGCCACCAAGCTCCGCCCCCCTTCCCGCCGCACTGCGCTCGCCGCGTTCGGGCTCTGCCTCGCCATCACCGCATCGGCCACGGCTGCGCCGGTCGAGCCCGTGCGCGCCCTTGCGGCAAAGGAACAAGCCCCGCTGCTCGAAACCCTCAGGGACCTCGTTTCGATCGAGTCGGGCAGCGGCGACCGCGAGGGCCTTGACAAGATCGCCGAGGTGATTGCGGGCCGGCTCAAGGCGCTGGGCGGCGCCGTCGAGATGATCGAACCCGATCCCGCCGACATCTATCGTATGGTCGATACGCCGAAAGAGATCGGCAAGATGGTGCGGGCGCGCTTCACCGGCGCCGGCGCCAGGAAGATCATGCTGATCGCTCACATGGACACCGTCTATCTGCGCGGCACGCTGGCGCAGCAGCCGTTCCGCATCGACGGCAATCGCGCCTACGGGCTCGGCATCGCCGACGACAAGCACGGCGTCGCCCTCATCCTGCACACTCTCGCGATCCTTCGGGAGATGAACTTCCGCGACTACGGCCTTATTACTGTGCTGATCAATGCCGACGAAGAGGTGAGTTCGCCTGGCTCGCGCGCGATGCTCACACGGCTCGGCGGCGAGCACGATGTCGTATTCTCGTGCGAGGGCTCCCGCGTGGAATCCGATGAGTTGTCGCTGACGACCGCCGGCATCGGGGCGGTGGTGCTCAATGTCAAGGGACGGGCCTCTCATGCGGGCGCGGCGCCGGAGCGCGGCCGCAACGCGCTTTACGAACTTGCTCACCAGATTTTGCAGACGCGCGACCTGTCTGACCCGGAGATCGGCCTCAAGATGAACTGGACGATCGCCAACGCCGGCACAGTGCGCAACGCAATCCCGGCCAACGCGTCTGCGGCTGCGGATGTGCGGGTGCTGCGGGTTGCCGATTATGACGGCATCGAGCAGAAGGTGCGCGAGCGCATCAAGAACCAGCTCATCCCGGACACCACCGTCGAGATGACATTCGAGCGCCGCCGCCCGCCGCTGGAGGCGACGCCGGCCTCGCGCGCGCTCGCCAGGCACGCCCAGGACATCTATGCGGAGATCGGCAACAAGCTCATCGTCGAGGCTGTCGCGGAAGGAGGCGGCACCGATGCGGCCTTCGCGGCGCTGCGGACCAAAGCGCCGGTGATCGAGCGCTTTGGGCTGCGCGGATTCGGGGCCCATTCGAACGACGCCGAATACATCGACATCGGTTCGATCGAGCCGCGTCTCTACCTGCTCACCCGGATGATCATGGACGTGGCGCAGGGAAAGGCGAATTGACGGAACGGAGAAAACAAGCGAGGGAGGACAGATGACAGATGACAGATGACAGATGACAGATGACAGATGACCGAAGGCGGAGCGCGGCGCATCATCTGTCGTTCGTCATCTCACGCCGCTTGACGGCGCGCCCGTTTCCTCGGCAAGCTAGCGAAAAGAAGACAAATAAATTGACCTTTCGCCACGCATTCGGAGCCTCTCATGCACATCAAATCGCTGCTCATCCTGACGACGGCCGCGTCCCTTTTTGCGGTTGCCTCCGCCCGCAGCCAAGTCGTCCAGCCCACGCCGGGCGTGCCCGGCGATTATGTGTTGCCCGACGGCAGCGCCAAGAAACTCGTCCAGGACAATTGCACCGTCTGCCATAACCTGCGCAACATCGTGAATTCGAACAAGTCCGCTCAAGATTGGGACAATACGGTCAACATGATGATGGCCGCCGGGGCTCCGATCACGCGCGAGCAGGGCGAGCAGATCAAAGCCTATCTAATTGCAAGCTTCCCTGAAAAGCCGCGGCCCAAGCCCGCTGCGATCAGCGGTCCGGTACAGGTCAAGTTCCACGAGTGGACGCTGCCGACGCCGGGCGAACGCCCGCATGATCCGCTGGCGATGCCGGACGGTTCGCTGTGGTGGTCGGGACAGTTTGCCAACCGGCTTGGCCGCCTCGACCCGAAAACCGGCGAGATGAAGGAGTATCCGATCCCGATCAAAGGCGGCCCTCACGGGTTGATCAACGACAAGGATGGCAACATCTGGTACGCCGGCAATTGGGGCGGCCACATCGGCGAGCTCGACGTGAAAACCGGCGAGTACAAGTTCTTCCCCATGCCTGATCCAAAGGCGCGCGATCCGCACACGCCGCTGTTCGACAAGGACGGCATTCTGTGGTTTTCCGTCCAAAACGGGGGCTTCATGGGCCGGCTCGACCCCAAGACCGGCGACATCGAGCTGTTCAAGCCTAACGGCCCAGACGGACAGCAGCCCTATGCGCTGCGTTTCCTGTCCGACGGCCGGCAACCCTGGTTCAGCTACTGGGGCTCGAACAAGATCGCCACCATCGATCCCGACAAGCTGGAGCTGAAGGAATACATTCTGCCGGATCCCCGCACCCGCATCCGCCGCATGGGCGTTACATCCGACGATATGATCTGGTACGGCAACTGGGCCACCGGCAAGCTCGGCCGGCTCGATCCCAAGACCGGCGAAGTCACCGAATGGGAGGGCCCCAGCGGCCCGCAATCACAGCCTTACGGAATGACGGTGATCGACGACAAGATCTGGTACGTGGAGTCGAACACGCGCCCGAATAATCTGGTGCGGTTCGATCCCAAAACGGAAAAATTCCAGACGTGGCAGATCCCGAATGGCGGCGGCATCGTGCGTCACATGATGCCGACCAGGGACGGCAATATCGCCATGGCGATGAGCGGCCTGAATATGGTCGGCATCGTGGAGATCTTGCCGGGCTCATCCAACTGATTGAGGCCGCGATCCTCTCGAAGGGGCGACCCTTGGGTCGCCCCCAGGTCTGGGCATTCGCGCGGCCGAGCGAAGCAATTCCGTGAAGCCGCGGCCTCTTGAGGACCGGGAGGAACTCGCCGGCTCTGCATGCGAATCCGCGGATATCGCAACGGCAACTATCGATTGAGCGAGTGCGAGCGCGGCGGCGGGCAAGCCCCGGCGGATATGGGCGCGGTCGTTTTGCGACCAGCGAGGAAATGGCCCATAATGACGCGGGGCCGGCATGGGGTTCAGCCGGCCCCAGGTTTTGCGCCAACCTCGGGAGACCGTCATGCCGAACGCCCTCGCCCGCATCGCATTGAACCATCTGTGGGCGCCGTATCGTCGCGCCCGGCTGCGTTTCAATACCGCCCTCACCGCCGCCGCAGTCTTGATGCTTGCGGCCGCCGCGGGCGATCCCGCGCGGGCGCTGACGGCCCAGCAGCAGCGCGCCTTCGACATTTACAAGGAGCTTGTCGAGATCAACACCGTCACGGCGACCGGCGACACCGGCCGCGCCGCGGACGCGATGGCGGCGCGATTGATTTCGGCTGGGTTCGACAGCACCGACGTGCAGGTCTTCAAGCCGGCGCCGCGCAAGGGCAATCTGGTGGCGCGGCTGCGCGGCACGGGCGCCAAGAGGCCGATCCTGCTGCTTGCCCACCTCGACGTTGTTGAGGCACGACCCGAGGACTGGTCGTTCGACCCCTTCCGGCTCACCGAGAAGGACGGCTATTTCTACGGCCGCGGCTCCGGCGACGACAAATACATGGCGGCCACCTTCGTGGCCAACCTCATTCGCTACAAGCAGGAAAGCTACCGGCCGGATCGCGACATCATCCTGGTCTTGGAGACCGACGAGGAAATCCTCGATGCGAACGCCGTGGGGATTCAATGGCTGCTCAAGAACCATCGCGACCTGATCGACGCCGAATTCGCCCTCAATGAGGGCGGCGGCGTCGGCCTCAAGCGCGGCAAGCCGATCCGCAACAGCATCCAGACCAGCGAAAAGGTCTCGCGCTCATATCGGCTTACGGTGACCAACAAAGGCGGCCACTCGTCGGTGCCGTCACCGGACAACGCCATCTATCATCTGGCCGAGGGATTGGCGCGGCTCGCCCGGTTCGCGTTCCCGGTTAATTTGAACACGACGACGCGGCAATCGTTCGAGCGCACCGCGGAACTCGAAACCCCGGAGACGGCTGCCGACATCCGCTCCGTGCTCTCCGCCAATCCTGATCCGGCGGCATTGGCGCGCCTGTCGGCGAACCCGGCCTATAATGCACAACTGCGCACCACCTGCGTCGCCACCATGCTTGAGGGGGGACACGCCCGCAACGCCCTGCCGCAGACGGCGGGCGCCACGGTCAACTGCCGGATCATGCCGGGCGAGAACGTGGACGATGTCACGGCGACGCTCAAGCGCGTGCTCGCTGATGAGCAGATAGCGGTGACGCCGATCGGCCAGCCGGTACTGAGCGAGCCGTCAGCGATCGAAGAGGGGCTCCTGAGCGCGATCGAGAAGACTTCGGCCGAGTTCTGGCCCGGCGTGCCGGTGGTCCCGGTGATGAGCGCTGGCGCCACCGACGGCAGCTATCTGCGCAACGCGGGAATTCCCACCTACGGCCATTCCGGGCTTGCCAGCGATGTCGATGATGTCCGCGCCCACGGCAAGGACGAACGCGTCGCCGTCAAGTCGTTTTTCGAGGGCGGGGAATATCTCTATCGGCTGGTGAAGCGGCTTTCCGGGGGGAAGTGAGCGATCAAGGCGCCCGCTTCAAGGGCGTAAGACAACTGATGCCCTGATCCTGAGGAGCGCGCTCGTGAGCTTGTCGGAGGATGCGGGCGCTTCCTGAGCTTGTCGAAGGAGGAAGGATGGCGACGGACGCGGCCGACTTGCGGCGGATTCCGGTCATATGGAACGTTGTAGGCGGGTAAAGCGAAGCGTTTCCACCCGCCCGCGTTATCGGGCGGGCGCTGTCCCATGACGGTGGAAAATGTGCTTGCCGCTTATCATCAGGCGGGTCTCGCGGTGAGCGTGGTGAGGACCCTTCAGGGCTCGCGTCAACGTGGATCGAAGCGCCTTGGCTTTGTCTCAGAATCTCAGAATCTATGTTGCCGAGCGGGCGGGCAGTTCATAGGCTTGTCCGCGCTGAAGCATCGGCAAGCGCGGGGGACAATCTTAAATTGTTGAACTTCGCTCGTGCGGGCGCGGCGTAATTCAAATGAAAGCGTTGTCATAGGGAGGTTGTTCCATGGAAGGTCGCTTACGGCGTCTGGGCTTTGCAATGCTCGGTTCGTGCGCCGTCACATCGGGGATGTCCGGTATTGGCGCGGGCGCAGTCCTGGCGTTAAGCGCTGATTATGCGCAGGCGCGCATCACCAATATTATCATCAACACAAAAATCTCGCCGGCCTTCAATGGGCAGAGCTTTGGCAGCGTCGGGCAGTACGAACAACTCATCGGCACCGCCTATGGCGAGGTCGATCCGAACGATCCGCGCAACGCCATCATCCAGGATATCGCGCTCGCGCCGCGTAACCAGTCAGGCAGGGTCGAGTACGCGATGGATATCAGCATTCTCAAGCCAATTGACCCCAGCCGGGGCAATCACGTGCTGCTCTATGACGTGGTCAATCGCGGCAGCATGATTATTCCTAGCTTCTTCAATGTCGGTGTGAATGCGGCCAATCCGGCCGGCGACGGCTTCCTCGAAAACCACGGCTTCACCATGGTGTGGAGCGGCTGGCAGGCGGACCTGGTGCCGTCGCCGGCGACAGGCCGCCTCACCATGACCGTCCCGATCGCCCACAGCCACGGCGGCGGTACCATCACCGGGATCGTCCGCTCCGAAATCAGCATGCTGACCGCGGCGATCCAGACCTCGCCGATCCTGGGCGGCTTCTCGGCCGCTTCGCGCGGCTACCAACCGGTGAGCACGGATACCTCGCAGGCGACGCTGACGCAGCGGGTGCATGAGGCGGATCCGCGCGAACCGATCCCGGCCAGCCAGTGGGCATTCGGCTCGTGTAATCCGACCTTCCCGAACGTCACGCCCGACCCGGCCAACGCCACACAGTTTCATATCTGCAAGCAGGGCGGATTTGACCCGAACCACATTTACGAGTTGATCTACAAGGGCCGGGATCCGCTCGTGCTCGGCCTCGGTTTCGCATCCACGCGCGACTTCGTGTCGTTCCTTCATCACTCCAGCAGCCCGCAAAACCCGCTCTACGGCGCGATCCAGCATACGTTGGCCCATGGCACTTCGCAGAGCGGCCGATACCTGCGCACCTTCCTTGACCTTGGCTTCAACCAGGATGAGAACGGCGACAGAGTCTTCGACGGGATGAACCCCCATATCGCCTCGGCCCGCATCGCGCTGAACATCCGATTTGGTCAGCCTGGCCGCGTCGCCGGGCTGCAACATACGGAGCATGAATATCCCGGCGCCGAGTCGCCGATGACCTGGGATTTCTACGAGGACCCGTTGACCCGCGTGGGGGGCGACCTCCTGCAGCGGTGCCGCGCGACCAATACCTGCCCGAAGATCGCGCAGACCGTAACCGACACCGAGTATTGGCAGTCGTCCATGTCAAATGACACCACCGACTCCTTCGGCCGGCGCGACCTGACGGTCGCCGGCGACGACGCCAGGCAGTTTCAATTCATTGAGCTCTCCGATCGCCGCGGCGGCGGACGCCGTGACCGGTTCCTGCCCGACAACGTCAGGCTCTATCACCTTGCGAGCACGCAGCATGGCGGCTACTCGGCGCTAGGCCCGGTTCCGCCCGCCGCGACGCCAGTCTGTCAGCAACTGCCGAACGCGAATTCCTACACCTATAACCTTCGCGCCATACTCATCGCGCTCGAAAACTGGGTCGTGCGCGGCGCAAACCCGCCCGACAGCCGCTATCCGCAGATCCGCGCCGGCACGCTGGTGCCCGTGAGCCAGGTGAAGTTCCCCATCATTCCGGGCGTCAGCGAACAACTCAATGTGTTGCTGAACATCCGGTCGGACTACTTCCGCGGCCCACAGTTCAACGATGCCAACGAGTCAGGGATCGAGACCGTCGCTCCGCCGTCCCGCGTCGCTGACTACACCATGCTGGCGCCCCAGGTCGACGCCGATGGCAATGATATTGACGGCGTGCACTCGCTCTCGCTGATGGTCCCGCTCGGCACCTATACCGGCTGGAACACCCGCGCAGCGGGATTTGGCGAAGGCGATGCCTGCGACCTCACCGGCAGCTTCATCCCGTTCCCGAAAACGGTCGCCGCTGCGTCCGCCACAGGCGACCCCCGCAAGCCGATCGCGAGCCGCTACCCGACCACTGCGGCCTATGACAGCGCCGTGCAGACCGCAGCGAACATCCTCGTGTCGCAAGGCTTTCTGCTGCAAAGCGATATGGCTAACGCGGTTTCGCAAGTCGAGACGCAGGCGCATAACAGCGGCCTGCTGCCGCCCTGATCAGCGGCGCCGCCGGAATGAGCCGCAGCTTCCGCACACGACGGAAGCTGCGGCATGTCGGCTGCAAACCGCCGTTGAGCATCCAACTTGATCGGCAGTCATCCAGAACTTCGGAGGGAGGAGAAACAATGCGTAGCATAACCTTGGCAATAGTCGCCGGCATGGGGTTGGCGTCAGCCTCGCTGACGGAACAGGCGGTCGCGAAAACGCCGCCCTCGGACGCACTCATCGCGGCTCGACAAAAGATCTTCGGTCTCGAAAATGTCGATGCGAGGAACGGCGCCGTTCGCGAGGATCGGGTGGTCTTCTCGTGGCTGACCAACGCCTCCTTTGCGGTGGCGGCGAAGGGCCGCGTCATGCTGCTCGATACCTATGTCACGCGCCTCGAGGTCGCGCCTGGCCGTACGCCGTTCGTGATTCAGGACCTCGTCGACGTGAAGCCGGACGCCATCTTTCTGGGCCATGGACATTTCGACCATGCCGACAATGCGGCCTATATTGCGCAGCAAACCGGCGCCATCATCTATGCGTCGCCCGAAACATGCGACAACATGGCGATCGACGCGACCAATAACTACAACAGGCACTACACTCTCGTGCCGACCGTCACCTGCAAGCCGGTCACCTCGCGAGGCTCGCTGCCGGGCGCAGAGATCGTCGCGATAAATGATTTCGAGCCCGAAGTCGGTATCCGGGCATTCAAGCACCTGCACTCGACCAACACTGGCGTGGCCGACCCGGGTGCGGTGCCGATTGCCGCCACTGCCAATGGCGTCTGCCAGCCTACTCCAACAAAAGGCAATACCTTTCCGTGTAACTTGCAGGATCCGCGCGATCCGATGCTGTTTCCGGCGGGCACGCCGTTATCAAGCGTGATGAATATTGCGACAAGCCGCAGCGGCCCGGGCGGCCCCATCGCGCTGTTCTTCGTGTTTACTGTGAAGGGCGACGACCACCGGTTCAGGTTCGTCTGGCACAATTCCACCGGGGATATCGTCGATAGCTGCGCGCTGCCAAACAATAACCCGGCGACCGGCCTGCCCTATGAGCCCGGTCAGGCCGCGAATGGCTGCTTCCCCGGCGTGACCGTGCGCGGCAAGACCGTCGGCGCAAATCTGGCATCGATCATGGACGGCCTGCATCCGGTCGACGTCGAGCTCGGTTCGGTGGTCAGCCTCGGCTATAACCAGAACGGCGAGCGCGATATTGTTTCTTATCTCCAGCACGTGCGCCCTCGCTACTTCATACCGAACCATTTGACGGCCGTCGCGGCCGAGGGGTCCTCGCTGGAATGGAAGGTCGGCTTTGTCGATGCGCTCAATGCAGCGGGCGTGCCAGCAGCGAGCTGGCCGCAGATCCTGTGGATCGTCGATCCCAACGATTATCTGCGGCCGATCGTTTTCGACCTTGATAATCGTTAGGATGTGGAAGGCCGGCCGCAGCATTGGAGCCGTGCTCTGTCGCACGAACGCGCGGGCAGGGCCGGCCACACTTCGACTGCAGCGGATTCCGGCCATATGGCAGGGTGGGCAAAGCGAAGCGTGCCTGCCCGTCCTCGAAAGGCCGGGCGCGGGAGGGCATGGCGCTCCTGATATGAGAACGTTGCATGCGGCTTGCGACCCTCGCCAGCTTGCGAGGCCCAGTGAGCTAACTTGTCGCCTGCGCGAATCCAGGCTGGGACGATCTTGGCCGTCGTCTTGGAGGTCTGGGCCACCAGCCTGCAAAGGCCGCCGATTTGGAGCGCGCTACGTGCCTGCAGGGCGACCTTGGACAAAGTGGGGGAATTTATCTCGCTCGAACGATTCCAAAACCTTGCTGATCCTGACAAAATGCGGTCGGTACCGCTCGGGGGCGACAACGCCGCTGTCGCACCGCGGCGCGGCCACGCCGAGCACGCGACACCAGCAAAAGAGGTAAAGTAGCATTACACGACTACCGCTTTCGTGTTGACCAGGGAATGCCGGGCGTCGCGAGCAGGCATCGAGGTAGCCGGCTCGCCCCTGATGCGCTAATGTGAAGGCGCGTGTATGCTATTTGCGGCACCGCAGATCGTGTGCCTCCTCCCGGCACTCCCTACCAGGGTAGGCAAGGCTGACGACATGTCGAGGAAGCGGCAAGGAAGCCGGGTTGATAACAATGTCAAAAATGAAAGGATCAGTGAGAACGGCGGCTAGTGTGGCCAAATTACAACCTTCGTCCGCTTTTTGAGTGCTATAATGGGCGGGCATGGAGAACACTGATGAGAAGGCTGGGGATTGCATCAGTTGCGGTCGCTGCGCTGACCAACGCGGTCGCGGCAGCAGACCTCGGCGTGAAGGCACCGCCGGCCCCGCCGACGGCGGTGTTGCCGTTCACTTGGACGGGCCCTTACGCGGGCGCGTTCGGAGGCTATGGTTGGTCTGCATCGGGAGGTCTTGACGCGAAAGGCGGCTTTGGCGGGGGCCAGATCGGCTACAATGTTCAGACGGGTACGATTGTCCTCGGCATCGAGGGGGACATCGGCGGAGGCGATATCTCACAGACCGTCAATGGCAGCAACGCGTTCGGCATTCCGTTTACGACGGCGTTTACGACTGACTCGCTGGCCTCGCTGCGCGGCCGTGCCGGCCTCGCGTACAATACGTGGCTGTTTTACGGCACAGTCGGCGGCGGCTGGGGCCACGACAAGATTTCCGGAAATCTCGGCGGCATTCCGTTCTCAAGCGAGGGCTGGTTATCCGGGTGGACCGCAGGCGCTGGCGTCGAGTGGTCCTTCGCGCCCAATTGGAGCACAAAATTCGAGTATCTGCATTATGGCCTTGGCACGCCGAACTCCTTCGGCACCGTGCCGTCGGGCAAAGTCGATATTGACACTCTTAAAATCGGGATCAACTATTTGTTCCGCTAATCGCCCCCTCATTACCCCCTCTCAGCGGGGTAATAAGTGGGGGAAGGTGCGCAAAAGGCGGCACGAGTTCGCCCTTTTGCTCAACGACGTCTGGCCCACGTGACAAGGCTTATCGAGATGGCGGTGTTTTCGTTCCGACGATATGTTTTGGCATAAAGGGTTGGTCTAACCCTAGGGTGAGCGCGATCCTTGATGCACGGGGTCGCTCCCCAATGTGCGATCAAGTAGCCCGCCCATTGTTAGACCGAGGGGCCGGGGGTCGCTCCCCCGGCTTCCTTTATGGTCGCTGAAACATGCAAAAGCGGGAGTTCGCACGACGGATTATTGCTACTGCGCCATCAGATTTTTGTGGGCGATTGCCGCCGCAACAACAGCAGCAGCCATGCGCTGCTTGATGTGGTAAGTGAGGAGATCGGAGCGGCCGAGAATCCAACTAGCCAAGGGCCTTGCCCTTGATATCCCTTTGACGTGGCCGTAACGCGAACAAAATTCGCGTTACGGCCACTATAATGGTCTAAGATCGACCTCTGCCCGAAGCCTCCCGCACCCGACCCTTTTAGCCTCAAGCGGCGCCGCAAGCGATTTTCATCATTGGGGGCGGCCAACCGGCCATGGCGGTTAGCGTCATTGCCGCCCGGTTTGCGCAGCGGGAGCGACCACCGCCAGGTCGCCGCCGCGGCCGGTAACCGGCGCCCGCACTTCCCGACCTGTTGAGACCTTCCGCGCCATTTGTGCATGATGTAATCTTGTTAATTGGAGGAAACATGAGGCTCTCCGCGGAACTTTTCCGGCTCTCGCCGGCATCCCGGCTGCGGCCCCCGCATGGCCCGGCACGATAGTTGAAGGTCGAGGCACTGTGTCGGCCGCCTCGGCCGCCGCAAGGCGGAAAGCGGCGTAATCGCTCCGCGAGGCACGGCGGCTGGAGCGAGCCCCGCACAGTCGTTAGGGAGGTCAACGATGCATCGTCTGAGTTTAATCACAACCATCGCGGTCGCAGCGCTCGCGATCCCGATCGGCAGCGCGAAGGCAGACCAGCCGAAATATCCCGATTGGAAGGGCGCGTGGGCGCGCTTCGTCGTTCCGGGACTTGGGGGCCAGCCGTCGTTCGACCAGACAAAGCCCTGGGGGCGCGGGCAAGAAGCTCCGCTGACGCCTGAGTACCAGAAAGTGCTGGAGGACAGCCTTGCGGACCAGGCCAACGGCGGCGAGGGAAATTTTTTTGACCACGCCGTGCGGTGCTATCCGGGCGGCATGCCGCTCAACATGATTGCATTCCGGCCGCTGGAGTTCGTCGTTACGCCAAACACCACCTATGTGCTGATTGGCGGCGCCGAGCATTTTCGCCGGATCTTCACCGATGGCCGCGACTGGCCAAAGGACATCGAACCGACCTATGCGGGCTACTCGCTTGGCAAGTGGATCGACACGGACGGCGACGGCACTTACGACACGCTCGAAGTCGAAACGCGCGGACCCTTTAAAGGCCCTCGCGCCTATGACGCCACCGGGCTTCCCCTTGCATTCGACAATCAGTCCAGGTTCAAGGAGCGGATCTATCGCGACAAGGCCGATCCGAAAATCCTCCACGACGAGATCACCGTGTTCGACAATGCGCTGACGCGGCCTTGGACCGTCGACAAGAAATATGTGCACGATTCCAATCCCCGCCCCCAATGGGCCGAGGCTTACTGCACCGAGAACCCGTCGATGATCGCCATCGGCAAGCAAAGCTACTTCGTGAGCGGCGATGGCTTGTTGATGCCGGTCCGCAAGGACCAGGCGCCTCCGGATCTGAGGTATTTCAAACAGCCGCAGAAGTGACGACGAGAGCGTGACGTCGCTGCTGTGGGGCGACGCCTGCCGCGGGTTCCGGTCATACGGAAACTTCGTAGGGTGTTCTGCCACATCACGCAGAACTGGCGCGGCCGGCCGC